>NZ_VJZD01000100.1 GCF_009377175.1 Streptomyces adustus
TCCCCATGAGCCTTACGGGGGCGACCGAAGCAGACCTGGCATCATGGTCGAAGGACCAGGTAGACGACCTCGTGGCAGATTTCCGTGCCCTGGTGACGGAGGCTTCAACCAGAAGAGTGGAGCGAGCTTGACCACCTTGCGGTCGTACGTCAGCAGGCCGTTCAGCTCGCCCTCGACGTCCGAGATCTGCGTGTAGACGGCGCCGTTGCCGCCCTTGCAGGCCAGCGCGTGCACCTCGGCCAGCTTCTGGAGGTAGTCGTCCGTGTAGGTCGAGGGGTCGACGTCGACGTACGACTGCTGGACCGACCAGGCGTGACCGGGGACCGCGAGCCCCAGACCGCCGTACTCGCCGCTGACCAGGGCGCGCCGGCCGTCCGGATGGGGCGGCAGCGCCGGGCTGGGGTAGCCGTGCTCGTCGATGATGTCGCCGGTGCCTCCGTCGGCCCCGAGGTTGATGCCCGACATGCTGTTGACCAGCCGGGTCGGGTCCCAGGCCTTGGCCTGGTCGGCGATGCGGGCCATGTCGTACTGGCCCCATCCCTCGTTGAAGGTGACCCACATGACGACCGACGGGCTGCTGATGTGCTCGTCGATCATCTGCTTCATCTCGCGCTCGTACTCGGCGCGGGCGGCGGTCGACGGGTTCACCCCGGCCGTCATCGCGGGCATGTCCTGCCACACCATCAGGCCCAGCCGGTCGGCCCAGTAGAACCAGCGGTCGGGTTCCACCTTGATGTGCTTGCGTACGGAGTTGAAGCCCATCTTCTTGTGCATCTTCAGGTCGTAGGCGAGCGCGCTGTCGGTCGGCGCGGTGTACAGACCGTCCGGCCAGAAGCCCTGGTCGAGCGTGGCCATCATGAAGACCGGCTTGCCGTTGAGCACGGTGCGCGGTACGCCGTTCACCTTCTCCACGCTGATCGACCGCATCCCGAAGTAGCTGCCGACGCGGTCGCCCCCGACGCTCACCTTCAGGTCGTACAGGAAGGGGTTGTCCGGCGACCACAGGTGGGCCTTCGGGATCCGCAGGGTGAGGGCCTTGCCGCTGCGGCCGGTGACGGTGGCGACGCGGTGCTTCCCGGCGTACGCGGTGGCGGTGACCGGCAGTCCGGCGCGCACGCCCTGCGGTTCGATCGTCAGGGTGCCCGCGGCCACGTCCGGGGTGAGCTTGAGCGTGTCGACGTGGTCGGCGGCGACCGGCTCCAGCCACACGGTCTGCCAGATGCCGGAGGACGGGGTGTACCAGATGCCGCTCGGGTCCAGGCGCTGCTTGCCCACCGGCGGGTTCTCGCCGTCGGCGGCGTCCGTCGGGTCGTACACGCCGACGATCAGCTCCTGGGTGCGGCCGGGCTTGAGCGCGGCGGTGATGTCGGCGCTGAACTTGTCGTAGCCGCCCTGGTGTTCGGCGACCTTGTGGCCGTTGACGTACACCTCGGCCTGCCAGTCGACCGCGCCGAAGTTCAGCTGGAGACGCTTGCCGGAGCCGATCTTCCAGCCGGCCGGGACGGTGAAGGTGCGCCGGTACCACATGCGGTCCTCGTGCCGTTCGAGGCCGGACAGCTGTGACTCGACGGGGTAGGGGACGAGGATCTTCTCACCGAGGTTCCGGCCGACCGGCGGCTGCTCCCC
This sequence comes from Streptomyces adustus, assembly GCF_009377175.1. Taxonomy (GTDB): domain Bacteria; phylum Actinomycetota; class Actinomycetes; order Streptomycetales; family Streptomycetaceae; genus Streptomyces; species Streptomyces adustus. The sequence continues at coordinate 1,627 of NZ_VJZD01000100.1, forward strand.
GGCCTGCGCGGCGGCGAACTGCCAGGAGCCGTTGAGGTTCTGCCAGGAGCCGCGGGTCAACTGCGGTCGGGGGTACTCGGGATGGGCGTTGCGCGCGGAGACCTCGTCGGCCCACTTCGTGCGCAGTTCGTACGTGGACCGGTTGGCGCCGCTGCTCCAGAAGGACTTGACAACGTTGCCGTCCTTTCCGGTCAGACCGCCCGCGCCGTCGTAGCGGACGTCGGCGAGACCGGACGCGGTGCCGTCCTTGTTGCCGACCACGGGCTGTTCCAGCGTGATCAGGAGCGATCTGGGGTCGGCGGGGTCCAGCCGGGCCGCGCCGAGCGGCCAGGTGGCGCCGCCGATCACGGCGTCGATGTGGTCGGTGAGGTCCGCCGGGGGAGCGGCGAGGGGCTGCGCGAAGTCGAGCCGCAGCGTGCGGCCGTCCGCGCGGACGGCGGTGGCGGTGGCGCCGTCGTAGTCGTAGCCGTCGGGCAGCAGCAGCGCGGACGACGGGACGGCGGTCTTGGTGCCGCCGGGCGGGGTCCAGCGCAGGTGGAGGTTGGAGCCCCCGTAGTGCTCGAAGTACTCGACCTTGATGTCGTAGGCCTTGCCCGCGGTCAACTCGACGGGAGCGCCGGTCTGTTCGCGGTCCCAGTCGTCGACCCAGTGGTCGATGACCAGGGTGTCGCCGACCCAGAGGCGGAAGCCGTTGTCGCCGATGATCGAGAAGGTGGTGGGGCCGGTCTTCTCCGGCACGATCCGGCCGGTCCAGCGGACGCTGACGTCGTCCGACTGCCCGGTGGCGAAGGCCAGGCGCGGCTCCAGGGTGTCGAAGTCGAGGTTCGGGTCCAGTCCGGTCGCCTTGAGCTGGTGGAAGTCGAAGGCGCCGGGGGCGGACTGGGTGTAGTACTCGCCCTTGAGGCCATGGACCTCGACGGGGTCGTCGGCCGCGTGCGCGACGGGTGTCGCGGCGAGTCCCGCGGCGCCCAGGGCCGCGGCGAGCAGCAGGGCGAGGCGTTGCCTGAGGGGTTTGGTGCGCACGGATCCTCCTTGGCTGAGGAAGGGTGGCGGCTCGTTGCTTCAGTCTGTACAACGTTGGAAGGAACGGCAGTTGGCATGAGAGCACGGCTCCCGGCCGCTGTCCAGGGGCAGAGCACAGCCTCCGAGGACGCGGCGCCCATCGACGCTGAGGAGATCCCTTGCGGGTCAGCCTGAAGGACGTGGCGGAACGCGCGGGCGTTTCGATCAAGACGGTGTCCAACGTGGTGAACAACTATCCGCACGTCACCCCGGCGATGCGGGCCCGGGTGCAGTCGGCCATCGACGAGCTCGGCTACCGGCCCAACCTGACCGCGCGTCATCTGCGCAAGGGGCGTACGGGGATCATCGCGCTGGCCGTTCCCGAGCTCGGCAACCCGTACTTCGCGGAGCTGGCAGGGGCCGTGATCGACGCGGCCGCCGAGCACGAGTTCACCGTCCTGCTCGACCACACGCGCGGCGACCGCGAGCAGGAGATCCTGGTCAGCCAGGGCCTGCCGGCCCGGGTGATCGACGGGCTCATCCTCAGCCCGCTGGAGCTGGAGGCCGAGGACCTCCAGGGCCGGTCCGACGACGTGCCGCTGGTGCTGCTCGGCGAGCGCGTGTACGACCTGCCCTACGACCACATCGCGATCGACAACGTGGCCGCGGCCCGGTGCGCGGTCCGCCATCTGCTGGGCCGCGGCCGGACCCGCATCGCCTACCTGGGCGCGCGCACCGACTCCGCGAACCGGCCCGCCCACCTGCGGCTGGCCGGCTGGCGCGAGGAGCTGGGCGCCGCCGGGGTGCCGGCCCCGGACAGCCTGGTGGTGCCGGTCGGCGGCTGGGACCGCGACGACGGGGCGCGGGCGATGGCCGAGCTGCTCGACTCGGGGGTGCGGCCGGACGCCGTCTTCGCGTACAACGACCTGATCGCGATCGGGGCGATGCGGGTGCTGCACGAGCGGGGGCTGCGGGTGCCTTGGGACGTGGCGGTGGTGGGCTTCGACGACCTCGCCGAGGGGCGTTTCGGGGCGGTCACCCTGACCACGGTCTCGCCCGACAAGCAGGCGATCGCCCGGATGGCCGTGGCCTCGCTGCTGCGCAGTCTGTCGGGGCGCGAAGTGCCCGGTGGACGCGAACTGACCGCGGAATTCAGGCTGGTTGAGCGGGAGAGCACACTGGGGCGGCGCTGACGGGATTTCGAACGGAGGGGTTTACAGCCTCCTTCCAACGATGTAAAAACCTCCCCGGAACGACGAGCACACCGAGTTGACCGCAAGAGCCAGCCTCCCCGAGAGCGCTCTCACGCGCCGGGGCCGCGCCGTTTGGGGGACTCCCATGAAGACCAACGCAGTTGCCCGTCCCGCCTTCGCACGCCACCTCCTCACAGCAGGCCTCGTGACGAGCCTGGCGCTCGTGACCGCATGCACCAAGTCCGAGGACGACTCGGGCAAGAACACCTCCGGCGCCACGCAGGACGACGCCGGGCAGCAGGTCGCCTCACCGAGCACCGACTCCGGACCCACCTGCACCGTCGACGCCTACGGCGGCGGCAAACTCGACCTCAAGGGCGCCACCGTCGGCTTCTCCCAGTCCGAGAAGGAGGCCAACCCCTTCCGGATCGCGGAGACCGCTTCCATCAAGGCAGAGGCCCAGAAGCGCGGCATCAAACTGCTCACCGCCAACGCCCAGTCGCAGTTCTCCAAGCAGATCAGCGACGTCCAGGACCTCATCGCCAAGGGCGCGAACCTGCTGGTCATCGCACCGCTGAACTCCGACGGCTGGGAGCCGGTGCTGCGCGCCGCGTCCGCCAAGCACATCCCGATCGTGACGATCGACCGCAAGATCAACGCCACCGCCTGCAAGGACTATGTGAGCTTCATCGGCTCCGACTTCGTCCAGCAGGGGCAGCGGGCCGCCGACCAGATGATCGAGGCGACCGGCGGCAAGGGCGAGATCGCCATCCTGCTCGGCGCGGCCGGCAACAACGTCACCACCGAACGCACCAAGGGCTTCGAGGACCGCATCAAGGAGAAGGCCCCCGGCCTGAAGATCGTGTTCCGGCAGACCGGTGAATTCGCCCGCGAGAAGGGCCAGTCGGTCACCGAGAACCTCATCCAGTCCAAGCCCGGCATCACCGGGATCTACGCCGAGAACGACGAGATGGGCCTCGGCGCCGTCAACGCCCTCAAGGGCGCCGGGAAGAAGCCCGGCGACGTCAAGATCGTCACCATCGACGGCACCCGCAACGCCGTCCAGGCCATCGTGGACGGCTGGATCTACGGCGTCATCGAGTCCAACCCGCGCTTCGGCCCGCTCGCCTTCCAGACCCTCGACACCTTCACCCAGGGCGGCAAGGTCGGCCAGGACATCGTCATCCAGGACAGCTCCTACGCCAAGGGCAACGCCCAGACGGACCTCGGCAAGGCCTACTGACGTGCTCTCGGTCACCAAACTGTCCAAGACCTTCCCCGGCGTGCGCGCGCTGTCCGACGTGGACTTCACCGCGCACGCCGGGCAGGTGCACGCACTCGTCGGCGAGAACGGCGCCGGCAAGTCGACGCTCATCAAGGTGCTCACCGGGGTCTACCGGCCCGACGCGGGGGAGGTGTCGTACGACGGCGCGCCGGTGCGCTTCGCCACCCCGCTGCAAGCCCAGCAGGCGGGCATCTCCACCATCTACCAGGAGGTCAACCTCGTCCCGCTGATGAGCGTGGCCCGCAACCTCTTCCTCGGCCGCGAACCGCGCGGCCGACTGGGCCTGATCGACTTCGGACGTCTGCACCGCGAGGCCGACGAGGCCCTGCGCAGGCTCGGCATCCGGGTCGACGTACGCCGCCCGCTGCGCGAACTCGGCGTCGGCGCCCAGCAGATGGTCGCCCTCGCACGGGCCGTGGCCGTCGACGCCCGGGTCGTCATCATGGACGAGCCGACCTCCTCGCTCGAACCACGCGAGGTGGCCACCCTGTTCGGGGTGATCCGCATGCTGCGCGAGCGCGGGGTCGCGGTGATCTACGTCAGCCACCGCATGGACGAGCTGTACGAGATCTGCGACGCGGTCACCGTCCTGCGCGACGGACGCGTGGTGCACACCGGCCCGCTGGCCGGCCTCGACCGGCTGCGGCTGGTGTCCATGATGCTCGGCCGGGAGATCGGCGAGGTGCGCACGGAGGGCCTGACGAAGTTCTCCGGCTCCCACACCGCCACCGCCGAACCCGTCCTGCGTGCAGACAACTTGACGGTACGTCACCGGCTGAATGACGTGTCGCTAGCGCTGCGGCCGGGCGAGGTGGTGGGACTCGGCGGGCTGCTCGGCTCCGGCCGCAGCGAGACCGCGAAGGCCATCGCCGGAGCGCTGCCCACCGACGCGGGCCGGGTGAGTGTCGCAGGCACCCCGGTACGCACCGGCTCCACCGCCGCCGCGATCCGCGCCGGCATCAGCCTCCTGCCGGAGGACCGCAAGGCCGAGGGCATCGTGCCGGGACTCTCCGTACGCGAGAACATCGCGCTCGCCGCGCTGCCCGCGCTCTCCCGCTTCGGCCTCGTCGACGACTCCCGCATCGACCGCGTCGTCGAGACCTTCATGAAACGGCTGCGCATCAAGGCGGCCGGCCCGCACCAGAAGGTCGGTGAACTCTCCGGCGGCAACCAGCAGAAGGTACTGCTGGCCCGCTGGCTCGCCCTGCACCCCAAGGTACTGCTGCTCGACGAGCCCACCCGCGGCATCGACGTCGGCGCCAAGGCCGAGGTGCAGGCCCTCATCGACGAACTCGCCGACGACGGACTCGCCGTCCTGCTGATCTCCTCCGACACCGAGGAACTCATCGAGGGCAGCGACCGCGTGATCGTCCTCAAGGAAGGCGTGGTGGTGCGCGAACTGACCGGCGACGACGTCACCGAGGACGGCCTGATGCGCGCCCTCGCATCCGCACCCGCGGGAGGACACGATGGCTGACCTCGCACTCGCGCGCGGCACGCTGGACCGCGCCCGGCTGCTGCGCCTGCTCCAGGAGTACGGCGTCTACGCGGGCGTCGCGGTGCTGCTGCTGTTCAACTTCGCCTTCACCCCGTACTTCCTGTCCACGGAGAACTTCCGCACCCAGGCCGTCCAGGTCGCCCCGGTCCTCGTCGTCGCGCTCGGCATGGCGCTGGCCATCGGCACCGAGGGCGTCGACCTGTCGGTGGGCTCCGTGATGGCCCTGTCCACCTCGCTGCTCTCCCTCTACCTCGGCTACGGACCCTGGATCGCCGCGCTGATCGCGGTGCTCGGCGGCATCGTGGTGGGCGTGGCCAACGGCGCGCTCGTCGCCTTCGTCGGCGTCCAGCCCATCGTCGCCACCCTCGCCCTCATGGTCGCCGGACGCGGTCTGGCCCTGGTGCTGCTTCCGCAGCTCAAGGACGTACGCGATCCCGGCATGGCGGCGCTCGGCTCCGGCGACGTGCTGGGCGTGCCCTACCTGGTCCTGATCGCCGCGGCGCTCGCGCTCCTGGTCGCGTTCGTGGTGCGTCGCACCACCTTCGGCCGCCAGGTCCTGGCCATCGGCGACAGCCGGCCCGCGGCCCGGCTCGCCGGACTCCCGGTCAGCAGGGTTCTCGTGGTGGTCTACGTCTGCTCCGGCGCGCTGGCCGCCGTCGCGGGCATCCTCGCCACCGCGCGCCTGAGCGCGAGCGACCCCACCTCCCTCGGCACCCTGATGGAACTGTCCGCCATCACCGCCGTGGTCGTCGGCGGCACCCCGCTCAGCGGCGGACGGGTGCGCATCGGCGGCACCGTCGCGGGCGCCGTACTCATCCAGCTGCTCACCACCACCCTCATCAAGCACGACCTTCCGCCGTCGTGGACCCAGATCGCCCAGGCCGTGGTGATCGTCCTCGCCGTCTACGCGGCCCGGGAACGAGGCAGGCGATGACCGCGCACACCGAGGAGGCCGGCATGCCGGTCGCGACCGACGACCCCGCCGGGGACGGACCCCCGCGCGCGAGCCGCTCCGACCGGCTCGGCGCCTTCGCCCAGCAGCACGGCGCGCTGGTGACCCTGGTGATCGCCATGGTCGCGGCGTCCCTGAGCTTCGACACCTTCCTGACCGGCGACAACCTGGAGAACATGGCGCTGTCCTCGGCGTTCCTCGCCGTGGTCGCCCTCGGAATGACCTTCGTGATCGTCACGGGCGGCATCGACCTGTCGGTGGGCTCGCTGTTCGCCCTCGGCGGGGTGCTCGCCGCCTGGGGCTCGCAGTACGGGAGCGCGGTGGCCCTGTTGCTCCCGCTCGCCGTGTGCGGGCTGATCGGACTCGTCAACGGACTGCTCATCGCACGGGTCAGGCTCGCCCCGTTCATCGTCACCCTGGCCGCGATGCTGGGCGCCCGCGGCCTGCTCCTGGCGATCACCGACGAGGGCTCGACGACCTATCTGGTCGACAAGCACTCCTTCTTCGCGACCCTCGGCCAGGGCTCGCTGCTCGGCGTCGGCGTGCCCGTGTGGATCACCGTGGCCCTGTTCGTGCTCGGCGCGGTCGTGCTGCGGCGCAGCAGATTCGGGCAGTACGTGTACGCGGTCGGCGGCAACGAGGACGCCGGGGCCCTGATGGGCGTGCCGGTGGCGGGCACGAAGGTCGCCGTCTACACGCTGTCCGGGCTGTGTGCCGGGCTCGCGGGCGCGCTCAACGCGGCCTGGCTGGTGTCGGGCGTGACCATCCTCGGCAGCGGGATGGAACTCGAGGCGATCTCCGCCGTGGTCATCGGCGGGACCCTGCTCAGCGGCGGCTTCGGCTTCATCAGCGGCTCCCTCGTGGGTGTGCTGCTGCTGAAGGTCATCCAGAACGTCATCAACCAGATCGGCTCGCTGGACTCGGCCTACCAACAGGTCGTCAGCGGTGCCTTCCTGGCCGTGGTGGTCGTCGCCCAGACCTGGCTGGGGCGTCGGCGCCGGGTCCTGTGAGACGGCGAGCGGTCGCCGTGGACCGGCGCGAGGCGCACCGGCGGGCCGACGCCGGCGGGCGTGCGACGGCCGTCGATCTGCCGGCGGCCGTACCGCGCCGCCCCCCAGGGCCACGGGCCGGTCGGCGGGTCCGCCATGGGAGCCCCGGGAGCCCGGCCCGACGACGGTGCTGCAATGGACGTATGTGCCTCGACGAGTTCCGCACGCTGCTGGCCCGGCATGCCCGCCCCGACTGGAGCACCGCCATCGACGGTGTCCTGATCTCGAAGGTCGACCGGGCGGATCCGCCGGCGCCCTCGATGTCCGGCACCGTGCTCGCGGTCATCGCCCAGGGCGCCAAACGCCTCGCCCTGGGCGAACGGGTCTACGCATACGGCCCCGGGCAGTACCTGGTCGCGTCCGTCGACCTGCCCGTCACCGGACAGTTCACCCGGGCCGAGCCCGAGCAGCCGGCCCTCGGCTTCGGCCTGACCCTGGAACCGTCCGCCGTCGCCGAACTGCTGGTGCAGGCCGGGCCGGCGGACCTTCCCCGCGCACGGGAGGGCGCGCCGTCGGGGATCGCCGTCAGCGACGCTCCGCCCGCACTGCTCGACGCGGTGGTCCGGCTGCTGCGCCTGCTGGACGAGCCCCGCGACCGGGCCGTACTGGCCCCGCTGGTCAAGCGCGAGATCCTGTGGCGTCTGATCACCGGCGAGCAGGGTGCGACGGTACGTCAGCTCGGCCTCGCCGACAGCGGCCTCAGCCATGTCTCCCGAGCGGCGCGCTGGATCCGCGAGCACTACGCCGAGCCCTTCCGTGTCGAGGACGTGGCACGGCTGTCCGGCATGAGCGTCTCCGCCTTCTACCGCAACTTCCAGGCGGTGACCGCGATGAGCCCCATCCAGTTCCAGAAGCAGATCCGCCTCCAGGAGGCCAGGCTCCTGCTCGCCACGCACCCGGGCGACGTCACCGGCGTCGGCCGCCGTGTCGGATACGACAACCCCTCGCAGTTCAGCCGCGAGTACCGCCGCCGGTTCGGTGAGCCCCCGAGCAGGGACGCGGCCCGCCTGCGGAGCCCCACGCCCACCCCCGCGGGGGTGCTGCCCTGAATCCGACCCGAACGGTATCGAGAGGATTGTGCAAGGAGCGGCGAGGATAGTTCTACTGTTTCGGCAGGTCAGGGCGATTCAATGGGATCAGAAGTTCTTCCGCGGAGCAGGAAAGTGTCTGTCTCCGCGCATCCCACCACATCGCAAGGGGAACAGCATGAAGACCGTTCTGATCACCGGCACCTCCTCCGGATACGGTCAGGAGACCGCCCGCTTCTTCCACGCGCAGGGCTGGGACGTGATCGCCACGATGCGCACCCCGCGGCCGGGCGTCCTGCCCGAGTCGGACCGGCTGCGCGTCGTCGGGCTCGACGTGACCGAGCCGGAGAGCATCGCGGCCGCCCTCGACGCCGCGGGCCCCGTCGACGTCCTGGTCAACAACGCGGGCATCCCCTCGATCGGCGTCTTCGAGGACACCCGCATGGCCCGCGTGCGCGAGGTGTTCGAGACCAACACCTTCGGTGTGATGGCGATGACGCAGGCGGTGCTGCCCCGATTCCGCGAGCGAGGCTCCGGCGTGGTGGTCAACGTGACCTCCAGCGTGGTGCTGGGCCACATGCCCCTCTCGGCCGTGTACAAGGCGAGCAAGATGGCCGTGGAGGGCTTCAGCGCGTCCCTCGCGCTCGAACTCGCGCCCTTCGGCGTGCGGGTGAAGACGGTTCAGCCGGGCGCCTGTCTCACGACGAACTTCGGGGAGCGGGCGACGGACGGCCGCTCGCTCGACGACATGGTCCCGCCGCCGTACGCGGCGTTCGCGAAGACGGCCCTGGACGGGTTCATGGGCCAGGACGTGTTCACACGGGAGCGCGATGTCGCCGAGACGGTCTGGCAGGCGGTGCACGACACGACCGGCCGGCTGCGCTTCCCGGCGGGCCCCGACGCCGTCCGGCTCGCCGAGGCCAAGTGATCAGTCGGCGCCGTAGGCCGGGACGGGCGTGTTCCAGACGGCGTCGTACCTGCCGACGACCGCCCGCAGTTCGCGGGCGCTTCGGGCGGACAGGGCCTGGAGCACGACGTCGAGGAGCGCGCGGGCCTCCAGCGGATTGCCGCAGCAGTCCCAGTGCGTGTCGTCCCACTCGAAGTCGTGCCACAACCGACGCTCGGGGAGGTGGACGTACTCCCTCCACAGGCGCACGGCGGTGCCGACGTCTCCTGGATTCACGTAGTTCCTGGCGCGTTCGAGGCAGGCGATCTCGGAGAGCGCCCGCCGGGACAGACCGTCGATGACCGGTCTCGCACCCGCTGTCCGGCTCCGCGGCGGAAGGGCGGTCCGGAGCCGTCCTGGCCGGTTACGCGGCATGGACCTTTCGGTTCGTCGTCATACGGACCATGCTGCCACGGTCCAGGGCGACGCCTCCAACAGATTTGCCCACCCCGCAGATCGTCGGGCGGGAAGGCAGTGGGCGCGTCAGCACACCCACGAGGCCGGCAGGTCCCGGCGCAGGGTCTCCAGATCGTCGGCCGTACGGCCGCGCACATGGACCCGGCACAGGTCGAGGTCCCCGTCGCGGCGGATCAGCCGACCGGGCGCGGAGTACCAGGATCCCGTCGGGCAGCCCGTCGGTCACGAAGAGACCGGCGGGCGGCACCAACGGGTCCTGCACGGCGGTCAGATCGGCGCGACGCCCGAACAACCGGTGGCCCTGGCGGAGCACCTCGGGCAGTTCGAAGCCCAACTCCGCCGCGGAAGCGTCCAGTTCGTCCTGGGTGAAACCGTCCTGCGGCCGCAGCGGGTCGGGTGCCCACTCCGCGGCGAACCGGCGTACGAAGTCCCACGCGCGCGAGGGATCGCTCACCCCGCCGCCGAGCGCCACCGCCACATCGAAGGTGTCCGCCATGGCGCGCACGCCACACGCGCCGCGCGGTGCCTGCGCCGGGCCTCCCTCCCCGAGCCGGAAGCAGCCCGGAGCGGGCGTGCCGTCCAGACCTGCCGGGACGCGTGTGCCGGGAGAAATTCCTGCTCACAGGCCTTCCCCAGGCCTTCGGGCTGCTCTATCTTCTCCAACCATGCTCGATGATCAGCGCGGCGGCCGTCGGCTCGCCCGCATCGCGTCCCTCACCACCGCGGTCGTACTCGCGGTGCTGTGCGCTGCCCTCGGCCATGTCGACGGGACGGGACTGTTCGCCCCGGAGAACTGGCCGGACGCGGGTCTCGTACCCGGCAACGCCACCAGCCCCGCCTGGGCCACGGTGGTGTTCCTGCCCCTGCTGATCGGTGGCAGCGCGGTGGCCGTGCACCGGGTGGTGCGCGCCGCCGCTCCCCGGGCGCGGGCGCGCTGGGTCTTCGGCGCGGTCTGGTCGAGTCTGATCCTGGTGGCGTTCTTCGCCAAGCTGGCCTACAGCGTGCTGCTGCTCGCGGTCGCAGGGCCGGACGGGCTGCACCTGATCCCGACGGCCGGGTCGCTGCTGGCCGAGTGCGGTCTGACCGGCGCGAAGTACGCCGCGTTCGGGCCGCTGGTCGCGGGCCCGGCGGCGTCGGCGTACCGGATCGGCGTGTGGCGCCTGCGCCGCAAGGCCGTCGAGGGGCACCAGGTCGTCGAGGGCGGTGAGCGCGCCGCGGGGCATTCGGGCGGCCCCGACGTCAACCAGATCGCCGGATTCGCCTGGCTGCCCGCCGGTGTCGCCGTGGCGCTCCAGGCGGGTACCGGTGCGTTCGCCTGGGCGGCAGGCCCGATACCCGGCGGCTTCGCGGTGGCGACGCTGGTCGCCGGGGGCGTGGCGGTGCTCGCCGGTGTCGCGCTCTGGCGCCGGGTGGTGGCGCCCGGGCTGCCCCGGGCCCGTACCGGGGTGACGCTGTGGTCGCTCGCGACGACGCTCACCGCGGCGGGCGTCCTCGGGTTCGCGCCGCTGTGGGTCGTCGACGGGTTCCTGAACGGTTTCGGCGGAGCGCTGTTCCCGGTCGCGTCCGTGCTGGTGCGGGTCGCGGAAGGGGTGACCGCGGGCGCGTGCGCAGGCGTCGTGTGCGCCCCCTGGGTCGCGGAGCTGGCCTGGCGGCGCCGGACGGAGCCCTCGGCCGAGCGCGGCCGTCTCGCCCATGCTGCCCGGTGGGCGCCGCCCGTCGCGATCGCCGCCGTGCTGGCGCTCGCCTCCGGCACCCTGCCCTCCGGCGCGACGGACACACCGGTGACCCTCGTCGACTCGCGGACGCAGGCCGCGGGCCGCGACCTGAAGGGACTGCTGCCGCTGACCGTGCTGCGCCGGGACGGACAGCCCCCAATGATCGGCGACAGCGCGGGGCGGCAGGTGCTGCTGCGCGGCGTGAACGTCAACCAGCTCATCGACTACGGACAGCCCGACCCGGCCAAGCCCACGGTGTGGCCGCTGGAGGACTCCGACTACGCGCTGATGGCCCGGTACGGGTTCGACGTGCAGCGGCTTGCCCTGTCCTGGTCGGCCCTGGAGCCGGAGCGAGGCGTCTTCGACGAGGCGTACCTCGCGCGGGTGCGCACCGCGGTCGACCAGGCCGCCGCCCACGGGATCCACACCGTCCTCGACATCCACCAGGACACCTTCTCGAAGTACGTCACCGCCGCGCCGGGCACGCGGTGCCGCGCCAACGCGTCACCGGAGTTCGGCAACGACGGCGCCCCCGAGTGGGCGACCCGCACCGACGGCGCCCGGGCCTGCGGCTTCCTCGGCCGCGACCTCGCGCCCAACGTGCAGCAGGCGTTCACCAACCTCTACGACGACACCGACGGCATCGGCACCGAGTTCGCCCGCGCCTGGGGCCGCCTCGCCGAGACCTTCGCGGACGAGCCCGCCGTCGCCGGCTACGACCTCCTCAACGAGCCGGGTCCCGGCAACGCTCCCGGCGTCACCTCCTCGGTCCTGCTCGGGCGCCTCTACCAGCAGGCGATCACCTCGATCCGGGCCGCGGAGGCGAAGACCCGCGGCGGCTTCCACCACCTGGTGTTCTTCGAGCCCTCGATCCTCTGGTCGGGCCTGGGCTTCGACACCACCCCGCCGGCCGGGTTCGCCGACGACCCGCTGCTGGTCTTCTCGCCGCACCTCTACAGCGAGTCGATCACCATGGACCAGGGCCTGGGCGTCACCCTGACCTCGATCGAACAGGGCTTCACCACCGCCGAGCGCACCGCCCGGGCGTACGGGGCACCGCTGTGGTCGGGCGAGTGGGGATGGTTCGGGGAACCCGAGGACTTCCGCTCGCGCTTCGACCGGTACCTGGAGCGGCAGAACGCGGACATGCTCGGCTCGGCGATCTGGGTGTGGAAGAAGGCCTGCGGTGATCCGCAGAACGACCCCGCGGCCACCACCTCGGGCGGCGGCGTCGTGCTGTACACCTGCCCCGACGGCAAGCCGCTGCCGAGCCCGGCCTTCGAGACGACGGCGCTGTCCCAGGCGTACCCGCGCAGCGCTCCCGGCCGTCTGACCTCCCTCAAGTCCTCCGTCACCGACCGGGACCTGCGGCTGACGGGCACCGGGACGGGCATCCTGGACGTGTGGATCCCCGGCGCGAGCCGCCCGGCGACCACGGTCCGCGGTCTCACCGGAGTCCAGTTGTCGGAGCAGCCCGGCGGCTGGCGCCTGACCGCCCAGGCGACCGGCTCGTACACCCTTCAGGCGAGGTAGCGGCACGGCACCCCCCACGCAGCCGCCGTCACTCGACTCTGGCGTCGTAGAGCTCCGCGCCGTCGGGAATCCAGGGGAAGCCGGTCCAGGGGTACGAGGTGGCGGCGGCCTGCCGCGGATCGAAGGCGAGCACGGCGTCGCGGAACGTCCGGGGCGGCAGGTAGCCGTGGTCGGCCACGTAGTGTCCGATCAGCTGTGGGGCGGCGAAGGCGACACCGGGCGGGCCGGGGACACGGAGCTCGCCGGTGCCCGCGGCCGCACAGCGGTGTCCCGGCCGCGGGGTGAACCACGGGTGGGAGTCGAAGGGCGCTGCCCCGCAGAGGTCGCAATAGTGCAGGCCCAGCATCTCGTTCACCTGCTGCGCCGCCAGGATCTCCAGCAACTTGTCGGTGAATCCCTCGGGGCCCCGCCCCCGTGTCCAGGGTCGGCCGGCCTCCAGCCAGCCCACGTTGAGCCGTTCGTAGGCGGGCCGGAAGCTGACGAAGCGCACACCGGTGGTGGGGTCGCCGAAGATGTCGTCGGCGTCGGAGTACGCGTAGGCGCTGAGGTCTTCATGGAACACCCGTCCATCCCATCACCGGAGGCCGCCCACCGACAGCTCACCGAAGGCCAGCCCGGCGCAATTCCGATGACAGCGGCCCGCGTTCACGACAGGATCACGCACGTGGACACCCCTCGGCCGACGTCCGGCCCCTCGCCTCTGCCGGACCCGCGCTCCCGTGACGTCGTACTCGACTACTCGGGCATGCACGGCCTGGTCGCCGGGCTCGTGCTGCCCGGTGCCGCGTCCATGCCGGTCAAGAGCGCCTTGGAGACCTCCCGCGAGCTCATCCGTCACTCCTACTACCGGTACGAGTTCGCCACCGTCGCCGTCACGCACGCCCTGTACGCCCTGGAGCAGGTCCTCGCCGAACGCCTGGCCTCCGGCGAATCACTGGAGGGCTTGATCGGGCGGGCAGCCGCGGAAGGGCTCGTCGATGCCGGGACAGCCGCCGGCCTCGAACGCTGCCGCGCCCTGCGCGACAGGCTCGCGCGAGGTGTGGTGACCAGCGGCGCGGTCACGCCGGAGGGGGCCCTGATCATGGTACGAACCCTCTTCGACACCGTTGACCTGCTCCTGCGTCCGTCTGCTACGGCACAGCCGGCCCCCGGCGACACGGGCGGGGCACACCACGACGACCGGCTCTCCGTGCTCTGGGAAGCGCACCTGCGTGCGCCCTTCCCCGAGAGTTTCCGCGGCGTGGACCTCGACGGCGTGGACCTGGTTCTGCTGGACGCCGACGTCGCCGGTCTCGTCCTGAGGGAACTGGGCGGCACACTCGACGGCCACTGGATCGCCGTTCTCTGGGCGCGCATCGCCGAACTCGGCAAGGTCGTTCCGCTGATCGAGGAGGAGTACTGCGTCTCCTACTTCACCGGACTCGCCGAGCTGGCCAGGCTGGCGGCGGCCCGGCACCTGCCCGCCGCGACGGACTGACGGCCGCGTGGTGACGGCCGCGCCGCGTCGTCAGCGGACCACGTCGAAGACCTGCTTCTGAACGCCGTTGGCGTAGACCTCGTGCTCGACCAGCTTCAGCTTCCGGGTGTCGTTGTCCGCGGTGCTGAACATTCGCTTTCCCGCACCGAGCAGCAGCGGGAAGACGAGCAGGTGGTAGCGGTCGATCAGGCCCGCGTCCGAGAGGCCCTGGTTCAGGGAGGCGCTGCCGTGGACGATGATCGGGCCGCCGTCGGTCTCCTTGAGGGCGGCGACCTCGTCGAGTGAGCGCAGCAGGGTGGTCTCGCCCCAGTTGGAGACGAGCCTGTCCTCGGTGAGGGTCGTGGAGACGACGTACTTCGGCATGGCGTTGTAGTCGGCGAACTCCGCCATGTCGGGCCACACCGGGCTGAAGCCCTCGTAGCTGCCCCGGCCCATCAGCATCGCGGTGGACTCCTGCTGTTCCCGTCCCTTGATCTCCAACGCCTCGGCCGCGAACTCGACCCCCTTGAAGACCCAGCCGGAGTTCCGGTAGCCGGGTTCGCCGCCCGGTGCCTCCACGACGCCGTCGAGCGAGATGAAGGCCGTGCTGATCAGGGTGCGCATGAGAGATTCCCTCGGTTTCGTGGGTGGGGGTCCTGCCGCGGAGGTGTCCGGCTGCCGTTCCAGGATCCGTCCGACAGGATCAGTTGTCAAGAAAAGAAAAATTGTCGGTGGGTCCTCCGGGCAACAGTTCGGCCCGCCGGGTGTCCGGCGGGCCGAGGTGTGCGGCAGGGGGAGGGCGGCTATCGGCGCAGGCCCAGGAACTCCTTGCCGCCGTAGCGCGCCTTGGTCCCCAGCTCCTCCTCGATGCGCAGGAGCTGGTTGTACTTGGCGGTACGGTCGGAGCGGGACAGCGATCCGGTCTTGATCTGACCGCAGCCGGTGGCGACGGCGAGGTCGGCGATGGTGGTGTCCTCGGTCTCACCGGAGCGGTGGGACATCACGACTGTGTACCCGGCGCGGTGGGCGGTGGACACGGTGGCCAGCGTCTCGGTGAGCGTGCCGATCTGATTGACCTTCACCAGAATGGAGTTGGCGACACCGTCACGGATCCCGGCGCGCAGCAGGCTCTCGTTGGTGCAGAAGACGTCGTCGCCGGTGAGCTGGCAACGGCCGCCGAGCCGCGCGGTCAGGTCGCGCCAGCCGTCGTGGTCGTCCTCGGCCATCGGGTCCTCGATGGACGCGACCGGGTAGCGGTCCACGAGTGCGGCGAGGTAGTCGGCGTGCTCGGCGGGCGTACGGCGGACGCCCTCGCCCGTGTAGTCGTAGACGCCGTCGCGGAAGAACTCCGACGTGGCCGGGTCCATGACGAGGGTGATGTCGGTGCCGGGCTTGTATCCGGTCTGTTCGATGGCCTGGACGACGAAGTCCAGTGCCTCCTCGGCCGTGCGCAGGTCGGGGGCGAAGCCGCCCTCGTCGCCGACGTTCACGCTGTGGCCGGCGGCGACGAGGTTGCGGCGCAGGGTGTGGAAGACCTCCGAGCCCATGCGGACGGCCTCGGCGAAGGTCGCCGCGCCGATGGGGGCGATCATGAACTCCTGGAAGTCCAGCGGATTGTCCGCGTGGGCACCGCCGTTGACGATGTTCATCATCGGCACCGGGAGCAGGCGGGCGTCGACCCCGCCGACGTAGCGGTACAGCGGCAGGCGGTGCGAGGCCGCGGCGGCCTTGGCGGTGGCCAGGGAGACGCCGAGCAGGGCGTTGGCGCCGAGCCGCGCCTTGGTGTCGGTGCCGTCCAGTTCGATCATGGTGCGGTCGACGGTCTCCTGGTCGTCGGCGTCGAGTCCGTTCACGGCGTCCGCGATGGTCTCGTTCACGGCGTCCACCGCGCGCTGTACGCCCTTGCCGTGGAACCGCGCCGGATCCCCGTCCCGCAGCTCGACCGCCTCGCGGGCGCCGGTGGAGGCGCCCGACGGGACCGCCGCGCGGCCGCGTGATCCGTCCTTGAGTTCCACGTCGACCTCGACGGTCGGATTGCCCCGGCTGTCGATGATCTCCCGTGCGACGACCCGGCTGATGGCGGTCACGGTGCAACTCCTCATGCTGGGCCCGCCTGACGCGGGCGGAAAGTTTTCTCCAGAAACAAAGTGAGTCCCGAAAAGGAACTTACTATGGGGGCATGAGAATGCACAACGCGGACGAGAACTGCGGCATCGCACAGGGCGCCCTGGTCCTGGGGGACTGGTGGAACGTACTCGTGCTGCGCGAAGTCGCCCGCGGGCACGTCCGGTTCGACGCGCTGGCCGCCGAGATCGGCCTCTCCCGCAAGGTCCTGACGGAGCGTCTTGGCCGTCTGGTCGCCCACGGCGTCCTGCGCCGCAGCCTCTACCAACGGCGCCCGGTGCGTTACGAGTACCTGCTCACCGACGCGGGCGCGGCCCTGCTGCCGCTGCTCGTGGCGATGCAGGACTGGGGCGACCGGTGGGTGCTGGGCGACGGGAGCCTCACCGCGACCGTGCGGGAGGGCGGCGGCGAACACGCCCGTGTCCACGCCCTGGTCGGCACCGGGCTGCCCGACGGCCTGGTGCTGCCCGGCACGCACGGTGCCGACCTGCCGCTCGTCTCCCCGGACGCCGCGGCGACCGTGCTGTTCACCTACCCGGGCACGCGGGTGGAGTGGGACGAGGAGATCCCCGGTGCCGACGGCGGCACGCCGGAGCACCGGCTCTTTCGCGACGCCTGGCCCGACTTCCGGAAGGCGGAGGTGGACGTGCGCGGTGTCAGCACCCAACCCGTGCACGAGCAGCAGGAGTTCGCCCGAACGGAGGACATCCCGTACGGCCTCCACTCGGATGCCGCCCATCGACTGGCGGCGGCGCTGCGGCTGCCCACCTTCCGGGCCGCCGGCCGCCTGCATCACAAGCGGCTGATCCTGGTCGTCGACGCCGAACGGGTCGTACGGCACGTGCTGTTCCCGGTCGACGACATCCCGCACGCCGTCGCCGAGAGCCTGCGCCGGGCCACGGCACTCGCCCGCGCGACCTGAACCGAGTCCGACCCGGGAGGAGTGCGGTCCTGGTCCGCGGGCGCGGATCGCGCCCGCGCCGTCAGGAGCGCGGCGTTGCGTCCCGGTCGACGACTTCGCCGGAGATCACCTGGCCGGATCCGGATGCCCCGCCCGGAGCGTCCTGTTCCTTGAACGCCTTGGCCTCGCTCTTGAAGATCCGGGCGGCCTTGCCCGCCGACCGTGTCAGCTCGGGCAGCTTCTTGACTCCCAGGATCGCGACGACCACGACGAGAATCACTGCCAGCTCACTCAAGCCGAACATCAGGTCCGCCTTTCCCCGCACGATCTACAGACCTGTAGAAGTGTGTCCCGCGAAGTGATCGACTGGCAAGCCGTCTTCCGGCCGGGTCGGCCGGAAATTGCCCATGGGTGAGACCTCGGGGCAGCGGCACCGCGGACGCCTCCGCCGTGTCGGTATCGTTCCGATCATGAGCACCCCAGCCCAGTCGGCCGAACGGACCCGCAACAAGCCCGCCGTCGTCAGCGCCTACGCCGCCTTCGCCGCCGTGGTCTACGCGAGCGGTTCCGTGATGGGCGGCTGGCTCACCGTGACGTACTCGGTGCCGATCCTGGGTCTGTTGATCGTCTGCGCACTTGTCGCCATCGTCTCCGGGCACTTGGGGCGCCGTCGCGCCAAGAGGCAGAAACTGGAAGGCCGTTGGCTGTCGCTGGCGGCCATCGTCGTGGGCTGGCTGTGCATCCTGTACGCGGTGCTGGTCAACCTCCTGGTCCTGGGACTGATCGCGGGACTGGCGGTGCTGATCGACTAGCGCTCTGTGCGCCTGCCTCGGGTTCGACGCCGTGTCCGGCGGCAGGGGTGCGGGGGCGTGGTGCCGTGTCGAATGCCGTGTCGAATGGCGCGCCGAACCTATTGACCGTCTCCGGCGACGCCCATATGGTGCGACCGCACTGATGAATTGAATCGTTTCAATCTCCTTGCCTTCACCGTGCGCACGCGTTCCCCGGATCGACGACCGCCTCGCCATCGCCACGGCCACCACGACCAGCACAGCACGACCGCGACCAGCACGAGAACGAACCCAGCGACCGCGACCGCCGCGCCTGTGCCGGGACCGGCCGATGCCGTTCGTGTCCGCTGCACAGCCGAACTGTTCTGCTTCGCCCGACCACGTGTGTGAAGGAGTACTTCGTTGGTCAGCCACATCACCCCCCACGGCGCCGACTCGCCCACTCCCCGCCGCCAACTCCCGCTCAGCCGACGCCACTTCCTCAGCGCCGGATCGGCGTTGGCCGCAGGCGCCCTCGCCGCGGGCGCCGTCGGTGCCCTGCCCGCCCCGGCGCAGGCGGCCACCGGCACACCGCAGGTGCCGCCCGTCGGGCTCTCCCCGGCTCACTGGATCTGGTATCCGGAAGGCGATCCGCGCGCCGACGCCCCCGCGGGACACCGGTACTTCCGTGCCGGATTCACCGTCGCCGAAGGCGATGTGAGCGATGCGCAACTCGTCGTCACGGGCGACGACACGATAGACGTATGGCTGAACGGGAAGCCGCTGGCAGGATCGCCCAGAGTCGTCGACTCCTGGCGCAGGGCCCTCTACGTGGACCTGCGGCCGGCGGTGACGGCGGGGGTCAACACGCTTGCGCTCGCCTGCCGCAACCAGGGCGGACCCGCGGGAGTCATCGGGCGCGTACGCGTCCAGTCCTCCGGTGGTACGACCGACGTCGTCACCGACGGCAGCTGGTCGGCGGGCAAGGACGTGCCCGAGGGTTGGGAGTTGCCCGGCTTCGGCGACGGCAGCTGGCCCGCCGTTCGCGACCTGGGTGCCTACGGTGTCGCCCCTTGGTACTCCGGCGTCGCCGCCCCCGACCTCGCCGCCGCGTCGCCGTTGAGCGTGGCCGGCTGCACCGTGGAACACCGCGCGGCCCCGCTGGGTGTCGACAGCGCACGGCCGCGGTTCGGCTGGCGGCTCGACTCGACGGAGCGGCAACAACGGCAGGCCGGCTACCAGATTCGGGTCTCGGCCACGGCCGCCGGTACCGGCGACGTGTGGGACAGCGGCCGTGTCCCGTCGGACCGGCAGATCGACATCGCCTATGCCGGCCCTGGTCTGGCGAGCCTGACGCGCTACTTCTGGCAGGTGCGCGTCTGGGACACCCAGGGCCGGACGGGCGCGTGGAGCGAGCCGCAGTGGTTCGAGACCGGGCTGCTGGCCGCGGCCGACGAGTGGCGTGCCGCGTTCATCGGGCGGCCCGAGGACCCGGATCTGTCCGGGGCCGACTGGATCTGGTACCCCGAGGGCGATCCCGCGACAGGACGTCCCGTCGAGACCCGCTGCTTCCGGCGTACCTTCGCACTGACCGGCGCGCCCGCCGCCGCGACCCTGGTCGTCACCGGGGACGACACCGCGGACGTATGGATCAACGGAACCCTGGTGAGTGCCTCGCCACGCGTGACCGACTCGTGGAAGAGCGCTGCCCTCGTCGATGTCACCGCCCACCTCCGGAGCGGCGGCAACACGATCGCGATCGAGAGCCGCAACACGAGCGAGTCGCCTGCGGCGCTCATCGCCAAGCTGACGGTGACGGGCGGCCCGACCGTCGTCTCCGACGCGTCGTGGAGGTCGTACCAGAGCGCGCCGTCAGGCTGGCAGGTTCCCGGGTTCGACGACGGCGACTGGCCTGCCGCGCGCGTGGTCGCCTCGTACGGAGCCGGTCCGTGGGGGTCCGGGGTGCGCGTCGTCGGACCCGCGCCGCTGCTGCGCAGGCGCTTCACCGTGGGCGGACAGGTGGCTTCCGCCCGGTTGCTGACCACCGCGCTGGGCCTTCACGAGACCCGGCTCAACGGGGCGAAGGTCGGCCAGGACGTGCTGGCCCCCGGGTGGACCGACTACACCAGACGCCTTCAGTACAAGGTGTTCGACGTGACCTCGGGGATCCGGCAGGGGACCAATGTCCTCGGCGCCTGGCTGGGCAACGGCTGGTACTCCGGCAGTCTGGGATTCGCCGGCAGCCGGCACTACGGCAACCGGCCGTGGTACGCGGCGCAGCTGCACATCACCTTCACCGACGGCAGTACCCAACTGGTGACGACGGACGGCAGTTGGCGAGCGAGCACGGGCGCGATCACGGCGGACGACCTGTACAACGGCGAGACGTACGACGCGCGTCTGCACCTCGACGGCTGGGACGGCCCCGACTTCGACGACAGCGGCTGGGCCGGCGCGGTCGTCCGCGACGGGACCGCACCCCACCTGGTCGCCCAGGTCGACAACGGTGTCACCGTCCAGCACGAGTTCCGTGCCGTGTCGATCACGCAGCCGCGGTCAGGGGTCTGGATCTTCGACATGGGCCAGAACTTCACCGGCTGGAACCGCATCGCGGTCCGCGGCGAGGCGGGCACCACGGTCACCGTCCGGCACGGCGAGGTCCTCGACGCCGACGGCACGCTGTACACCACCAACCTGCGTGCTGCCCAGGCCACCGACCGGTTCATCCTCGCCGGAACCGGGGCCGTCGAGACGTACGAGCCCCGGTTCACCGTCCACGGCTTCCGGTACGTCGAACTCAGCGGCTTACCGGCCGAGTACAGCCCGGACAACGGCACCGTCACGGGACGCGCGGTGTGGACCGACGCCGCGCAGCAGGGCACGTTCGACACCTCCGACGCATTGGTCAATCAGCTTCAGCACAACATCGTCTGGGGTGAGCGCAGCAACATGCTCTCCATCCCGACCGACTGCCCCCAGCGCGACGAGCGCCTGGGATGGACGGGCGACATCGCCGCCTTCTGCGCCACCTCCACCTTCAACCTGAACACCCACGCGCTCCTCGCCAAGTTCGCCGACGACCTGACGGACGCCCAGCAGGCCGACGGCGCCTTCACCGATGTCGCCCCCGCGGTGATCGGCGGTTCCGGCACGGCCGGCTGGGGCGACGCGGGCACGATCATCCCGTACACGCTGTGGCAGCGCTTCGGGGATCTCGCCGTCGTCGACCGGCACTTCCCGGCGATGGCGCGCTGGGTTGACTATCTGCGCAGCACCGCCGGCAGCGACCTGATACGCAACCGGCAGACCTTCGGCGACTGGCTCAATGTCAACGACGACACGGCGCAGGACCTCATCTGCACGGCCTACTTCTCCTGGTCGGCACGTCTGGTCGGGCGCATGGCGGCGGCCACCGGCCGCACGGCGGAGGCCACTTCCTACGGGCGGCTCGCCGATCAGGTGGCGTCGGCCTTCACCACGCGCTTCGTCGCCGCCGACGGGACCGTCCGCGGCGACACCCAGACCGGCTATGTGCTGGCCCTGGCCTTCGGGCTGCTGCCGGCTTCCCTGGTCCAGCCGGCCGCGGACAAGCTGGCCGCCAAGGTCGCCGCGACGAACGGGCATCTCAGCGTCGGCTTCCTCGGCGTCGAGAACCTGCTGCCCGTGCTGGCCGACCACGGGCACGTCGACACCGCGTACCGGATTCTGCTGCAACGCGGCTTCCCCGGTTGGGGCTACATGATCGATCACGGCGCCACCACCGTCTGGGAGCGCTGGGACGGCATCCGTACCGACGGTTCGTTCAACGACCCGGGCATGAACTCGTTCAACCACTACGGTCTCGGCTCGGTCGGCGACTTCCTCTACCGTCAGGTCGGCGGTCTCGGCCCAGGGAGTCCCGGTTACGCCTCCCTGCGCGTCGCACCACGGCCCGGCGGCGGCCTGACCTCCGCAGAGAGCACGTACGACACGCCCTTCGGCAGCGCGTCCAGCAGCTGGTCGGTCTCCGCCGGACGACTGGAACTGCGTGTCACCGTGCCCGTCAACACCTGCGCGGCCGTGACCGTCCCCACCTCGCGACCGCAGTCGATCGTCGCACCGCCCCAGGCGGTCCCGGTGGGTGAGACCGGCTACCACCTGCCGGCAGGGACGTACACCTTCACCGCGGCGAGCTGACACCGGCCGTCGGCGGCGGACCCGGGGGCGGGAGCCGGTGCACGGTTCCCGCCCCAACCGCCGTCGAGGTCAGCCGCAGTACAGCAGGCCCGCCTGCTGCTTGGCGGCCAGGATGCGGTGGATGCTCTGGTCCACCTGGGTGCGGAAGATCGAACTCTGTCCCATCCGGGTCTGCACGGCCTTGGCCATGGTCGGGACCAGGTTCGGTTCGACGGTCAGGACCATGTCCCCGCCCGCGAACAGGAAGTCCACGGCGCGGTTGCCCACGGCCACGGACTTCACGGCCACCGCGTTGCCGAGGTCGTCCGAGATCACCACGCCCTTGAAGCCCAGGGTCTTGCGGAGGAGTCCGTTGATCACGGTGGGGGAGAACACGGCCTGGTGCTTGGGGTCGATCCTGCTGTACTTGGCCAGCGAGACCATGACGAACGGCGCACCCGCCTTGATGCCCGCGCTGAACGGAGCGAGGCTCGCGCTCTTGGTCGTCGTCACCGAGTCCACCACGTTCGCCGTGGTGTCGGTGTTGCCGCGGACGTAGCCCAGTCCCGGGAAGTGCTTGAACGTGGTCAGCACCTTGGACTGGGTGAAGCCCGCGGCGAAGGCGAGGCTGTGGGAGGTCACGACCGAGGGGGTGTGGCCGTACTCGCGGCCGTACCGGCCGATCGGCGCGTTGTTCGTGCCCAGGCTGGCCGGGACGACGTCGGCGACGGGCGCGAGGTTCTGGTTCACACCGGCCGACTTGAGCTGCTTGGCCCATCCGGCGGCCGCGCTGCTCAGTGCCGACGTGGACCAGCCCCCCTGCACCAGCGCGCTCGGTATGGTCGAGAAGCCGGGGCCGGACAGCACCTGCACCTGGCCGCCCTCCTGATCGGTGGAGACCAGCAGGCCCACGCGATGCCCGGACACGGTGTCGGCCTTCGCCTGAAGGCTGTCGGTGAGGGACTTGGTCGCCTTCGTGCCGGCCGAGCTCCGCCCCGCCAGGAACACCGACCCGACGTGGTACTGGCGCAGTACCTGGATCCTCTTCTGGTCCGGCTTGGCCGCGTTGATGCCGCCCATGAAGAGCTGACCGATCCGTTGTGACTCCGACATCGCGGCGAAGACCTTGTCGGCGCAGGTCGTGCTCGCACCGACGGCCGCCGGGGCGGGTGTCTCCGGCGCGGTCGCGGCGTGCGCGACGCCGGCGCCGCCCAGGCTCGTGGCCGCCAGCGAGAACGTCAGCAGGGGTACGGGCCAGCGTGCCCGCCTGGTCCGCGGGCCGTGCCAAGGTGCCTGCTGCGAAGTCATGCGGAGCCCCTTCCGGTGCGCCGGCGGCGGACCGGGCGCCGTGGGCCCGGCCGTCGCGGGCGGTCACGCAGCCAGTACGTTCAAACGTACATCCATTCGACCGTGTTCGCCCCTGCTGAGGCACGGCCGAGGCCCTGCTGTCGGAGCCCTGCTGTCGGAGTCCGGCGGGGTCGACGGCCGCCGTGGTCGCGGTCGATCGGCAGTTGTGCGTGCGAGGCGGTTCCTCCGGGGTGTGCGCGATCGGAATCGAGCCGCGGAACCGCCCGAAAAGATGCGGAATTCGCCATTGTTCGTCAATGTTCGCTGCGACACGCTCCGCTGCGCGTCCGGGAGTGACGCATGGGGGGCAGGATGGCCAACTCGCCCCTGGTGAGGTCCACTCCACGGCCGTCGGAAGGCCTCTCCCGAACGGCTTCGGAATCGGGCATGATGAGTCATCTGTACCGGTCAGGCGGCGCTACTCTGTCGCCAGAACCGAACCATTCACAATTCAATTACGTCGAGCGGAAGTTCCTCCGCCCTACCCGTCACACGCTGCCCGGTCCTGCTGGCGCAGCGGTGCGTTCCGGTGGCACCGCGGCAGCGGCAATGTGGTCAACCCTTGGAAGGAAGTGCTGTGGCGCCGGTGCTTGTTGGGCACGAAGGACTGCTGGCCGGAGAACGCATACCGGTGATCGGCACCCGGGTCACCTTCGGACGCAACTCCGAGAACACCGTCGTCATCTCCAGTTTGAGCGTCTCGCGTTTCCACGCGGAGCTCGTCCTCGACGACACCCAGGGCTATGTGCTGCGCGACTGCGGCAGCAGCAACGGAACCCTGGTCAACGGCGAGGAGATCGACTCCCGACTGCTCAAGCCCGGTGACGACATCACCATCGGCGACCAGGCGTTCCGCTTCGAGGTCGCGGACGCCATGGAGACCATCATGGCGCTCTCCCTGCCGAGGTCCCTGACCCACGGCGACGAGGAGATCGAACACGGGCCCGTGCTACGGGTCACCATCGCGGGCGGAGGGCCCGTCGGCCTGTCCCTGGCGCTGCTGCTGGAGCGTCTCCTCGGCGCCCAGGTCAGCATCACCGTCTACGACGGCCGGTGGCGCAAGCAGGGCCGCAAGATCGTCTGGAAGGACGCGAGCCAGGGCAACGTGCGGCGCCAGCAGGTGGTGACCGTGCAGAGCCGCCAGTACCTCAGCCTGCCCGAGGAGACCCAGGCCCGGCTGTTCGACCCGGACCACTACACCGAGATGTGGCCGTCCGGCCCCGACTCGATCGGCGATCACCATCCGCGCAACATGCGGATCGCCTACATCGAGGACCGGCTCCTGGAAGTGGCGAACGAGAAGCAGGGCCGCATCCGGCTCGTACCCACGCGGTTCAGCATCGACGAACAGCAGGAGGCACTGGCCGCCCAGCACGTACTGGCGATCTGCGACGGCGGACGGTCGCACACCCGGGAGCACTTCGCCGCCAAGTTCGGCAAGGCCGACGAGTCCATCTACTCGCTGGACGGCCGCCATCTCCAGGACGTGGTCCTCGGCCTGCGCGTGAAGTCGGGCCTGACCGACCCCATGGCGGTACTGCTGACCGTCGGGCAGAACCGGTTCCTGCTGAACTCCCTGCGCGGCGAGGGCTTCCTCAACATGCGTCTGTCGGACGCGGAGGTCGCGGAGGTCGTCGGCATCGACCCGGTCCGCCGTGTCTTCGAGGAGTGCATCGCCTCCCGCCCCTGCCTGATGGCACGCGACGAGCACGGCGACTTCCAGTGCTCGACGCACAGCACCCTGTTCCTTCCGGCGCTCATCAGGGGCTCGTCCCTGTGGAAGCGGGTGGGCGAAGGGCTGCGGCTGTTCGGCGTCGAGCCGGACGACCTGAGCGCGGTCACCTCGTTCCGCCTGGACATGGTGCAACGTCCGCGCTTCACCGCCGAGTTGCTGCCGCCCACGGCCAACACCCCGGGAACGTACGGATTCCTGCTGGGCGACGCCGCCAACGCCATCCACTTCTGGCCGGGCCGGGGGCTCAACAGCGGCCTGGCATCGGCGATCTCGCTCGCCAGGTCCCTCAACGCGGCATGGAACGGCAAGCCCTTCCGGGACGCGGACTTCCTGCGCCACGAGGCCGCCATGTCGATGCTCCAGTACCGTCACAAGAGCCGTGCCTGGAAGGCGATGGTGACCACCGACGACCAGGGCACCACCTGGGCCATCAAGGACATCATCGCGCACGGCATCGACGGCATCGCCGAAGAACCGGACCGCGAGGCGGACACCGCGACGCTCCTGGAACGGCTGCGCGGGATCCGCACCCGACTGGAGAAGCGCATGCCGGGCATGCCGGACGACGAGGCGATCCTGGAACGCCTGGGGACCCTGGAGAGCAGGACGCTTCGCATGCTGGTGCTCAGCGGCGCCTGGGACACACTCACCATGGGCGGCGAGGAGGTCGACATCGACATCTTCTACGGTCAGGACTCCGCAGCCGCGGCAGCGGCCGTCGAGGCACTGGAACCGGCCACCCAACTCTGAAGGGCGCCGGGCCGGTCCGCGCACGCGGACGTCCGACGGCCCGTGGCCGGGGCGTGGTCCGCGCCCCGGCCCCCGGGTACGCCGCTTCAGGAGCGACGGTCGGTGTGCAGGAGCGCGAACAGGCCCCGGGTGCGGGTGCCGTCCGGCGGCAGCCAGGCGCCGGAGACATGGCCGGCCGCTTCGCCCGACGGGACGGGCGGAACGCCCTCCGGGGCGGAGCGCAGCAGGCGGTGCAGACGCAGGACCGCACCGTGCGGTCCCGACAGTTCGGTACCGTCCCGGCTGTCCTCGGCCGTGCCGAAGTCCTCGGCCGCCAGAAGGACTTCGTGCGTGCAGGCGCGGACGACCCCCCGGTCGGGGGTGTCGCTGGCGTTCTGGTCCTGTGCCTGGGCCCGGCCTTCGATCAGGGCCAGCAACTGGGCGACCAGCACCGGGTCGTGGCAGCCGTCGTAGGCCCAGCGCCGCCCCAGCACCCCGTGCTCCATGGTGCCCACGAGGGCGTGCTCCGCTCCGTCGAGCGGGGCGCCCCGGTAGGTCAGCGGCACCAGATAGGCGGCCGATTCCGCGCCGGAGGCATCGGTGACCACCAGGAACTCGATACCCACCTCGCCCTGCGGGTCGTCCAGCCGGAAACCACCGGCCTTGGCCAGGTCCGGCTCACCCGCGCCGCCGCGGTACCACGGCCGGGTGGGCAGCCAGATGGCGAGCAGTTCGAGCTTGGTCGGGGTGAGGACGGTCTGGTGGATGACAGCCATGCCGAGAGCATCTCCTCCGGTCGGCGGACGCGAACGCTCATAGCCTGTCATTCGCTCCGCCGCCCCGCCGCTCCACCGCCTTCACGTCCAACCGGGCCAACCAGTCCGCCGAGAGGCGCTTGGGCACCACCATCGCCCAGGCGGAGACCACCAGTTCGGTCATCTCGTCCTCGTCCAGAGCGGCCAGCCGTACCTGCACCCAGTTGTACCGCTCGTCGGAGGCCGCGGGCATGAAGAACTTCTCCGGTTCCGAGGCGATCAGCGCCGGCCGTTCCTCCCGCGGAAACGCGAACCCCATGGACTCCTCGTCCCGGGACAGCGCCACGTAGACGATCCGGTTGACCCGGAACTTGACCTGGTCCCGAACCAGCGCCTCCTCCGTACGTGGCAGGGAGAGCGCCAGTGTCCGGACCTCCTGCGCCGTCGCCATCGTCTGCGTCGTCCTTCCGCGCGGTCGCCGAAGTAGGCGTACCACTCTGTCAGCCGCCACTGACAGTGCACACGACCGGCGAGGCGCCGTGCGCGGATCTGCGTGCCGGGACCACCGGGAATAGCGTGGTGAGGAGGGGCGCCGGGACGGCCCGCCCTGCCGGGCCCCAGGGGGACGTACAACGGGGACATGCGACAGGGAGGACGAGCCATGTCCTGGAATCTGAACGGCACGTACCTGGAGAGCTGCAACTGCGACGTGGTGTGCCCCTGCACCACCTCGGGCTTCGCCGCACCGGCCGACCACGAGCGGTGCCAGGTGACCTTCGCCTTCCACGTGGACGCCGGGAACGTGGACGGCGTGGACGTCTCCGACCACAGCGTCGCCATCTTCATCGACGCGCCGCAGGCGATGGCCGAGGGCGGCTGGCAGGTGGCCCTGTACGTCGACGCGTCCACCGACGAGGGCCAGGCGCAGGCGCTGGCCAAGGTCTTCTCCGGCCAGGCCGGCGGACCGATGGCGGCGCTCACTCCGCTGGTCGGCGAGGTACTCGGAGTGGAGCGCGTCCCCATCGACTACCGCGACGACGGCCGCCGCCACGCCGTGCGGGTCGGGGACGCCATCGACATCGAGATCGAGGACCAGATCGCCCCGCAGTTCGGGGAGGACGGTCCCGTGATGGGCCTGACCGGCATCTTCCACCCGGCGAACAGTAATCTGACGGTCGCCCGGTCCATCCGCGCCAGGGGCGACGGCGTCCACGGCCGGTCCTGGGACTTCTCCGGCGCCAACGGGCACTCGGCGCCGTTCACGTGGTCCGCGTGACCGGTGGCCCGGTCGCCGTCCGCCGCCGGACGGTGGGCCCCGCCGCGCTGCTGCTGGTCGCGGCGGCGGTCGCCTGGGTGTGGCTGGTGGCGCGCTGGGGCGGCATGGGGGTGATGTCCGGGACCATGGGCCTGGGCCTGGCCGCCTTCCTGGCCGTGTGGACGCTGATGACGGCCGCGATGATGCTGCCTGCCACGGCGGCCGTCGCCGCGCTGTACGCCCGCACCATCACCGCCCACCGGGCGCCGCGCATGGCCGTCTTCACCCTCGCCTACCTGCTCGTCTGGGCCGCGGCCGGACTGCCGGCGTACGCGCTGGCCGCCGGCCTCGGCCGGACGGTCGACCTCCCCGGGACGGCGCGGGCAGCGGTGGCCGCGGCCGTCTTCGCGGTCGGCGGCCTCTACCAGCTCACCCCGCTCAAGGACCGCTGCCTGGCGAAGTGCCGCTCGCCGCTGGGCATGATCCTGCGCTACGCCTCGTACCCGCGGACCTCGCGCGATCTGCGCGCCGGAGCCCACCACGGGGCGTTCTGCCTGGGCTGCTGCTGGGCCCTGATGGTGCTGCTGGCGGCCTTCGGGGTGATGAATCTGTGGGCCATGGCGGCGCTGGCCGTCGTGATCACCGCCGAGAAGCTCGCCCCGGCCGGCCGCCTGGTGGCCCGGGTCGTCGGGATGGCCTCGATCGCCCTGGCCGTCGCGGTCTTCTGGTTCCCGGCGCTGGCCCCGGGCCTGACCGGCGGCAACACGGCCGGGATGTGAACCGACAGCCGGCAGCCGGTCACCCGCGCGCCACCAGGGCCCAGGGCCTGTC
>NZ_VJZD01000101.1 GCF_009377175.1 Streptomyces adustus
CGCCCACCCCCTGGCCCGCCGAGAAGTTCGCCGGCCTCTTCACCAAGGAGATCACCGAGGGCATGGTGGTCCCGCGCGTGGAGCGCCGCGGTCCCGCCGGACTGGTCACCATCACGGTGACCCGTACGGGCATGACCGCGACCGACGAGAGCCTGCTGCGCGGGGCAGCCCGCACCGCACTCGCCACCGGCAGCCCGGTCTCCTTCCGTCACGGCGCCGACGCCGTACGGGAACTCGACGTGGTCCTCGACGAGAGGCTGCCGGCCGACCGGGTCGCCGTCGGCGGCCTGGACCGCAGGGAAGCCGTCGCCGCCGGTGACACGCAGCGCATCGCCGACCGCGGCGCCCACGTCGTGCTCGACCACGTCGGCACCGAGGACGACGAGCACCTGACCGACGCCGAGCGTGCCGCCCTGGTCGCCGACCTCGTGCGCGCCGGACATGCCGGGCGGATCCTGCTCTCCGTCGGGGCGACCGGCGTGGCCAAGGGGCACCCCGCCAACGACCTGCCGTACAGCCACGTCCTGACCGCCTTCGTGCCCCTGCTCAAGGCGCACGGCGTCGGCGGCGACGACGTGCGGCGCATCCTCCAGGCCAACCCCCGCGACCTGCTCGCGACGCGCTGAACGCGCCGGCCCGAACGACCATGAAGATCTTTTTTCGAAGGTGAGTGCTGTGTCGCGAGTGAACACCGTCCTGGGGCCGGTCCCCGCCGAGGAGCTGGGCTTCGTGGCGATCCACGAACACATCGGCTACGGCATGCCCGGCTCCGAACTGGACACGCAGTGGTGGAAGACCCCCGAGCAGCGATACGAGGAGACCGTTCCGAAACTACGCCGCTTCCACGAGCTGGGCGGCGGCACCTTCGTCGACGCCACCGGCATCTGCAACGGCCGTGACGTCGACCACTACAAGTCGCTGTCCGCGAAGACCGGCGTCCACATCGTCGCCTGCACCGGCTTCGTCGGCGGTGACACGGCCCTGCCGCACTTCGCCCGCGCCGACGTCGACTATCTGACACGGCAGTTCGTCCACGAGACCACCGTCGGCATCGGCGACACCGGCAGCCTCGCCGGCGTCATCAAGGTCGGCGTCAGCCGCGGCGGCCGCATGACCGACCTGGACAAGCGCATCTACCGCGCCGCCGCCCGCGCGGCCCTGCGCACCGGCGTACCGATCCTGACCCACCTCGCAATCGACGCCGAGAACGCCGTCGCGATCTTCGACGAGGAGCAACTGCCGCTGGACCGCGTGCTGTTCGGACACGTCGACGACGGGGTCAACGCCGACAAGACACGCGACGTGTGGATCGCCGAACAGGGCGGCCGCATCGGCTTCGACACCTTCGGCTACGAGACCGAACTGCCCGACCCGCCGTTCTGGGCCCGTCCGCGCAAGGAACGCCTCGACCACTTCCTGCGGTTCATCGACAACGGCCGCCGGATCGGGCAGGTCCTCGCCTCCGCCGACGCCAACTGCTCCCCCCTGGGCTGGCCCGGCGTCAAGGGCCACACCGTCAACTACCTCTTCGACGACCTGCTCCCAGACCTGCGCGCCGCCGGACTCGACGAGGCCGCCATCCAGACGATCTTCGTCGGCAACCCCGCCGACTTCCTCACCATCCAGAAGTAAGAGAGACCCGCCATGCAGTCCTCGGACCTGAACAAACTGAAGATCGCGATCGTCGGCGCGGGATACGGCGGCGCGGCGGCGGCCAAGGCCCTCAGCCTGCTCGGCGCGGACGTCACCGTCCACGAGCAGGCCAACCGGATCCGTGAGGTCGGCGCCGGCATCGGCCTGCGCCCCGCCACCATGAACCGGTTCCGCCAGTGGGGGATCTTCGACGCCATCGCCGAAGTCAGCTCGCCCAGCGAGTACTTCGAGATCCTCACCGCCACCGGCGACCCGATCATGAAGGAGGCGTGGCCCGCCGAGGGCGAGCAGACCCACACCCATCTGATCCACCGCGGAGACTTCATCGAGGCCCTGCTCGGCGTGCTGCCCGAGGGCATGGTGCGCCTCGGCCACCGCCTCCGGAGCGTCCAGGACAAGGGCGACAGCTCCGTCCTGACCTTCGCGGACGGCACCACCGCCGAGGCGGACCTCGTCGTCGGCGCCGACGGCATCAAGTCCGTCGTACGGCAGCAGCTGTTCAGCGACCGGGAACCGGTCTTCTCCGGCGAGCACGCCTACCGCGCCGTCATCTCCACGGACGACGCCCACGGCATGGTCACCGACGACAACCTGCGCATGTACATCGGCCGCGGCACCAAGGTCTACCTGCTGCCGCTGCGCCACCGCGACCAGGTGTCCTTCGACATCACCGCGCTGTGCCCGGACGGCACCTGGTCACCTCAGGTCACCAAGGACGACATGCTGCGCACCGTCGAGGGCTTCGACGAGCGGCTGGTGGCCATCACCCGCGGCCTCGACATGGACACCGTGAACATCCGCGCCGTCTACGACATCGACCCGGTCGACATCTGGCACTCGGACTCCGTCGTCCTCGTCGGCGACGCCGCGCACTCGATGCTGCACCACCAGGGCCAGGGCGCCAACTCGGCCATCGAGGACGCCGGCGCGCTCGCCGACGCCCTGCGGCAGGCGGGTTCCGTGAAGGAGGCCCTGGCCCTGTACCAGGCCACCCGCAAGCCGGTGACCGACCAGCTCCAGGCCATCTCGCGCCAGGGCTGGTCCGAGGACGAGATCGACGACGTCTTCCCCGGCCAGAAGCCCGCGGCCGCCGCGACGAAGGAGTAGGTCATGCCGCTGCACCCCGAGATCGCGAAGTTCCTCGCGACCCTCCCGCCCGCGCCCGAGGGCCCGCTCGACCCGGTCGCGATGCGCGCCGCGGAGGAGGCGCACGTCCCCGCCGTCGAGGACCGGCTGCCGCTGCACGCGGTCGCGGACCTGACCGCGCACACCGCCTGCGGCGACGTGCCGGTGCGCGTCTACACGCCGACCGCCGCGGACCGGCACGGCGTGCTGGTCTACTTCCACGGCGGCGCCTTCTTCCTCGGCAGCCTGGACACGCACGACCACGTCGCACGCTCCCTGGCGAAGGAGACCGGCCTGAAGGTGGTCTCCGTCGGCTACCGCCGGGCGCCCGAGGCCGCCTTCCCGGCCGGTCTCGACGACTGCCTCGCCGTCACCCGATGGGCCGCCGAGCAGGGCGCGAGTCTGGGCTGGGACGGCGTGACGCTCGGTGTGGCGGGCGACAGCTCCGGTGCCGGCTTCGCCGCCGCCGTGGCGGCCAGGGCCCACGACGAAGGCTTCGACAGGATCACCCACCAGATCCTCTACTACCCTTCCCTCGACCTGGACTTCGACGAGGACCGCTACCCCTCGCTGCGGGAGAACGCCGTCGGCTATGGCCTGGAGACGGCCGGACTCAAGCCGTTCAACGCCTTCTACCTCGACAGCGGCGCCGACCCGGCCGACCCCCTGGCCTCCCCGATCAAGCGCGAGGACCTGAACGGGCTGCCCCAAGCCCTCGTCGTCACCGCCGAGTTCGACCCGATGCGCGACGAGGGCGAGCTGTACGGCCGCCGCCTCCAGGACGCCGGCGTGCCGGCCACCGTGAGCCGCTACGAGGGCGCCGGACACGGCTTCGTCCAGCACTTCTCCTGGATCCCGGAGTTCCACCGGGTCTTCGCCGAGACCCGCGACTTCCTCAGCCGGCACTGAACACGGGCCGCCGCCCCAGAAGTTCGGAAAGGTGACCATGACACGCGACGTCACCGTCCACCCCCTCGTCTCGCCGTGGGGGAGGTTCGGTCTGTACAGCTTCTTCATCGACGCGCCCGAACCGGCGATCGTCGACACCGGGATCGCGACCTCCCCCGCACAGGGCATGGCCCCCGCGCTGGAGGCGATCGGACGACGCATCGAGGACGTGCGCTGGATCCTGCTCACGCACGGGCACATCGACCACATCGGCGGGGCGCACGCCCTGTGGGAACTCACCGGCCGCCGGGCTCAGGTGGTGATCCACGAGGCGGACGCACCGATGCTCCGCTCCCGCCGGGCCCACGTGGCCGAGTACCGGGCCGGACGCGGCCGCTACCTGCGCGACCCCGAGGGCGAGGCGAAGGTGGCCGCGGCCACGGACGCCGTCATCTCCGGGGAGATGGAACCCACCCTGCTCGTCAAGGGCGGCGAGAGGCTCTCCCTCGGCGGCGATGTCACCGTCTCGGTGCACGCCGTCCCCGGGCACACGCCCGGTTCCGTCGCCTACGTCGTCGACGGCCAACGCTCCGTCTTCGTCGGCGACGCCGTGCAGGTCCACGGAGCCGCCAACGGCTTCCCCGGCTACACCGACCCGGCCGCCTACCGCGCCGGCCTGGAACACCTCCGGGACGAGGTCCGGCCACGGCACCTGTACCTCGGGCACCCGTACCGCCGAGCCGACGGCACCCCGTACGGCGTCGAACTCGACGAGACACAGGCCCGCGAGGCCATCACCCAGAGCCTCGCCGCCGAAGACCGGGTCGCCGAGGCCGCCTGCCGCTGCCTGGAGGCCGGGCTGCGCGAGAGCGACTCCCCGTACTCGCCGTTCGCCCCGGTCGCCGAAGCACTCGGCTACAGCGGCGACCCGGTCCTCGAACCCTCGCCCTTCTTCACCTCGCTGCACGGTTACCGCGCGCAGCACCACCCGACCGCGCAGTACAGGAGCACCACACCATGACCGACCTTCACACCATCCGGGCGGGCGAGCAGTCCATCGCCGTCCGCAAGGACCTGCGGGTCCCCATGCGGGACGGCGTCGAACTCGCCGTGGACGCCTACCACGGCCTCGACGACACTCCCCGCCCTGCCCTGATCGCGATGAGCGCCTACGGCAAGGAACTCCAGGCCCTCGCCCTGACCACGCCCCCGCAGCGCCGCCCCAGCCCGATGTGGGACGGCTGCATCGAGGCCGGTGACATCGCCCGCGTCGTGCGCGAGGGATACGTCCACGTCATCGGAGACATGCGCGGCACCGGCGACTCGGGCGGCGTCATGATCGGCAACTACAACGCCGGCGGCGTCCCCCAGGGACAGGACCTCCACGACCTCATCGAGTGGGTCGCCGCACAGCCGTGGTGCGACGGCAACATCGGCATGATCGGCATCTCCTACTTCGGCTCCATGCAGGTGCTCGCCGCCGCCGAACGCCCCCCGCACCTCAAGGCGATCTTCGTCAGCGGCGGCCACTTCGACTTCTACGAGACGACGTACCACGGCGGCGTCATGTGGTTCATGCCGCGCGCCGCCCGCGAGGGCCGCGGCGGCGACTCCGGCATCGCGCACACGAACGTCAAGTCCCGTATGCAGGAGGTCCACAGTCCCGAGGCACTGAAGAAGCTCGTCGACGAGCGGCTGAACGATCCCGACGTGGCGGCCTGGCCCAACCTCGTCCACGTCCTCAAGTACCCCAAGAACCGCGAGTTCTGGTTCGACATCGTCATGAACCCGCTCGACGGCGAATGGTACGAGGAACGCAACCCCGTCAACCTGGCCCGGAACATCGACATCCCGGTCTACCTCCAGATCGACCAGGGCCGAGGCTGGACGGTGGACGGTCACATCGAGCTGTTCGACGTCCTCAAGGGCCCCAAGAAGCTCGACATCGGCTCCTACCCGCCGATGCAGTCGCGCCCCTGGATCGAGGAGCACGACAAGATGTTCCGCTGGTACGAGTACTGGCTCAAGGGCGTCGACAACGGGATCATGGACGAGCCGGCCGTGAGCGTCTTCGTGGAAGGCTCACGCGAGACGATCACCGCGGCCCAGTGGCCGCCGAAGCAGATCGAGCACAGGCCGCTCTATCTGCGCCCGCGACACAAACTCTCCTCCGAACCCGAGCGCATGGGCGCCGAACACGCCGTCCCCGACGGCTTCTACCAGGCACCCCTCACGGTCACCGACAAGGTCGAGGTGCTCACGTACAGCACCGAGCCGTTCGAGGAACCCACCGAGCTGATCGGCAGCGGCGCTGCGCACCTGTTCGCCGAGATCGACCAGGACGACACCAACTTCATCCTGCGCCTGTGGGACGAAGCCCCCGGCGGAAAGCGGCAGTTGATCACCACCGGCTACCTCAAGGCGTCCCACCGGGAACTCGACGAGGAGCGCACCACCGAGGGCGACCCGTACCACCCGCACACCCGCGCGGTGCCGGTCGAGCCCGGCAAGGTCGAAGAGTACGTGCTGCGCCTCTACCCGCACGCCGCCACCTTCCAGCCCGGCCACCGCCTGGTGGTGGAGCTGTCCAACGACGAACCCCTCGCCGACGCCCACAACTCCCTGCTCCCACCGGACGCCTTCCACCTGCCGGTGGGCCGCCCCGTCACCCACAAGATCTACCGCGACGCGACACACCCCTCCCGCCTGGTCCTGCCGTTCACGAGGGCCGGTGCCCCGGCCGCGACACGAGAGGACGGTGACCGGCGCGCCGGCGCCTGACGAGACGGGGCAGGCGCCGACCGGGGACCGTCGTATTCCCGGCGGTCCTGGCCGCTGATGCCGAAGCGTGCCCGCGAGGTCGGCATGATCGGCACAATGGGGGCCGACGACGTCCGGGCCGCACGCCGTCGTCAGCGCGTGCGTGGGACCGCGGACACCACGACCTCGACGGGGAGCTCTGCCATGAGCGGTACTGAAGACGGCAAGCACGAGGGATTCACGGCCGAGGAGCGGGCCGCGATGAAGGACCACGCCAAGGAGCTCAAGAAAGAGGCCCGCCGCGGCTCGCGCGCGGACAAGGCGGCCGAGGCGGTACGGGACGTACTCGCCAAGATCGCCGAGATGCAGGACTCCGACCGGATCATGGCGGAGCGCGTCCACGCCGTGGTCACCGAGACCGCTCCGGTCCTCGCGCCGAAGCTCTGGTACGGCATGCCGGCCTACGCGCTGGACGGCAAGGTCGTCTGCTTCTTCCAGAGCGCGGAGAAGTTCAAGGCGCGCTACGCGACCCTCGGTTTCAGCGACCAGGCGAAACTGGACGAGGGCACTATGTGGCCCGCCGCGTTCGCCCTCACGGAGGTGACCGCCGAGGCCGAGGCGAGGATCGCCGCCCTCGTGAAGCAGGCGGTGAGCTGAGGCGTAGCACTACGCGCCCGGCGCCGCGCCCCGCCCACCGCCCCGATAGTGGCGAAGATCCGGCAGCAGTGCGGGATCCAGGGGCGCGGTCAGCCGGAACTCGGTCAGCGTGGCCGGACAGCCCTTGGCGACGAGCTGGGCCAGAGCGGTCAGCCGATGATTGCCGTCGAGGACCAGATACCCGTCCGGACCCAGCGCGTAGGTCGCGAGCATGAGTGAGATTCCCTGGGCGTCGAGCCGGGTTGCGTAGTGGTCCCGTAGTTCTCCGATGCGCGAGCGCCGTTCCTGGCGGAGGGAGGAGAGGTCCGTCGCCAGTTCGGCGTGCCGCAGCGGCACCGCGCCGCGCCGGTCGTATCTCACCTCCCCTGTCCCGGACCCCTCGCGGTACCACGGGGCGTGATAGCCCGCCAGCGCGGCGAGGTCGTACGGCGCGAGCCTGGTGCCCACCATGGCCAACCCGACCGGCGGATCGCTCTGCCGGGCCATCCGGGACAGCGCCTCCCAGTCGAGGGAGGCACGGATGCGGTGCGCTCCCTGCCAACTGTGCGATTCGCGAACCGAATTCGCCGGACCAGTGGTCGGCCATGATTCTCGAACTCCGCGCATGGAACTCGGCCGTTCCGCGAAGCCCCTCGATCACCGAGAGGAGCTTGCGCCAGTCGTCGGGCGTCCAGTGCGCATGGGAGTGCAGGGAGGAACCGAGGGTGTCCGTGATGGTGCTCAGCACACGGGACACCGTGCGCAGATACTCCTCCTGCATCGCCGGCCGGGCGAGCGGCACCAGGGAAAGCCCGGCCCGGCAGTCGTACAGCGCCCGGTACGTACGACCCGGGGTGGACGCCTCTCGCAACTCCGGTGCCGAGAAGGTGAGATAAGCGACCTTCTCGGTCAACTCCAGCTCGGCTGAAGCCTCTTGGATGTTGCCCTGGCGCGGGGCGCACGGTTCCCCGTGCCGGTGCGTCGACCAGCCGGCGATCTGGCCGCACCCCTCGTCGACCAGTCCATCCGCGTCATGGAGTGCTGCGGTGAGCGACTCCGAGGCAGTACCGAGCGCGGCGGACAACGTGTGCGCCCGTACGGTGACAATGAACCGGTGAAAGAAGCCCCCGTCGCGCCCATGGCCGTCATCCTCGGCATAGACGATCTCCGACCGCTGCCCAGGGCCACGCGGATCGCCCGCACCAGCCGTGAAGGCGTCCAACTCCTGGAAGAGCATCGCGACAGTTTCATTGACGAGCTGTGGCTCGACCACGATCTCGGAGGCGAGGACACCATCATGCCGGTGGTGACCCTCATGGAAGAGGCTGCCTTCAACGGACGGCCCTTCCAGATCGGAGCGGTCTTCGTTCACAGCGCCAACCCCATAGGGGCAGAAACAGTTGTCCGGTCGCTTGCCCGCTGGGGCTACCGTGTCAGGCGGGCAACGGCCTAGCGAGGTGCCGTGACCTATGGGGCCAGAGCGCTACAAGGCGGTGTCTGGCAAATGATCACCTCGGGCCTGTCGTAGCGACAGCGGGTCGGCCCGGCCGAGCAGTTCCACGAACGAGGTGCCGGTCCGCGCGGCGATGACGCGGCGTGCGCGAACCTGGGCTCGTGTACGGGGGCGGAACTTCGGCTCGCGCCCGCAACCGCACGGCTCGAAGCCCTCGTACCGCAGCCCCGCGGCCAGGACCACCGCCACCACCGACCAAGCCTTCCGGTTGCTGCGCCGAGGTCAGGTTTCCGATCCGCGAGCGGGCCGTCCGGCCGGCACGGAGAATGGTGGCAACCTCAGGAGGATGCATAGAAACAGATGAGCCGATCTACCAGCTTCGGCGGGATGTCACGCGACCGGAGGGCTCCCCGAACCTTCTGGACGTGACGGGGGTGAACGGTCTGGCACAAGCCGCCGGTATCGCGAGCTTCTGGATCCGCAAGGGCACCGCCGACCGCGTCGAGGTGCTCGACCGGCAACGACTCGTCCTCACGATCGCACGATTCGACGTGCTTGTGCTCGATGAGCCGCGCGAGCAAGACATCTACGAAGTCCGAACGCTGGACCGACGGCACGCCTTGATCTGTCCCGGCGGTGCAGGCCATTTGCGAGACGCGTTGATCCTCGCCGACGAGCAGTTGCTGTCCCGAAGCGCGGCCGCTGCGGTGGAGATTCGCGGAGGTCGCTCCACCGTCGCACTTCTGACCCGTGCGGACATGGGCCGGGTGTGGCCCGGACGCGATGTTCGCATGCGCATCGGGGATGCCGACTTCACCCGGGACGAACCGCGCCGATGAATTTTGCTCGCCGGCCCGCCGCGGGACCGGTCGACCCCCTGGTCGGTGCGGTGCCGGGCAGGGAGATCGATCGGGCATCCCACCGGACACGGTCTAGTCCCACCAGAACGACCAGGAAGTTCGCCCCACGAGCCGCGTAGCGTACTCGGGGAACGGCGTGGGCGGGTCGTCGACGATGTTGTCCGCGGTCGACAACAC
This sequence comes from Streptomyces adustus, assembly GCF_009377175.1. Lineage (GTDB taxonomy): Bacteria > Actinomycetota > Actinomycetes > Streptomycetales > Streptomycetaceae > Streptomyces > Streptomyces adustus. The sequence goes on from NZ_VJZD01000101.1 coordinate 9,553, forward strand.
GTGTTCCAGGGCCAGCAGGTTCGCGTGCTCCGCTTCCGCAGGAGGTCTCGCGACCGATACGTGCAGCTCGCTGCCGACAGCGCACCGCCCTGAAGGACCTCAAGAGGCAGGTGCTGCGTCTGTCGGGTCGACCTGTTCCACCGGACCCGGTTGACCTACTCGTCGAGGTATCGATACGTCTCGCTCGCCGCCCGGATCACCACGTCGCCGTCGCGGACCTGCCACTCGCTCATGCCGTCGACCTCGTGGCTGACGAGGAACAGGCCGGTGATCAGGTCGTTGTCGTCGTCGGATGCCGGGATCCGCGCGATGCGCCGCAATTGCTCCAGGAAGTCGTCGACGGCCTGAGCGCGCATCTCGGCGCCGTAGAAGGCCCAGTTGGTGAAGTTGTACTGCCTCGGTGGGAAAGCCCAGCCCCCGCTGTACGTCTTATCGGGATCGTCCGACTCGACGATCCGTGTGACCTGGGCGAGCTGCCGATCGTCGCACCCCAGCCAGCCTCTGACCCTGACGAAGACGCCCACGACGATTCCCCCTACGCCTCAGGCGCCGTTCTCGACGGACGACGCCCACTCCGGTCGTCGGACGATAAGCGGGAGCCGATGGATCGGGCAAAGCGTTTGAATGCCCTCGCCCAGCAGCCGCCGGCCGGACTGTCAGTGGGTACGGGCATACTCCGCGGCATGTCGACTGCCGATATCACCCTGGACGAATGGCTCCACTTCGACGAACGGGAAGCCGCGGTCGTCGCAGAGGGGGCCGCAAGGACGGCAGGCGGGGTCGTCACGTCCGTCCACCTGCACGAGTTCGGCGGTCGAAGCGCCTACAACGCGATCATCGAGGTCGAGGGGAGACCGTTCGCCTTCGTCCCCGGCGGAGACACCCGGCTCGGCTTCGACACCGCATCCTGGACGCCGACCGACGAAGAGGTGCTGTCGTATCTCGGCAGCCAGGCAGCGCTGGACCTGTTCCCTCAGTACGCCCACCAGGAAGCGGACGACCGGGATGAGGCCCGTGCCCTGCGGACCGACGGTACGGTCGGCGAGATCCGTGCGCACATTGCCGCGATCACGTCACGCCCCCGTACCGCGAGTCTGAAGGCGTTCCTCGCCGCCACGCACGCCGACCAGGCCGGAGTGAGTGAGGCTTCCCTCGACCATCCGGTCATCGCCGCGCTCATCGAGAAGTGGAAGCCGGGATACCAGCAGCTCGTCGGCGACCTCCTGCTGCCTGACACCGACATCGACACGCACGGCCGGGTCAGCTTCGACCCGGACGGAAAGCCCACGGCGGCATGGCTGGCGGCTCACACCACCTACGACACGATCACAGCGGAGCTGGCAGGCACGGGCCGACGCCTGCCCACCCCCGACGAATGGGAGCACGCCTACGCGTTCGGGGCGCGGGGCCTGTTCCCCTGGGGCGACCGCATGCCGACCGGATGGCGGGAGGACGACGACGCCTTGGTGCTGCCGGACGGCGTGCACGTGGCTACGGCGTCGCCGATGCTGTCCGGACTGCACATGGCCCAGAACTCGTACAAGTGGGAGCTGACCGCCGACCGCCACGAAGTTCGCGGCGCCGACGGGGGTGGTACCGAATGCGGCGGCGAACCGTGGTTCGCCAAGTGGTTGATCCAGGCGAGCGCCTATCGCGACCCCGAGCAGGGCGACTTCGTCGCCCGACGCCCGCACACCCGCGGCACCTTGGCCAGACCTGTCATTCCACTGGACTGAGTACGGCAGGGGAACCTCGATTGCCGGCCGCTTGCCGCAGGGGCCCCACGGTGCCTCACAACTGATCCCCGCTGCCGGCCGGTTTCGGAGGATGCGGCCCGCCGCCGTCCTTGACGTCCTGCTCGCAGGTTCGTCGGTCGTAGGACTGGTCGTTGGGTATCAACAGCACTGCGGCAACCTGCTCAGGGTGCTCGACCGTGAGCCAGGCGTCGCCCGTGGGGTCACCGCCCGGCCCGAACGCGTCGGACGAGAAGATCGTCTGACACCCCAACGCCACGCGCTTCCCGTCGACCGCGCAGGCGTCCACGGCAGGTCCGGAACGCTCGTCGGCGCCGTCGAAGCGGAAGTGGAAGTGCACCTTGTCGCCTTCGGACGGCACCTGGGGGTGGGGCTCGAGGCGCCAGTCGACGACCTCGGCGGTGACACCGGTATCCCGCTCATACGTGTCTTCGATCTGCACCCTGACACCGGCCTCACCGCGTTCCACGGTCGTGTCCGTGCAGCCCCAGTGGGAGGAACAGCCTGACAAGGCGAGAATCGCCAGAGCCAAGGGAGCACCGGCAGACAGCCGTGCGGGGAACATTCAGGTGACCTCCGTGCCGCTGTCCGGGCTGGTTCGAACCACACACCACTGGGTGAGTATCGCGTAGCGCCGCGCCCCCGCTGATCCTTTCGGTGTGGACCGCTGTCCCGCGATCGAGGGGCCGGGCCTCGCCGGGAGTGCTGTCAGTGCGGGCCGCTACCTTCGGCACATGTCGATCACCGCACAACTGCACGACTCGGTCAAACTCCAGGGCGGGGCCGCGCTGGTCAACGGCTTCGGCCTGGAGATCCGTACGCACACGCCAAGCCGCGCCCTCCTCCAGAACGGGCATGAGCTGGAGGTCTACGACCTGTACGACGTCTTGGCGGGCGAGCGGGCCCCGACCGCCGTCTTCCCCCTTCCCTGGCCTGGGTGGGACCGTGGCGTCCATTCGGTGAGTCCGGACGGCACGTTCGCCGTGTTCTCGGGGCAGCGCGCGGTGCGGGCCGTCGGCCCGGGAGGCGAGCCGTTGTGGGAGTACCGGCACGGCTGCTGGGGGCCGGTGCTGGACCACACGCACACGGGGGACGAGCAGGAGGTGTGCTACGGGTCCGAGCACGGATCCTGCCGGGTCTCCGACGACGGTCGGTTCGTCTGGGCGCATGTCGTGCCGGCGCCGGGGGAGCAGGACTGGCTGGAGTGCTGGGTCGTTCTCGACGCCCGGGACGGACGGGAGGTGGCCCGGCTGCCGCTGGACAGCGCCGCCTCCGGTTCACATCACATATCCCACCCGGACGGCCTTCACATGGGGCTGTGCATCGGCATGGGCCAGGACGGCATCTTGCTCCACTGGGCGCGCTGGGACGGCGAGAAGCTGACCGGCTGGGACCTCAACGACACCCTGGACCGCATCCTGATGGACGTCCACCCTGGCCATCCTGGGTTTCTGACAGTGGAGCACTACGGGACAGACCTGAGACTGCACGCCCTGGACGGCACGGTCCTCGCCGAGGGCGAGCCTGAGTCGTCGGACGACGAGGACCCGCCGTGCTGGGACTACGGCTGCGGTTTCGTCGACGCCGACACCGTCATCGCTTCGACGGTCGATTCCGACGACGATCCGGACTGGGCGCGCCACTGGCTGCTCGATGCCCGCACCCTGCGGACACGAGGTGCGATCACGTATCCCACCGGTCGTGTCGACAGCTATGTGTGCCCGCTCGGGGACGGTACGTGGCTCACCTACGACGACGCGAGCGGGACGCTCGATCGCTGGACCGAAGCGACGTCCTGACCGCGAGCCCGAATCTCGCGGACCATCGGCAGGGCAAGGTCTCACCGGATCACCCGCACACCGGCGGCGCACCGAAGGGCCGCACCGGCTGAGGTGCGGCCCTTCGACGTACCCGGCGTCAGTTCACGCAGGGCGATCCTTGCTCATGCCAACGCGAATTTCTGGGCGCCGGAGCTGTTGCAGTCCCAGATCTGGAGGCGGGTGCCGTTCGCGGTGGCACCCGATGGCGAGTCGACGCACCGGCCGGTGGTCGGGTTGGACATCGAGCCGTCGGCGTTGGCGACCCAGTTCTGGTAGCCGCCGCCGTTGCAGGTGGCCAGCTGGAGCTTGGTGCCGTTCGCGTTGACGCCGCCCGCGATGTCCAGGCACTTGCCCAGGGTGCGCAGGGTCTGGCCGCTCCAGGTCCACTTCTGGTCGAGCGAGGTGGCCTGCTGGCAGTCCCACAGTTGGACCGCGGTGCCGTCACCACCGGTGTCGTCACCCGCCACGTCCACACACTTGCCGCCCGGCCCGTAGATCGGGGTACCGATGGCGAACTGCTGGGCGCCGGAGCTGTTGCAGTCCCAGATCTGGAGCCGGGTGCCGTTCGCGGTGGCACCCGACGGCGAGTCGATGCACCGGCCGCTCGTCGGGTTGCGCAGCGAGCCGTCGGTCTGCCGTACCCAGTTCTGGTAGCCGCCGCTGTTGCAGGTGGCGAGTTGCAGCTTCGTCCCCGCGGCGCTGTTGCCGCCGGCGATGTCCAGGCACTTGCCGAGGGTCTGGAGGGTCTGACCGCTCCAGGTCCAGTGCTGGTCCTTGGCCGCCGACTGGCAGTCCCACAGTTGGACCGCGGTGCCGTCGCCGCCGGTGTCGTCACCCGCCACGTCGACGCACTTGCCGCCCGGCCCGGTGATCGTCTGACCGGTCACCGAACCGCCGCCGCCACCACCGGAGCCGGCCCCCTTGTTGTAGACGGCCACGGAGTCGATGACCAGCTTGCCGCCGGAGACCGTGGACGCGTTCGGGCCCCCGCCGAAGGCGTCCGGGAAGCCGCCGCCGATCGCCAGGTCGTAGATGATGAAGAAGGGGTGGTCGACCGCGTCGGCCCAGGTCGTCGCGTCGACCTGGTTGGCGTTGACGGTGAAGAAGTTGTTCCCGTCGAGGTAGAACCTGATCTGCTCCGGCGACACCGAGCGGTCGATCTCCGCCGCGTAGTCGTGGAAGCCGGTCTGGCAGCCCGAACAGGCGCGTTCACCCGAGCCGATGCCGGTCGACTCGTTGCACGGCCCGCCCGGGTTCACACCGCAGTGCAGGGTGCTGAAGACGGAGCTGCGGCCGTTGATGTCTTCCATGATGTCGACCTCGCCGGACTTCGGCCAGGTCACACCGTCGCGCAGCGGCGCGCCGAGCATCCAGAACGCCGGCCAGTAGCCGGCGCCGTTGGCGGTGGTGACGTTGGGCTGCTGGAGGACGGACTCGATGCGTACGACGCCGCCCGCCGCGGCGCCGAAGCCCGCCGACTGGGTCTCCACGCGCCCGGAGGTCCATCCGGCCCGCGGATCGGAACCCGAGTGCAGCGCCTGGAGCACCAGATGACCCTGACCGTCGTAATAGACGTTCGAGGTGCTGCTGGTCATGGTCTCGATCTCACCGGTGCCGAAATTGCTGCCCGGCCCGGTGTCGTACTTCCACAGGCTCTGGTCGATGCCGGTGCCGGACGCACCGTTGAAGTCGTCGCTCCAGGTGAGCGTGAAGCCCGACGGTGTGGGGGGCACCGCCGCCTGGGCGTCGAGGGTCGTGGTGACGGTGGCCACCACCGTCATCACGACGACGGGAATCAGTGAGAGCGCTCTCTTCCACGCGCAGCGCTGCGCCCTCGCGGGGGGTGATTGCATAGGTCTGGCCTCCGAAGACAAGGCGTGATCGCGTTTGTTCGCTGTGCCGCCGCCTCTGGTGATCTCCATCAACGGTGAGCAGTGCACGCGCCCTTGCGGATCTGGGTGACGACGAACAGGGCGAAGGCCGGCGCCTGGGCTGCCGTCGACAGGCAGGCCCACAGCGGGCGGCCGGGCTCTCGTCCTCCAGCCGGCGAGTGACGCTTCGTCAATTCTGCTGCCGGTTGGTGGTGTTGAGCCATGGGGAGTTCTGTGCGGGGCAGACGCTATTGGACCAGACCAATACCGTCAAGGCTCCGCGTGGAGACCCGGAGGCCGAACTTCCGCCGCTGCTTCAGCCTTTGCCCGACGCCACCGCAGATCACCAGCCTCCTCACCCCGGTCGGCGGCAGGCGCCGATCACGACTCCCTCGATGCGATGGTGTCGGCCCACAGATCGGTGCTGTGGGCAGCGATGAGAGCGCTGATGTGGGCGAGTACGTCACCGACCGGCTGCGGGTCGAGTCGGCGTCCGTCCCGCAAGCGCACGGCGACGTGATCGTCAGCGGCCTCCTTGGCGCCGATGACGGCTTGATAGGGAACCAGGCGGGCCTCTCGGATGCGGGCGCCCAGGCTGCCACGGTCCGGTCCCGCGATCTCGGCACGCAGTCCGAGACGGGCGCAGTGCCGGGCGAGGCTCGCGGCGTTCGGCAGTTCGCTGTCGGAGATCGGGAGAATGACCAGCTGGGTGGGGGCGAGCCAGGCGGGGAAGGCACCGCCGTGCTGCTCGATGAGATGGGCGACGGCACGTTCCACACTGCCGATGATGCTGCGGTGGACCATCACCGGGCGGTGCTTGGCGCCGTCCGCGCCGATGTAGTGCAGGTCGAACTGCTCGGGCTGGTGGAAGTCGACCTGGACGGTGGACAGGGTGGACTCCCGGCCGGCGCCGTCGGCCACCTGGACGTCGATCTTGGGGCCGTAGAACGCGGCCTCTCCCTCCGCTGCCTCGTAGGGCAGGCCGGAGCGGTCGAGGACATCGGTCAGCAGGGCGGTGGACCGCTGCCACTTCTCGGGCGCGGCAACGTACTTGCCACCGGGGCCCGGGAGGGAGAGCCGATAGCGAGTGGAGGTGATGCCGAGTGCCCGGTACGCCTGACGGATCATCTCCAGCGCCGCCTGCGCCTCCCCGGCGACCTGGTCCAGGGTGCAGAAGATGTGCGCGTCATTGAGCTGGATGGCCCGCACACGGGTCAGTCCGCCGAGCACGCCCGAGAGTTCGGAGCGGTACATGCCGCCCAGTTCGGCCATCCGCAAGGGGAGTTCGCGGTAGCTGTGGGAGCGGGAGCGGTAGATCACCGCGTGATGGGGGCACAGACTCGGCCGCAGGACGACCTGCTCCCCGCCGAGATCCATCGGGGGAAACATGTCGTCGCTGTAGTGCGCCCAGTGCCCCGAGATCTCGTACAACTCGCGTTTGCCGAGTACCGGTGAATACACGTGCTGGTAGCCCGCCCCCCGTTCGGCGGCACGGATGTACTCCTCCAGGGTGTGTCTCACGGCCGCGCCGTCGGGCAGCCAGTACGGCAGACCGGCACCGATGAGCGGGTCGGTGTCGAACAGGCCCAGTTCACGGCCGAGCTTGCGGTGGTCATGCATGGCGGTCTCCTCGCGGATATCAGGCGAGTGACCACAAGACGAAGCCCCGGGGCACTCGCCCCGGGGCTTCGACTGAGACATCGGTCAGCGCGCCGGGACACTCTCCGGCGTCGTCGTCATGGCAGCGCGCTTCATGCCAGTGACGCTAGCAGCACGTGGTGATGTCCGCACGGCCTTTTCTCGACAGGCGTGCCGGGCCGCGGGCCGGCACACTGACCGGCTTCGCGTCCGGCACCACGGTCACACGCCGGCCACCCCCTCCTGTACGGGTGGCTGTCGGCGTCTGGCCTGGCGTACCGGATCGGGCACCGGCAGGGCGGCGACGAGTCGGCGGGTGTAGTCGTCCTGCGGGTCGCCGAGGACCTGGCCGGTGGCGCCTTCCTCGACGATCCTGCCCCGGTGCAGGACGACGACCCGGTGGGCGACCTGTTCCACGACCGCGAGGTCGTGGCTGACGAAGAGGGCCGCGAAGCCCAGCTCCCGCTGGAGTTCGCCGAACAGGTCGAGCACCTTCGCCTGGACCGAGACGTCCAGGGCCGAGGTGGGCTCGTCCGCGATGAGCAGGCGTGGCCGCAGGGCGAGTGCGCGGGCCAGACCGGCGCGTTGCCGCTGCCCGCCGCTCAGTTCGTGCGGGTAGCGGTCCGCGTGGGTACGTGGGAGGTGCACGGCTTCGAGCAGCGATTCGACGCGTGCCCGGATCGCCTTCGCGCCCAGGTCTCGACCGTGTGCGACGAGGGGCTCCGCGATGCTGTCGCCGATGGTCAGCAGGGGATCGAAACTGGTGGCGGGGTCCTGGAAGACATAGCCGATCCGCCCGGCGGTCTTCCGTCTCCTGCTCAACGGTGCCCCGAACACCTCCAGTTGGCCGCCGGTCACCGGGGTCAGTCCGGCGATGGCCCGTCCGATGGTGGTCTTGCCGCTGCCGCTCTCGCCGACCAGCCCGAGGATTTCACCGCGGCGGATGTCGAAGGTCACCGCGTCCACTGCGCGGAAGGCCTTGCGGCCCAGACGTCCCGGGTGGTCGACAGTCAGCGCGCGGGCGCTGACGACCGGCCGGGTGCCGTCGTCGGCCGTCAGGGACATGGTTCGCCTGCCGGTCCCGAAGTCCGGTACGGCGGAGAGCAGTTCCCGGGTGTAGGAGTGTGTCGGCGCCGCGAACAGGTCGCGCACCGGGGCCTGTTCCACCACCTCTCCGGCGTGCATGACGGCCACGCGGTCGGCGAGATCGGCGACGACGCCCATGTTGTGGGTGATGAGCAGGACCGCCGTGCCGAAGTCGGTGCGGCAGCGGTGGAGCAGTTCGAGGATCTCCGCCTGCACGGTGACGTCGAGAGCGGTGGTCGGCTCGTCGGCGACGATGAGCCTGCTGCCCAGGGCGAGGGCCATGGCGATGACCGCGCGCTGCTTCTGGCCGCCGGACAGTTGGTGCGGATAGTGGTCGACGCGCGTGGCCGGGTCGGGGATGCCGACCTTGGCCAGCCATTCCACGGCGAGGGAACGCCGTTCGGCCTTGCTGCCGCCGCGGCCGTGGGCGCGCAGGCCCTCGGTGAGTTGCCAGCCGATGGTGAAGACGGGGTTGAGAGTGGCGGAGGGCTCCTGGAAGACCATCGCGGCGTGCGTGCCGCGCAGGGCCCGCAGCCGGGCCGGGGACGCGTCGAGCACGTTCTCGTCCGGTTCGCGGGTGCCGTCGCCGATGAGGACGCGGCCGCGGACGGTCGCGGTGTCGGGCAGCAGGCCGAGGACCGAGCGGGCGGTGACGGTCTTGCCGCTGCCGCTCTCGCCGACCAGGGCCAGCACCTCGCCCGGGGCGACGGACAGGCTCACTCCCCGGACGGCGGGAACCGGACCGGCGTCGGTGGCGAAGCCGACGTGCAGCTCCTCGATACGCAGCAGATCACTCATCGTCCGCGCCTCCGTCCGCGGGGAGCAAGGGAGTTGTGCCCCGCTTGCGCAGCCGTGGGTCGGCCAGATCGGTGAGGCTCTCGCTGAGCAGGGTCGTACCGAGGACCGTGAGCACGATGCCCAGGCCGGGCGGGACAGCCGTCCACCAGATGCCCGCGGTGACGTCGGCGACGGCCCGGTTGAGGTCGTAGCCCCACTCGGCGGCCGAGTTGGGTTCGATGCCGAAGCCCAGGAAACCGAGGCCGGCGAGGGTGAGGATGGACTCCGACGCGTTGATGGTGAAGATCAGCGGCAGGGTGCGCACCGAGTTGCGCAGCACATGACGGGTCATGATGCGCCAGGGGCCGGTGCCGATCACACGGGCGGCGTCCACGAAGGGCTCGGCCTTCACCCGGATCACCTCGGCGCGTACGACCCTGAAGTACTGGGGGACGAAGGAGACCGCGACCGAGCAGGCGGCCGCGCCCAGGCCGCCGGTCAGGCTGGACCGGCCGCCGCTGATCACGATCGACATGACGATGGCGAGCAGCAGCGGCGGGAACGCGTACAGCGCGTCCGCGAGTCCCACCAGCAGCCGGTCCGGTCTGCCGCCGAGGTAGCCGGAGACCAGCCCGAGCACCGTCCCCGGCACCACCGACAGCAGCAGCGCGGCGACGATGATCAGAAGCGCGGTGCGTGCGCCCCAGATCGTGCGGGAGAGGACGTCGTACCCGGCGATGGTCGTGCCCAGCGGGTGGCCGCCGCTCGGATGCTGCTGGGTGCCGAACAGGCCTTGCGAGTCGGTGAGTTGGGCGTAGCCGTGCGGGGCGAGCAGGGGCCCGAGCAGTGCGGTGAGCAGGAAGAGCCCGGTGAGGACCAGGCCGGTGAGCAGCATGACCCGCTGCACTCCCGCGCCGGTCCGGATGCGTGGCCGCAGTGGCGGTCGTCGGGTGAGGAGCAGCGTCATCAGTACCTCACTCGCGGATCGATGAGCGCGGCGACGACGTCGACGAGGAAGTTCGTCACCGCGACGACGACGGCGAAGAGGGCCACGATGCCCTGCACGGCCGGGAAGTCACGGGTCGTCAGGTAGTGGGCGAGCTCGTAGCCGAGGCCCTTCCACTCGAAGGTGGTCTCGGTCAGTACGGCCCCGCCGAGGAGCCCCGCGACCTGGAGGCCGAGGACGGTGACGACGGGGATGAGGGCGGGCCGGGTGGCGTGGTGGGTGAGAAGGCGCAGCGGGGCCACGCCGCGGGAGCGGGCGGCGTCGACGTAGTCGGCGGAGAGCGTGCCGATCAGGTTGGTGCGCACCAGGCGGAGCAACACCCCGGCCACGAGCAGGCCCAGGGCCAGTCCCGGCAGTACGGCGTGCCGCACCACGTCCGCGACGGCGGTGGCGTCGCCGCTGCGCAGGGCGTCGATCAGGTACACGCCGGTGGTGCTGGTCTGGTTCTGGAGGAAGAGCTGGACCGCGGTGCCGGCCCGGCCCGACGAGGGCAGCCAGCCCAGCCAGATCGCGAAGACCAGTTTCAGCAGCAGGCCCACGAAGAACACGGGGGTGGCGTAGGTGAGGATCGCGAACAGGCGCAGGGCCGCGTCCGGCGCCCGGTCACGATGGGAGGCCGCCACCATGCCCAGTGGGACGCCGACGGCCAGCGCCACCAGGAGGGCGTAGAAGGCGAGTTCGACGGTTGCGGAACCGTACGTGGTGAGCACGTGGGTCACCGGCTGGTTGTCGGTGACCGTGCGGCCGAAGTCACCGGTGGCCAGGGAGCGCAGGTAGTCGAGGTACTGGCTGAGCAACGGGCGGTCGTAGCCCGCCTGGTGGAGTTTGGCGTGGAGCTGGTCGGGGGTGAGGCGGTCGCCGAAGGCCGCGCTGATCGGGTCTCCGGTGAGCCGCATCAGGAAGAAGACCAGGCTGACGAGGATCAGGACGGTGGGGAAGATGAGGAGGAAGCGGACCACCAGGTAGCGGGCGAACCCGTGACCGGCGGCGCCGTCGGCCGGGGTGCCGACGGCGCCGGTGGTCTCCTGCGTCGGAGTGCTCACTTCGTCGAGAGCCCCGCCCAGCGGAACTGGTACGTGGCGTCCAGCTCGTCGGGCACCCCGCTGACCTCGCTGCGGGTGACGATGGCGGTGGAGCCCTGGAGCAGCGGCAGCAGCGGTACCTGGGCGGCGGCCTTGTCCTGCGCCTGCTGGATCAGTGCGGTGCGCTTGGCCGCGTCCGTCTCGGTCTCCTCCTGCTGGACCAGCGCGCGCACGACAGGGTCCGTATAGCTGTTGGCGACCCAGCTGTTGGCCGAGTAGAAGGGCGAGAGGTAGTTGTCGGCGTCCAGGTAGTCGGCGTACCAGCCGAGCTGGTAGAGCGGGTAGAGGTGCTTGACGCGGTCCTTGCCGTACTGGGTCCACTCGGTGGACTGAAGGTTCACCTTGAACAGTCCGGTGGCTTCGAGCTGGGTCTTGACCAGCGCGTACTCGTCGGCCGACGAGGAGCCATAGTGGTCGCTGTTGTACTGGAGGTTGAGCGTCACCGGGGTCCTGACCCCGGCGGCCTTCAGCCGGGCCGCCGCCGCGGCCTGGTCGGGGCCGCCCTTCTTGTCGCCGTAGAGCGACCTGAAGGAAGGGGTGGCGCCGGTCAGTCCGTCCGGGACGGAGGTGTAGAGCGGCTGGTAGGTGTTCTTGTAGACCTGCTGGGCGAGTTGGGCGCGGTCGACGGAGTCGGCGACGGCCTGGCGGACGGCGAGGGCCTTCTTCGGGTCGGCGTTCTTCGTCCTGGTGCCGTAGGGCTGGGTGGCGAAGTCGAAGACGAGGTAGCGGATGCCGTTGCCGGAGCCGGTGTGGACCTTGATGCCCTTGTGTCGGGCGAGGTCGTCCAGGTCGGCGGTGGTGAGGGTGCGGTAGACGGCGTCGAGGGTGCCCTGCTGGACGTCGAGCTTCAGGTTGCCGGCGTCGGTGTAGTACTTGAGCTGGACGTCCCTGGTCTTCGGTGTGCCCTGCTGCCCCTTGTAGTGCGCGTTGGCGGCGAACGACACCAGGGAGTTCTTGTCGTAGCTGCTGATGCCGTACGGTCCGCTCCACGGCTTGGCCGCGACGACGGACTTGTCGTCGAGGATCTTGTCCGCGGGGAAGGTCTGCTCGTCCACGATGTAGCCGGCGGCCGTCGACAACACCTTCGGGAAGAGGGTGTCGTTGGCCGATTCGAGGGTGAAGACGACGGTGGCCGGGTCCGGGGCGGCGACCGAGGCGAGGTTGTACAGCAGCGACGAAGGACCGTTCGGGTCGGCGATCTTGAGGTTCCGGTCGAAGCTGAACTTGACGTCCGAGGAGGTGAGTTCGTGGCCGTTGGCGAACTTCAGATCCTTCTGGAGCGTGACCGTGTACTCCTTGGGCCCGGTCTGCTCGATCCCGGTGGCGAGGTCGGGCGAGACGTCCGCGGAGCCGTTCTTCTGACCGAGCAGGGTCGCGTAGACCTCGCTCTCGACGGTGCCGGAGCCCGCGTCCCAGGAACCGGCCGGGTCGATGCTGGTGACCTGGTCGGTGGTGCCGATGGTGAGGGCCTCCGCGGAGCTGGTGGTCTCGCCGTTCTTGCTGCTGGTGCAGCCCGTCAGCGCCACCAGGAACGCCGTGCCGAGGGTGATCGCGCCGAGTCCGGACCGCAGGGGTCTGTTCGGTGTAGGGCCGTTGTGCAGTGCCATCAGGGGTCTCTGTTTCCGCAGCAGGGATGCGTGAGGCGGCCGTCGGCGCAGGGCTGCGCCACGGCGGGCCGAATCACGTGAGGAAAAGGGGTGGGGTGTCACACGCTCGGGCCGGAAGGTCTACCGGCCCGGGACACGGTGGGGGCGACGGGCACGGCCACGCGGTCGGCCGGCATTCGGCCGGGCGGGCAGGTTCCCGGGTCCGGAAGGGGCGGATTCAGGCCTTACAGAGACAGCTGGAGACCAGCAGCAGGTCGACATGGCGCCGGGAGCACAGCATCAAGGGCGTCGCCATGCCGTCCTCCCTGGTTCCGGCCCGCTGCGGGGCTGTGGTGAGCGCACTTGCAGAAGAATGAGATCCGCCGAGCCTTCACCTGGGGCACCCCACTGCGTCGAGGGTTGCCGTCCGGCCAGCCAGGGCTTGATCACCGGAACTCGTAGCTCGCGCACACCGTAGATGGGCTGTTCTTCCGGCGTCAAGACGCGCCGGGAAGGCAGCGGCCTCAGGCGAACAGCGGTCACATACAGGTGAATTGGTGCCCGGCGGTTCGGGGGTGCGGTCCGGTCCCGGCCAGTGGACACATGGTGGACGCCGTTGGTGGAGGTGTGCTTATATCCGGCCATGGAAACCACTGGCACGGCACACATGGTGCTGCTCGACCCGTTCTGGGTGAGCCGCCGCGCCGACCAGTTCGACGAGATCTGTTGCTGACCCCCGTCCCACGGCTCGCGACCTGGGTTCCGTTGTCGTACGGAGCCTGACCGCAGCGGAACGGCGCGAGTCCGATCGCTGCACCGAACGCGGCCGCGGTCCTGCCGTGCCTGAGGGCGACACAGCGAAGCCTTTCAGCCGGTCGGAGCAGCGCTCGGTCGGCCTCCATGCCTTCCCAACTTGTGGCGTTGTCGCCTGCCGGCCGGTCATCGCACCCGCCTCGACGAGTGGACCCCGTACGTCCTGAGCAACGTCGTCCGGTCCACCGCCTTCCCCTGCGCCCCCACGGCGTACCAACGATTTCCTTCCCCCACGCCACCACCTTTCTCCCGAGCGACAAGGAACGGCCATGTCTACCCACGTCACCCGACGTAGCCTGATACGCGGCATCACCGCGGCGACTGCCGTCGCCACTCTCGCCACCGGGCTCACCGCCTGCGGTGGGGACAGCGCCGCCGCCACCAAGACCGACGACGCCGCCTCCGGGAGCGTGACCATCGGTCGGCTCTCGCACGGCGCCGCCAAGGAGGTCACCCTCAAGGTGTCCGAGGTCAAGTCGATCAGCGCCGAACTGCCCGCTGCCGTACGCAAGAGCGGCAAGCTGGTGATCGGCCACGGCGCCCTGCCCTCCGGCTCCGCCCCGCTCGACTACGTGGGTGACGACCAGAAGACCCTCACCGGCTCCGAGACCGACATCGGCCGGCTGGTCGCCGCGGTCCTGGGCCTGGAACCGCAGAGCCAGAACTTCACCTGGGACAACCTCTTCATCGGCGTCGACAGCGGCAAGGTGGACGTGGCCTTCTCCAACGTCACCGACACCGAGGAGCGCAAGAGGAAGTACGAGTTCGCCTCCTACCGACAGGACAACCTCGCGTTCGAGGTGCTGAAGTCCAGCAAGTGGAGGTTCGACGGCGACTACCGGAACCTGGCGGGCAAGACGGTCGAGGTCGGATCGGGCACCAACCAGGAGCGCATCCTCATCGAGTGGCAGAAGAAGTTGCAGAGCGAGGGCAAGACACTCACCATCAAGCACTACCCGGACAACAACGGCGTCTACCAGGCGCTCAGCAGCGGCAGGATCGACTCGCACTTCGGCCCCAACCCGACCATCGCCTACCACGTCACCCAGACCGCGAAGACACCCACGCCCACGGCCAACGCCGGCACGTTCTCCGGCGCAGGCGCGTCGCTCCAGGGTCTGATCGCGGCCACCTCGAAGAAGGGCAGCGGGCTCGCCAAGCCCATCGCCGACGCGATCAACTACCTGATCGAGAACGGTCAGTACGCCAAGTGGCTGGCCGCCTGGAACCTCTCCAACGAGGCCGTCGCCAAGTCGGAGGTGAACCCGCCCGGACTGCCGCTCGACAACTCCTGACATGACGGTGGTACGAGATCGGGGACGCGGATCCGGGCAGGGCGAGGTCCCGGCGCTGTCCGCCGGACGGCGCCGGGCAGCGGTGGCCGGCGCTCTGATCGCCGCGTTCGGCGGCTTCGCGGGCTTCAATCTGCTGCTCGGTGCGATGCCCGCGTACGCCGTCCGCTCCGGCGCCGGACCGTCCGGCGCCGGAGCGCTCACCGCCACCATGATGGCGGCCACCTTGGTGGTCCAGCCGTTCACGCCGTGGCTGTTCGCACGGCTCGGACAGCGGCACTCGCTCGCCCTGAGCGGTGCGCTGCTCGGACTGCCGTGCCTGGTGCTCCCGGCCGTCTCCACCCTGCCCGTCCTGACCGGTCTGGTGGCGGTACGCGGGCTGGGTTTCGGCGTGTTCGTCGTCGCCGGGGTCACCCTCACCGCCGAACTGTTCCCATCCGGCAGCCGGGGCAGAGCCATCGGCTGGTACGGCGCGGTGGTCGGTGTCGCCGGTGTTCTGGGTGCCCCGCTGGGTGTCGCCCTGGCCCGGCGGGAGGCGTACCCGGTCGCCTTCGCCCTGGCGGCGGGCACGGCCGCGCTGGTCCTGGCGGGTTCCTTCGGCTTGCCTCGTGCCGCTGGACCCGCCCGGCCGGCCGGACCCCGCTCCGGCGGTCCGCATGCCGTGCGCGGAACATGGCGGCTACTGCGCCCCATGACCGGCCCGCTCCTGGTGGAGACGGCCTCCACCACGGCGTACGGCGTCCTCTTCACCTTCCTGCCGCTGACCGCGTCGGCCGCACCCCGGGCGCTGCTTGCCGCGCAGGCCGCCACCGTGCTCTCCCGGCTCGGCGCCGGATGGCTCATCGACCGCTACGGAGGCCGCCCGGTGCTGCTGCCCGCCGCTCTGGTCACGGCCCTCGGCACGGCGGCGGGAGCCGCCTCCGGCGTGCCGGCGCTTCTGCTGACCGGTGCCGCCCTGTTCGGAGCGGGCTTCGGCGCCGTCCAGAGCGCCACCCTGGTCCTCGCCCTGCGGGCGGCCGGTGACCGCCCCGGCGGACTCGGTGTGGCCGGGGTCGCGTGGAACATCGCCTTCGACGGCGGTACCGGTATCGGCTCGCTCGCGGGTGGTCCCCTGCTCTCCCTCGGCGGCCCGTCCGCGCTCTTCCCGGCGACGGCGGCCGTCCTTGTCGTACTCCTTCTTCTGGACCTGTGCACAGCGCACCGGACGGATTCGAGGAATTTCGGTTCGCCGGGTGAGAAATGACCGGCCGACGCTTATCGGCCATTCGCACCGCGGAAAGCCGACGCCGTCGACAACTGCGCGCCGCTGTTGTGGAGTTGCTAGGGTTGGGGCATGCGGATCGGTGTGAACGTCCCCAACTTCGGCCCGGGTGCGAACCCGGACAACCTGGCCCGCTGGGCCAAAACCGCGGAGGGTCTCGGTTACGACCTGTTGATGCTCTCCGACCATGTGGCGATCACGTCGGATGTCGCCAGACAATATCCCGCTCCCTTTTACGAACCTGTCACAACTCTTGCCTGGCTGGCCGGAATCACGAGCAGGATCGGCCTGGGTACGACGGTTCTCATCACGCCCTACCGGCACCCGCTGCTGGTCGCCCGTATGGCTGCCAACCTGCAACAACTCAGCGGCGGCCGGTTGACCCTCGGTGTCGGGGTCGGCTGGGCGCGCGAAGAGTTCGAGGCGCTGGGGGTTCCGTTCGAACGGCGCGGGGCGCTGACCGACGAACACCTTCAAACCATAAGGACCGCCTGGGAGAACGAGGCGGACTACGGCTGTGGACAGATTCCGATCTGGATCGGCGGAAACAGCGACGCCGCAATCCGAAGGGCCGTACGTCTTGGTTCTCCGTGGCATCCGCTGCGGTTCACCATGCCTTGGTTCAGGGAAGCCTTGGACCGTCTGAAGCAGAGTGCGGCCGACGCCGGTCGGCCGATGCCGGAATTGGCGCCGCGCATCTATCTGAAGGTCACGAAAAAGCCGGTCGACGACCCGGACCGTCGGGCCGGCGAGGGCACCCTGGAGCAGATTCTCGAGGACATCGAGGAGTTGCGCCTCGCCGGTGCCGAGACCGTGCTTGTCGATCCTTATCACGGCGACCCGGACGAAACCCTGCGGCCCGAAGTGGCGTGGCAGGCACTGGCGACCCTGGCCGCGCACCGGCCGTAGCCGACACGATCCAAGAGACGGAGTGAACAGTGGCCCTCAACGACCACGACCTTTCCGAGAGCGGTACCGACCGCGCCGACACCGTCGGTGAGACCGACCTGCCCCATCTGCGTCGTTGCATCGAGCTGGCGGCCGAGGCGGTGGAGGCCGGCGACTGGCCGTTCGGGTCCGTGCTGGTCGACGCGGACGGCAAGATCCTCGCCGAGGACCGCAACCGTGAGACCAGCACCGGCGATCCGACCCGGCATCCGGAGTTCGAACTCGCCCGCTGGGCCGCGACCCATCTGCCGGCCGAGGAACGGGCCACGGCGACCGTGTACACCTCGGGCGAGCACTGCCCGATGTGCGCGGCCGCGCACGGCTGGGCCGGACTGGGCCGGATCGTGTACGCGAGCTCGGCCCAGCAGGCCCGGGACTGGAAGGCCGAGTGGGGTGTGCCCATCACCTCGCCCCTGAGTCCGCTGTCCGTCCAGGACGTTCTCCCCGGTGCCGTGGTGGCGGGCCCGGTCGCCGAACTCGCCGAGCAGGTACGCGAGTTGATGTGGCGCTCCCGCAACGGGGACCGCGCGGAGGACTGACGGCGGCACGAGCAACGGCACGTACGGCGGCACGTAAGGCGGCACGCACAGCGGGGCCTGGCAGCGACATCGCTGCCAGGCCCCGTTCGTCGGCCTCGTGTGTGAGGTCAGACCATGAACTGGTCGTACTTCGCCATGTGCTCCTGGAGTTCCTCCAGGCTGGGGTTGCGCCCGTTGGCGGTCAGCCGGCCCAGGCCGCGGAAGTAGTCCTCGCGGTTGTAGATCGGGTAGAACATGATCAACAGTGTGGCGTCCTCGTTGCCCCTGTTGGTGAAGCCGTGCGGCTCGCCCTTGGGGACGTAGGCGAATGCGCCGGGCTCACCCACCACCTTGCGGTCGCCGATGGTGAACTCGATCTCGCCCTTCACCACGTAGAACATCTCGGTGGACTGCTTGTGGATGTGCGGGGCGGCGCCACTCGCCTCGGGAGCCATGTGGTGCTCGAAGAAGCCGAACTCCCCGTCGGAGTCCGGCGTGGTCAGCTTGAGGTAGGTCCTCTTGGTGTCCCGGATGTTGACGAACTCGCCCTCACCGGCGGGAACATACAGCGGAACGGACATGTCTCTCCTTGGATGGTGATCGACTCTGTTCGGCCGGGAGGCCGGTGATGGAACGGGGTTACGTGGCCTCGGCCAGGCTGGTGTCTGGCCGGGGTCTGCTGTCCGCCCGTGACTGCGCCCAGCGGCCGATGCCCGGCGCGGCGAGACCGCAGACGGCGAACAGCGCCGCCAGGACGACCCATCCCGTGGTGCCGGTGGTGACGACCAGGCTGACCAGGACCGGGGCCGCGATCTGCTGGACGGCCACGCCGAGCCAGAAGACCGAGAGGTAGACGCCCTCCTGGCCGGGCACCGCGAGCAGATAGGAGCCGCCCCAGCCACCGGCGGACTGGAACAGCTCGCCGCCGGTCAGCGCGACCATGGCCAGCAGCAGCACGCCGACGGCCAGGACGACGGGCAGCTTCGGCGCCGCGACCAGCAGCAGGCAGCACAGTGCGAGCGAGATGCCGGCCCACACCAGGGCGCGTGCGGCACCGGCGATGGTGTCGGTGCCCCGACTGGCCCGCACCTGCAAGACGACCGCGAGCACGGTGTTGACCGCGACCAGCGGGGAGATCAGCGCCGAGGAGACGTCGGTGTGTTTGACGATCCACAGCGGGATACCGATGCTCAGCAGGGTCATATGCATGGTGAGCACGGCGTTGATGCCGGTGAACGACAGGAACGAGCCGTCCCGCAGCACACTGACGGAGAAGCGTCGGCGCAGGCTCTTGGCCGGGGCGCTGAGCACCGGCAGCCGGGCGGCCAGGCTCGCGAGCACGGCGAAAGAAGCGGCGTTGACCAGCAGGATCACGCTGTATCCGGCCCGGGTGTCGATCAGCAGACCGATGCCGCCCAGGAGGGCGCCGACGGTGAAACCGACGTTGCGCAGCGAGCGCAGGATCGCGACCACCCTGACCCGGTCCTCGGTCGCCGTGGCCTGCCCGACCAGGGCCTGTTCCATCGGCGCGGCCGCCTTGTCGACCAGGCCGAGCAGGCACACCACGGTCAGGAACTGCCACAGGTTCTGTACGAGCGGGTAGACGACGAAGCAGGCGCAGCGCCACAGACTGACCCCGACGAGCACTTTCTTGGGGCCGATCCGGTCGGCGAGGACGCCGATCGGGATGGCCGTACCCAGGGCGATGGCGGCCGACAGGGTCAGGCCGAGACCGAGTGTGCCCTCCGACAGGTGGACCGACCTGGTGATGAAGGGTACGGAGACGGCGAGGAAGGCACCGGTGCCGACCGCGTCGATGATCGCCATCACGGCCAGCCGTAAGCCGACCGACCCTCCGGGTATGGACCCGCGCCATCCGCGGACGCGTTGCCACAGAACAGACATGTGTTTCCTCAATCGGTTGCGATGCGGATGGCGGCGTCGGCGTCCAGGACGCGCCGACGGGTGGTGTGCGCGTCGGGCCCGGTCGCGATGACGTGCCCGGCGCGGTCCCAGGAGGACGCCCACGGCCGGACCTCCTGGCCGGCCTGCACATCCACCTCAGCGACCTGGACGCCGGGCAGCCGCCGCGCGCTGTCCACGCCGGAGACCTCGCTCACGGTGCCGGGCTCGGCGGCGAGGAAGCGGATCGCGGAGGTCTGCCGCGCGGACCGGGGCAGGTCGACGGGGCGGCCGGCCAAGAGGTCGATGAGGGTCAGCCGGATCCGGGTGCCGTAGGCCAGGTCGATGAGGTCGATCAGGTAGTCGCCGGGGCAGCGGCCGGCGCATTCGACCAGCGTGGGGCCCGACTCGGTCAGGATCCACTCCGCGTGCAGGATGCCCGTCTCGAAGCCGGTGGCGGCGACCAGTGCCCGTATCGCCGCGGCGAACGCGCTCTGGATGTCCTCGTCGAGCGGGGCGGGCAGCAGATGGCCGAGTTCGACCGGGTACGGCCCGGGGACGACGGTCTTGGCCGTGACGTTCTCGAAGACGATCTCGCCCTGCCGTACCAGGGCCTCGACGCTGTACTCGGGGCCGTGCAGGCGTTCCTCGGCGAGGAAGCGCCACGCCAGCGGCCGGTCGGGTACCTGCTCGTACTCAGCCGCCGACGAGGTGCGCTCCCAGGCCTGGGCGGCGGTGGTGGCGTCGACCGAGTCGAGCAGTTGCACGCCGACGCTGGCCTGCCGGTTGGCGGGCTTGACCACCACCGCTCCGCCGTCGGCGAAGTCGAGGATGTCCGCGGGGCCGTGCACCTCGCGCCAGCGCGGGTTGCGGACGCCGCCCGCGGCGGAGACCTCGCGCAGTCGGACCTTGTCCCGCAGCGCCTGCGCGGCCGTCCCGGTCGCTCCGGGCAGCCCGAGCTTCTCGGCCAGTGCGGCCGCGGCCGGCACCGCGTACTCCAGACCCGGGACGACGGCGGCGACCGGGCGCGCGGCCGACAGTTCGGCCGCCAGGTCGAGGGCGCCGGCCGACTGCTGGTAGTCGGCCGGGACGATCCGGTCGAGGCAGTCGAAGCGGCCTGCCGCGTCCTGGAGTTCGCGCTTGCGGATGATGTCGGGTTCCTCGATCACCACGACCGATCCGCTGGGGACGCTGCCGTCGATCGCGCGCAGGTAGGCGGCGTTGTAGCCGACGAACACCACCTGTGCGTCGGGGGCGGGGGTGGTCATGGCGACCTCCTGGTC
>NZ_VJZD01000102.1 GCF_009377175.1 Streptomyces adustus
TCGATCACCAGACGGTGATCACGCCACCGCCCGCCCCGTTTCGGCGTCCGGTCCGGTAGCAACGGCTCAATCCGCGCCCACTGGGCGTCACTCAACGGCACACCTGACCAACGATCCGATGATCCGATAGAAACGCCCTAGTGCTCTGACCGGGAAGGTTTGCGGGGTTGCTCGCACGAGCCGGTTGCCGAGCTGATTCCTGAGCTGGCTGGGTCTGGAGCGCCTGGGATGATCGACGACATGACGTGCGATGTGTGCGGTGGCAAGTTGCCCGGTGCCCTCGATTCGATTCCGCTGAGTTCGGATGCCGGAATGTGGGTGACCTGTGGGCACTGTCTCGCAACCGCCATCGTCATGGACTCCGGCGAGGTCCTGCGTCCGCCGTATCGACCTACCTCAGACCGGTGGTGTGCCGCCGTGGACGAGTCCTGCACGCCTGAGATTGAGCATGCCGTCGTGACCAGGGCTCTGACGTTGTGCGGAGCGGACATTGACCGAGAAGGGTTCATCGGGCAGGACTACTCGTGGTCGCCGCTGAGGCAGACGGCCTGCCCAAAGTGCCGGTCGGTCGCCGTCGAGGTGGACGAGCGGTGGCCGGCCGGCCACCGCGGACGCGGGGCAGGCAACCACACCAGCTGTTGATAAGGCGGTGCCCGGATGGCTCCTGGCTTGACGACTTCAGGCTGCCGGGGCGAGGGGGCGTCCTCCCCATCGAATGCCTTTCTCGCTGCGGATGCGAGCTCGCTCGCGTCGTTGGGCAGCGAGTACGTCCGGGTGGCGGGCGTTGGTGTTGCGCCAGCGCAGATAGGCGTGCAGGGCCCTGGTCTGGACGGGGTGGTTGGGGTGGTCGGAGTTGGCGATGGTGAACTGCCGCAGCGGTCCGAAGTGAGCCTCGATCGGATTGGCCCAGGACGCGTAGGTCGGGGTGAAGCACAGCTCGACCCGGCTCTTCCTGGCCCAGCGTCGGATCTGCTCGCCCTTGTGGGCAGACAGGTTGTCCAGGATCACGTAGATCGGGGCGCCGTCCGGGCGGGCCGCGCGAATCGACCTGAGCGCGGCCAGGGTGTTGTCGGCTCCCTTCTTGCGCCGGTTGACGCCCCAAAGGGTGTCGTCGCCGACCGAGTAGCAGCCGTGGAAGTACCGGACCCCGTGGGTGCGGTGGTAGGTCGCGGGGTGCCGCTCGGGGTGACCCGCGGAAGCCCAGCACGATCCGGCAATGGGTCGGATGCCGAGGGGGCCGAACTCGTCGAACGCGAACACCCGGTCCGGGAACCGCTCCAGGACCTCTTCGATGCGGTCGAGCTTGGTGTCGCGCTCGGGGTCGGGCGACTCCTTCCATGTCTTGGTGCGCTGGAAGGTGATGCCGCGGCGGGCGAGCAGGCACCGTAATGCCTCGCGGCCGATCCGGATCAGGCGGCCGTGGACTTTTCGCAGGTAGGCGGCGAGCTTGCGGATAGACCAGCGGGTGAAAGGCTGGTCGAACTTGGTCGGGCGGGTGGTGGCCGTCTGGACGACGAAGTCCTCGTCGTCAGGACTGAGAAGGCGGGGACGGCCTCCCGCCCACCGAGGGTCCAAGCAGGCCAGACCGATCTCGTTGAACCGGTGGACCACGTCCCGGACCGTGTCCTCGTCGGCCTGCACCAACTTCGCGATTACCGGCACCCGGTTCCCGCCAGCCGAGGCCAACAACATCATCGCGCGACGGTAACGCACCGAACTGGTACTGCCCCGGCGCACGATCTGCTGCAGCTTCTGCCCCTCCTGGTCAGTCAACCTGCGTACACGGACAGGCTCAGCCAACACACCCCCAGCGGTCAGATCGGACGTCACCGCTCATCCAACCGCTCGGACACCCAACCCGGCGAACCTACGTGGTCAGAGCACTAGCCGCCCGCATGATCGGCCGATTCCTGGACGCCGGGCACGGCGTGGACTGGGTGGCGGGGGACGAGGTCTACGGCGGCAACCCGAACACCGAGTCTTGGCGGACGCTCACCCCAAGCACCGAGCTGGTTGGCCGCTGTCGACAGCGCTCTGCGATCGACCTGATAAAGATGAGGCCAGACCTCAAAGCTTTGGCCTAGGAGCTGTCCGGCCGATCGTGTGACTACTCGGTCCCGGACTCGTTGACTGGGGCATGGGGCGGGGTGATCTGAGTGATGCCGAGTGGGAGCGGCTGCGCCCATTCCTGCCAGTCAGCAACGGGCGTTGTGGCAGGTGGCGGTATCACCGGCAGGTGATTGACGGGATTCTTCACCGGCTCCGGAAGGCTCACTCAATCCACCGTCCGTGAAGCGGCCGCTTCGATGCCTGATGCCCGCAGCTTCCGCGCCAGGAGCTCCATCTCGGGCAGGGTCCCTGAATACTGCCCGGTCAAGACCTGCTCCAGCACGGCCCGGACGCCGTCCAGGCCGATGCCGAGTTCCGCCCTCAGCACCCGCATGATTGCGGCGTTCCTCGTCGGCGGAGCTACCCGCAACCCTGCCCGCCCGTGCTCGGAGAGCAGTCGGCCACGCAGTCCCTCCGGCAGGTCACCACCACACACAGCCACGGCAAACCCGCAGGCCGGACACGTCGTCTCGACATCCCACCGCAGTTCCTCGCCCACCAGCGCCTGGACACCGCACCACTCCGCCTCGGCACAGCATCCCTGGCACACAGCGGAGTACCTGATGGACTCAACCAAGATCGACTTTTCCATAATCCCACCCCTCAAGAGGAGAGGTTAGACGGCAGGCGGCGAACGTCCTTCCGGGGCGCCAACATGTCCCCTGACACCCGAGCCAGCGGTCCAGGCCGCGCTGGTCCATGCGCTGACGCTATGTCTCGTGAACTTTCCGAGGCCCAGTGATCACCAACTGACGCCCAAATCGGCAGACAAACGCTGCTGCTGAACGTGAACAAAGCCAGGCCATCAACAAGCTCAAGCACGCCCGAGCCGTCGCCACTCGATATGACAAGCGCGGCTACGTCTTCCTCGGCACGATCACGGCAGCGAGCCTCGTCATCTGGCTCCGCACGTGACCGACCACAGCTCCTACGAACTCGCCTCAGTCGGTCGGATGTTGTGGACCACGATGAGCTGAGCCATCCGTTGCAACCGATGCCAGACCTGTGGGTTGTCATCCTCAGCGAGCTCGGGAAGGACCTTCTCAAGCTGGTTGAGGATGAGCCTCACAGTTGCCATCCCCTGCTCATGGAGGGAACCGTCGTTGGCGACCCACGTGTACGCGCAGCCCTCCAGCCTGGTGTCGAGCGACACCAGATCGACGCCCGCCACCTCAAGGTCGTTCCACCTGGGGTTCCACGGCTCGTTCCGATGTTCCTCCCGCAGGCACGCAACCATGGCTACAGGGTCTTCAGCAGCATCCATACGTCACATCATCGCGGGGCCGCCCCGACTGCGAGAAGCCGAGGCCGGCGTCACTACACATGATCGACCGGACAGCTCCTAGCGTTCGCCGCCCATCACTGCCCTTCCAGTCGGAGAGGGGAACCTGACCACGCGCCAGGTTTCCCTTTTCGCCGCGTCGTGCGCCCCTCGCCGACATGGCCGTGTGCTGCCGTCGGACACGATTGCAGGTCAGCCGCATTGACCGGACCGTGAGCACATCTACCGAGCCATCAGCTGGGGATGCTGAGGTGCTCTAAAGGCCTTGCTACAGGATTGACCTGCTATGGAGGGGCATCGACACCGGGTGTGCGGGTCTTTGGATTCCCCGCTGTCCCCCTGATTCCCCGCACGACTTGGCACGCATCTGGCACGACATATTCGTCCTCCCCGACCCCTCGCGAACCGGGCTGCCTGCGCCGGCTACTGCGGGCGGTGAGGGTGGGGTTGTCAGGCAGGGATGCTGATGCCGTCACCGAGCAGCTTCAGACCGAGGACGAAGGAGTGGACGGCCATAACAGCGACGTTGTGCTGTGCTGCCCAGTCTCGCCAGTTGCCGAGGATGTTCTTCGCTCGGTCGCCCATGATGCCGGTCACGGCTGCATGCTGCGAGGGGCGCTATCTGTGAGGAGCTGTTCCGCCCATATGGTCTTGCCGGCGGCGTCGTAGCGGGTTCCCCAGCGGTGGGAGCACTCGGCGACGAGGAAGAGCCCGCGCCCGCCTTCATCGACGGTGGCGGCCCGCCGGATGTGCGGTGAGGTGCTGCCGGCGTCGCTGACCTCACAGATCAGCATCTGGTCCAGGATGAGCCGCAGTCGGATCGGCGGGGCGCCGTAGCGGATGGCGTTGGTGACCAGCTCGCTGACGATGAGTTCGGTGGTGAAGGTCAGATGACTCAGCCCCCACTGGTCGAGCCTTCGCGCCGCGAGCGAGCGGGTACCGGCGACGGCGGCGGGGTCGCTGGGCAGGTCCCAGGTGGCGACATGCGCGGCGTCGAGCGAGCGGGTGCGGGCGAGGAGCAACGCGAGGTCGTCCTCGGCCGCCAGGTGGGGTGCGACCGCGTCGGCTACGGCCTGACCGATGTCGTTCGGCGAAAGGCGGCTCTGTGCGATGAGCGCGCAGAGCTGTTCGTGCAGTGCCCGGTCTGCGTGCCGGGCTGCCAGCAAGCTTTGTCCGTAAAGAACGAGGGTGCTGCCCTCGGCGAGTTCGATCTCGCGAGGCTCGAAGACGGGATCGCCCAGTCCCAAGGGCTCGTTGGAGGGCAGATCCGCGAAGTGGACCTGCCCGGCCGGATCGGCGACGACGGGCGGAGGGTGGCTGGCGCTCGCCATGACGCAGCGGCGGGAAACGGGGTCGTAGACCGCGTACAGGCAGGTGGCCCCGACGAGTTTCTCCAAGATGGCTGCGGACCCTGCCGTGTGTTCGCGTTCGACCAGCCGCGGCACCATGTCGTCGAGCCGGGCCAATACTTCGTCGGGGGCGAGGTCGAGCTGTGCGAGCGTGCGTACGGCGGAGCAGATCTGTCCGATGCAGGCGACGGCCTCGACACCCGTGGCGGGTATGTCGCCGACCGCGAGGGCCACGCGGGCGCCGGAGAGGGGGATCACATCGGACCAGCAGCCGCTCCCCCCGGCGTGCGCGTGGGCCGGACGGTATTGGTGCGCGACCTCGACGGCACTCTGATCAGGGACGCTGCGCGGAAGCATGCCCTGCTGGAGAGTCACGGCGGCGGCACGCTCATGGGTGTAGCGGCGGGCGTTGTCCACGCAGACGGCGGCGCGGGCGACCAGCTCCTGCACAAAGACCAGGTCGTCAGGCTCGAAAGCGTCCGGGCAGGCCGCCGTGCGGTACAAATGGGCTACCCCGAGAAGGATGTCTCTGGCGCACAGGGGCACCACCATCATGGAGTGGGTCCCGTGCGTCAGCAGGGCTTGGGTCCTCGGGTCAAGAGAGTTCCGGACCCAGCTGACGTCGGGGCCGACGGCAGGCAGCAATCGGGGCTGCCCATCGGAAAGGGTCTGGGCATGAGGTGAGTCGGGGGGAAACTCCTGAAGCTCCCCGACCAGCCGGAGCTCTTCGGTGAGCCCCGGATGGCAGGCCTTGCGGGCCACGAGGCGCAGCGTCCTGCGGCCAGCGTCAGAGGGCGTGGCTTCCTCGCCCGCCACGACGCCATCCAGGAGGTCGATCGAGGCGAGGTCGGCCAGGCCCGGGACGAGTACATCGGCAAGTTCCTGAGCCGTGCGCCTGACGTCGAGTGTCGTTCCGATGCGGGCGCTGGCTTCGTCGAGGAGGGCCAGTCGCTCACGTGCCCGATGGCGGTCGGTGACATCCATGACCAGGTCTGTGACGCCCAGACGTCGGCCGTCCTGACCGGTCAGTGCAAACGACGACGTCATCCATACGTGGTCCCTGCTCGGATCAGCAGGCGTACGACCACGGTGCTCTGTACCGACGACAGACAGGCCCGTCTCCAGGACCCGGGCGAGACGGCCCTCGATCTCGGCGACGTCAAGCCCGGGCAGGACCTCACCGAGCCGGTGACCGAGGAGCTCGGCGTTGGGAACACCATGCATGCGTTCCAGCGCAGGGTTCGCACGGACCAGGCGTAGCTGAGTGTCGAACACGGCCACGCCTATCGGCGACTGTGTGAACAGCGCATCCAGGATCGCCAGGTCCACCTCGCGCGGCACGGGCCGCGCCGGCGCATCCGTTTTCCAGTGGCGGCCGGGTGTCTCGGCCGGAACGCCCATCCCACCGGTCCCGTCGTTCGCTCTCGACATCCCTCTCCGTCCCAGGGTAGGCAGGCATGGGAAGGCCCGGCAGGGTGATCAATGACGTCTCCCCAGCAGGCCGCCCACCCTGGCTGAACATTGCTTTCAGGGGTTTCCTCCCGGTCACGCGCGCAGGGCGGAGGCGAGGACGGCGGACAGTCGGGCGGGGCTTGGCGTGGTGGTGAAGCGTGTGACGTGCTCGAGGGTGGCGCGACCGGTGCGGCTGGTGACGAAGTACGGCGGCTTGGGCGACAGCGAGGGGGAGCCGGTGAACAGGCCGCGGGGTGCGGGGGCGAAGGGGGCGCGCAACACGGTCTTCTCGATGTCCTCGATCATGAAGGCGTTGTTGACGAAGCCGATACCGCTGCCGATCGCCTGCCGGGTGTGGCCGGGATGGGCGCCCCATGGGGTGTATCCCAGCAGGAAGTTGACACCGGACCAGGAGTTGACGCCGATGGTGCCGTAGCGCAGCTCGCTCAAGGCCGCTTCCACCGCGCCGGACCCGGTCCGTTCGGTCCGTGGGTGCACGATCAGGGTCGCGCCCAGTGTGCCGGGGAGGACGGTGTTGGCGAAGTCGACGGCGTGGCGCAGGAAATGTGCGGGAGTCTCTCCGGGCAGGCGGACGACGCCCAGCGCGCTGGCGAAGACTTCGCCGGTGAGCAGCATGTCGTCGTGGTCGGTGATGTCCGCGACGAGGATCCGGGAGTCGTCCCCGTGGCGTTCGGCCTGTGGGTGAGCTGCCAGTACGGCCTGAAGCCGGTGGTGGGCCCCGGGGTAATAGTCCGTGCGCGCCGGCAGGGCACGTAGCAGCTGCCTGATCTCCTCCAGCAGCAGTTCGGTTCCGTACCAGGAGCGGGGCAGCACCAGCACCTGACTGGCGATGCAGTTGTGGCCGGAGTTGTTCATCTTGCTCGTGACGATGTGCTCGGCCTGGAAGCGGAAGTCCGGCCTGCTCCACCGCCCCGGCACCACGATGCACGGGCTGACCCCGCCCAGTTCGCTCGTGAACTCCTTGTCGATCAGCGGGGTGTCCTCGCGGCGACGTCGCTCAGCGTGTTCGTCGGTGCCCCAGACGATGGCGTCGTGGGTGCGGTCGCTCCCGGTCACGTGGATGGAATCCACATCGTCGTGGGCGGTGAGGTAGGCGCCCTCGTTCGGGCCACCGTCCACGAACCGCAACCAGCCTTGCTGGATGTACTCGGCGAAGATTCGCTCGAGGTGCGGCCGCAGGTAGGCGTTGACCGGGTTCATCTTGGCGATGACGACCTGGCCTTCGGCGTAGAGCTTGTGCAGGATGTCGGTCGCGGTGAGCGCGGCGACGTTGCCGGCGCCCAGGACCAGTGCCACACCGGGCTCCTGCACGCCATCTCGGTACTGTGCGGCCGCGCGGTTTCGTACCTGCTCGGCCGTGATCCCCGCCTGTATCCGCACCTGGGCGGAATAGCCGCTCAGCAGCACGCGGTCCCAGCCGGTGGCGGGGAAGACGTCCACCCAGGTGCGGCCGCCCCGCTCGTGTACCGCGTCGGCGTGCAGCGGTTCGAGGCCTGCGACCAGGCGCCGCAACACGTGCAGCCGCGCGGTGACGTGCTGGGCCAGCGACCACGGACCGCCGGCCCAGTCTTCTGCGGCCCACGGAGAGTCGGGGCCGTATCCCTTGGCTCGTGCGCCCGCCGCAGCCAGGTCGGCCGCACCGTCGCGGATCCTGGGCATGAGCCTTTCCAGCAGTCCGACGCGTTCGGCGAGTGGCGCGGTCGCCCAGGACGGGGCGTTGTGGCGCAGCTCTCCCAGAGCGCGGTCGAGGTCGGTCGTGTCGAGGGCGGGGCTGTTCACGTCACTCCCTGGCGGGGCCAACAAGCAGAGTCGGAAAGGGGTTTTCAGGCGGCGCGACGCCGAACGTCGTGGTCGGGACGATCAGGGTGACGGTGGCCGTGCCACCGAACGGGGCGGCACGGCCACCAGGGGGGCCGTTACGGCGGTGAACCGACAGGGCTCAGGCACTGCCGGTCGAGGAACAGGGCGCTCAGGACAGCGGGACGCCGGCGATCGCGATGCGCTCCATCACCCGTCGCTGGGGGTAGTAGTCGTTGATGGCGTAGTGCTGGACGGCGATGTTGTCCCAGATCGCGATCGAGTCGGGCTGCCAGCGGAAGCGCACCTGGAGCTCCGGGATGCGCGCCTGTAGACCGAGCTCGTGCAGCAGACTGCGGCTCTCGTCCTCGGGCAGTCCGACGATGCGGGTGGTGAAGGGCTCGTTGACGTAGAGGGTCTTGCGCCCGGTGCGCGGATGCCGCACGACGACCGGGTGCTCGACCGGAGGCAGGGACAGGCGCAGGGCCGCGATCTGGTCCGGGGTCATGAACGTGCCCCAGCTCGGCTCCCAATCGTGCACGGCGGTCAGGCCCTCGATGCGCTGCTTCATCTCGTCGCTGAGGTTGTCGTACGCGGCGCCCATGTCGGCCCACATGGTGTCGCCGCCTGCCGTCGGAACCTCGACCGAGCGGAGCACCGAGCCCAGGGCGGGTGCGGTCATGAACGAGTGGTCGCTGTGCCAGATGTTCTCCTGCCCGATGGCCGTCGCATCCTTCGCCAGCCGTGAGACGCCGACGGTGTCGCCCTTGGGGAAGAACGGGTTCGGCTCCGGCTCGCCCCACACCGCGGCCAGCGCCAGGTGGGCGTCGACGTCGAAGTCGTGCTGGTCACGGAAGAAGACCACTTTCCACTCGAGCAGCGCCTGTCGCAGCTCCTCCGCCAGCACCGCGTCGATCGGCTTCGACAGGTCCACCCCGCTGACCTCCGCCCCGATGTGCTGCGTCATCGGAGCGATCTGCAGCAGCCGGTACGGGGCCGGCGCCGCGCCGGGCGCGGTCCGTTCCAGCACACGCCGACCGAAGTGGATCAGCGGCTTCTCCAGCAGGGGGTTCTTGTCGGCTGCGGTGATCTCCATGCGTTCCTCCACGGTCGCGCCCAAAAAACGTTACCGGAAGTATCGATATCGAAGCGTGCGGCCGCAAGAGCCTCTCCATGACCTTTTCGCTGTGTCGCCTCGGGAGCTGTGACCTTGGCCGGGTGGCCGCAGCGGTGGATGTCGTCAGGCGGGCGTCGAACGCCCGTGAACCTCTTGCGCACTGCGAAAGGCGGGCATTTCGGTCTCCCGCCAGTCGAAGAGAGCTCATTCGCCGAGGCCGTGCAAGTTGCGGCCGCTCATGCGCCAAGCGTCGAGCCCGGGCCGCCATCGGCCAATCGCAGCGAACGGGTCTTGCCCTCAGGTCGGTCCGTATCGATACTGCACGTAACTATTTTCTGTCGCTGTGAACGGCGCAGGCCGACGCGCCTCCGATCCGCCTCGTCCTCTTCCCCGCGCTGCACGCCGACCGCTCGTACCCGAGAACAGCTACTTTCGCGGAGCCCCCGTGCCCAATATCGATCTCACACCTGCCACGCTCAACGACTCCTTCACGACGAGCCGTAGCCACAGGCGACAGGCCTGGACTGTCACCGGGTTGCTGGTGGTCTTCATGATGGTCAACTTCGCCGACAAGTCCGTCCTCGGGCTGGCGGCCGATCCGATACGCCATGACCTGGGGCTTTCGGCGACCGGATTCGGGCTGGCCAACAGCGCGTTCTTCCTGCTCTTCTCGCTGTGCGGCGCCATGGGCGGGCTGCTGGCGGACCGGGTGCGGCCACGATGGCTGCTGCTGGGGATGGCACTGCTGTGGTCGATCGCCCAGATGCCGATGGCCTTGGGCGGAGGGCTGGCCGCATTGGTCGTCTCGCGGATCGTGCTCGGTGCCGCGGAGGGGCCTGCTTTTCCGGTGGCCCAGCACAGCGCCCTGGCGTGGTTCCCGGACAACCGGCGCAACCTTCCCGGAGCACTGCTCAGCGTAGGTATTGCGCTTGGCGTGGTGCTCGCCGCTCCGAGCCTGACCTGGTTGATCCAGCACCACGGCTGGCGCTCCTCCTTCGCCGCCGTCGCCGTCGCGGGCGTGATGTGGGCGGCTGCCTGGACCGTTTTCGGAGGTGACCGATCATCGCAAGCCAGGGCTCACAGCGTCATTGTCGAATCCGGAAACAACGAGGAAGGCAGCTCGCCCGCCCCCTCGTACCGGCGCATCCTGGCCACCAGAACCTGGATCGGGGCCACGATCGGCTACTTCAGCACCTACTGGATGATCGCCCTGTCCCTGGTGTGGGTGCCCTCCTACCTGCACGACGGCCTGGGCTACTCCACCACCACGGCCGCCGGCCTGGTCGCCGGGCTCTGGGCGATCAACGCCATCACCTTGCTGAGCCAGGCGGGGGTGACCGGCTGGCTGCTGCGACGTGGCGTGAGCAGCCGGTGGGCCCGTGGCCGCGTCGGCGGCGTCAGCCTGCTGGTCTCCGCATTCGGCTGCGGCGCTCTGTCGCAGGCCGCTCGTGGACCGGTCACCGTGCTCCTCCTGCTCGTCGGCTTCGGCCTGTGCGGGGCGATGTCCACTGTCGCGGTCACGACGGTCGCCGAACTCGTTCCGGCCCGTCGGCGCGGAGGAGCACTCGGCCTGATGAACGCTGCGGTCACCACAGGCGGTCTGATCGCCCCGGTCCTGACCGGATACATGGTCGACACCCAGGGCAGCGCCGGCTACCAGCACGCCGTACTCCTCGCAGCCGCTCTGCTCCTGTTGGGGGGTACGGCCTGCGTGACACTGATAGACCCAGCCCGCGACGCTCGGCTTCTGACCCCCTCGACGGTCGTCGTCGGCCGCTGATCTGCGCAGGTGCCCCCTGGCGACGGGCGGGAAGGTCCGCAGGCACCCCGCACCCACAGCCCGCGATCTCTCAGGCCTCGGGGTGACCGACCGCCCGGACGACCAGGTCCACCAAGTCATCCACGAAGCGCTCGTTGGGCAGTTCACGCTCCGCCAACAGGCGGTACACCAGCGGTGCCGCCACCAGCGTGGCGGCCGACCGAATGTCGACATCGGGCCGCACCTCGCCCCGGGCGATACCCCGCTGGAGGATGCGGCGCGTCTCGGCCATCAACCGGTCCGTGTAGTCCACGTACTCACCGCGGGCTCCGTCCGCCTCGGCGGCCGACGCCATCAGCTCCGTCAGCAGCCGCGCGGTACCCGGCAAGCGGTACGCCGCCAAGCGCGCCGTCAGCACCTCGCGCAGCTCGGCCCAAATGTCACCGAGGTCCGGAACCGACAGCGGACCGATACGTGACTCGGCCGCTGCGATGATCAAGGCCTGCTTGGACGGCCACCGGCGGTAGATGGCGGGCTTGCTCACCCCGGCACGCGCAGCCACGGCATCCATCGTCACCGCTTTCACACCCTGCTCGGTCACCAGCTCGATCACTGCTTCAAGGGTGTCGTCCGTGACCCGCTCCTGGCGTGGCCGCCCCGGTCCGCGCTCGGCCCTCTGCGTCTGTGCCCCGACCATGCTCCCAGAATACCGGGCACGATGAGCCCCCAGCGCGTGACAGTGCACCGTCAGATGGAAGGCCAGACCCCCTCGGACGACGCCAACTACCGAAGGGCTTCGACACCCGTGGGCGGCTCCGCCGAATCCCCGATGTTCTCCGTGGTTCCCCACGGGATCCGGCAGGCGTCTGGCACGACTTCTTCGTCCCGAGCGGGCCCGCATGATGTCGCCCAGGGGCACGTGCTCGGAGGTGACTTGCCAGGGCGTGAAGGGCAGTGAGTCCATCTTCTCCAGGGTTTCCGGGCCGGAGATGTCCTGCTGCGGCAGCCGCAGCTTCGCCACGGTGACGGACGGCGAGAGCTGCTCGGGCCACTCCATGGTCATGTCCTTCACCGGCATGCGTGCCAGGTCGGTGCAGAGCTGGACCTGGATGTCGAAGGCATAGGGCCGCCCCTGCAGCTCAGCCTCCAGGGCCAGCCGGAAGAACTCGTCATTCGCCGCGTCACCGAGCCTGGTGAGATCCTCGCGCAACACATCGGCCTCGCCCGACTTGATCTCGGTGAAACCGTGAACTCGTTGTAGACCCCGTCCATTGGCGGTCGAGTAGCGGTGAGGGACGGTCCGGGCCTGGCTTGGACCGTGACCGGTTCGTCATCAACTACGAGAGGATGCGCCACGCGATAGCTTCAGACTGATTTCGTCCGTTACGTCCTGTGTCCCGAGTCTGACGTCCCTCGTCGGACCGGACGGGAGGCCTTCGAGTCACTCCCGGAATTCGTGTCGAAAGTTGAGCATCCGGTTCTCGGGACCTGCTGTGTCTGGGGGGAGAGCCGATGCCCATTGCATACGACGAGGAATCCCGGACACTGATCCGCTCGGTTTATGCAGACAGCGATGACGTGATCCCGGAGGTACTGCAAGAAGCAGGGCGCAGCGACGCCTGGTCCGATGGACCTGAGATCCAGGTGCCGGACCAACCGCTGCTTCCCTTCGACATGGGCTGCTCGGGAACCGCTGTGACGCCACACGACAGCTTCCAGGTGCGCATCCCTTCGGGGTGCTACCTGGTTGGCATGATGGGCGGCGGCAAGACTCAGGTGTTCCCGGAGGAGCGACCGTGGCGTTCAAGATGCGAGTTGCCGAACGGGATGAGTGGTCCTATTCGCCGGCCGTCGGCGTCGGACCGCTCCGGTTCGGTATGACTGTCGACGAAGCGGTCGAGGCGGCTGAGACACTCGGCCAGGTAAAGGTCGGTGAGGGTGCACGGCACCATGCGATCTTCGCGCCGACTTGAAAGGTCGAAGTCCACCGTCGCGGGGTGGCTCCTTCACCACCTGCCGTAACGGCCTATGTGAGTCAGGCCGTGGGACTGTTCTGCATCGCTGCCGACGCCGTGCACGGTCCCCAGGTCGCGTACGACGGAATCCCGTTGGTTGGGAGGGACCTTCCGGAGCTGGAGAGCGACACAATTGCGTACGCCGAGGCAAGGGCCGTGCACTTTCGCTACACGCCCGAGGGTTACGCAGCGCCGGACGATCCCGGGATCGTGCTGCGCGGGCAACTGGTCGGGCAGGTCCTCCGATCGCGTCCGTTGTTCATGGTGACGCGGGACGGCGCGCATACCGAATGGGACTCGATGCCCTTCGAGGAGTACGGCGTCGACGGTCTGGCCACGGCCTGACGTGGCGTGACTCATGACGTGATCACAGCCGTCGCCGCGTCGTCCACTCGTGGTGACGGGCGTAACCGGCGACCCGTTGCGATCGCCGAGCAGTAGCGGACCTGGATCGACGACGGACCACTCGACCTCGCCGTACAGGCCGGAGAGCTGCGGCCGCCGCCTGATGGATTGCAGCATGGCCCGCTTGGAGACCGAGACCGTTGACGGCTGCCTCGTCTTAGTGTTTGACAGACCGTCACTTTTCGATCATCCGCGCGCCGTCGACCTGCACCGCACGGAAGGTCGGGTGCCGGTGTCTATCGCGCCAGGGTCGGCGAGGGCGTCGCGGTGCCGAAAGGCTCAGGCGTCGGCGAAGCCGCGTCCGGCCTGGTCGAAGCAGGTCTGCGCCAGGTCCATGAGTCGGTCGAACCCGTCGGAGGGCGACCACAGGGTGTAGGCGGTGCTCATCACGGCGTCGGCGGTGTTCAGGGCCAGTTCCGCGTACACCTCCCGACCTGGTGGGGTGCGCCCGGCCACCCAGTCCCGCAACTCGCCCTTGAACCGGGCCGCGTGCTCGCGTGAGGAGTCCGCGAGGGTGGGGGAGAGGGCCATCAGCCGTTTCTGGGTGACCAGGCTGTCGGAGAAGGTGGCCAGGTAGCCGAGGTACACGCTCTGCAGCGACACCCACAGTGGCTCGCCCTGCGGCCGGTCGGCCATGAGGGAGCGCCATCGGCGAGGGTCCTGCGGAGCAGGGTCGAGGACGATCGCCTCTTTCGAGGCGAAGTAGTTGAACAGTGTGGTCCGGGAGACGCCGGCCGCTTCGGCGATGTCGTCGAGGCTGACCGACTCGAAGCCGCGTCGGTCGATCAGGTCCAGGGCCGCGTCACGGATCGACTGCCAGGTAGCGAGCTTCTTGCGTTCCCGCAGTCCCATGCCGGTGTCGTCGGACATGACTGCACCTTACGGAGGATTTTGGACGCGATACAACTTCCCCCCTCCGTGAAGGTGTGGTTCGTCCGCTGCTGACCGTTCCGGGGCAATTTATGAACTGAGCTCAAACTTGCACTGCGTCCATCTTTCCGATTACGGTTGCTTGAGGCAATCAAAATGGCATGGGTGCAACCCACGTCCAGGTCACCGGACTTCGACCGGGTGGGGATCGATGAGTGACAGTGCGCATGAGGAGACCATCGCTGACGTCCTGCGTCAGCTCGCCGCCATCGCCGTCATCAGGCGCCAGCTGGTGCGGGGGCTCCCGCAGGGTATGGGTGTCGGGGGAGTCGTTCTGGCGGCGCTCGCCCATTGCGGCGAGATCCGACTGCGCGCACTCGCCGACCATCTCGACTGCGACCTGTCGGTGGTGAGCCGACAGGTCGCCCATCTCGAGCAGCAGGGCGCCGTCACGCGCCGTGCCAACCCCGACGACCGCCGCTCCAGCCTGATCAGCATCACCGCTCAGGGACGCACGCGCATCGACGCGCTGGTGCGGGTCCACACCGACTTGCTCGACACGGCCACGGCGGACTGGACGCCGCAGGAACTCACCGCTCTCACCGGATCGCTCGAGCGTCTGAGGCGCGGGCTCGCCCGCCGTGTGCACGGCGCGGAGGTGCCGGCCGAGGCCGACGGATCGGCGTAGCCCACCCTGCGACCCGACCGGCGTCGGATCCGTCATGAACCGCTGTTCCCCCCTCTCCCGCGACGGCGCGGGAGGACCCGACACGAACACTCAGAGGAAACTCCACGTGGCACAACAAGCAAGTACGGAGACCGTCGAGGCCCAGGCCGACGACGCTCCGATGACCCACCGGCAGATCATGGAGGCCCTGTCCGGCCTGCTGCTCGGCCTGTTCGTGGCGATCCTGTCGAGCACGGTCGTGTCCAACGCCCTGCCACGGATCATCACCGATCTCGACGGCAGCCAGTCCGCCTACACCTGGGTGGTCACCAGTACGCTGCTCGCGACCACGATCTCCACCCCCATCTGGGGCAAACTCGCGGACCTGACCAGCAAGAAGATCCTCGTGCAGGCGTCCCTGCTGGTCTTCATCGCGGGTTCGGCGGCGGCAGGGCTGTCGCAGAACGTCGGCATGCTGATCACGTTCCGGGTGGTGCAGGGCCTTGGCGCCGGTGGTCTGACCGCGTTGGCCCAGGTCATCCTCGCCTCGATCATTCCCCCGCGTGAGCGCGGCCGCTACAACGGCTACCTGGGTGCCGTGATGGCGCTGGGTACCATCGGCGGCCCGCTCCTCGGCGGTGTCATCGTCGACACCTCGTGGCTCGGCTGGCGCTGGTGCTTCTACGTCGGCGTCCCCTTCGCCGCGGCGGCCCTGATCGTCCTGCAACGGACCCTGCACCTGCCGCTGGTCACCCGCGTCGTCAAGGTCGACTACCTCGGCGCGGCCCTCGTCGCCGGGTCCGTCTCCCTGCTGCTGATCTGGGTCTCCCTCGCCGGCGACAACTTCGCCTGGTGGTCGGGCCAGACCGCCGCCATGGTCCTCGGCGCGATCGTGCTGGCCGTACTCTTCGTGCTCGTCGAGCTGAGGGCCACCGAGCCGATCATTCCGATGCATCTGTTCCGCAACGGCACTCTGACCCTGTCCGTCGTCGCCAGCCTTGCCGTCGGCACCGCCATGTTCGGCGGCACCGTCTTCCTCAGCCAGTACTTCCAGATAGCCCGCGGCGACTCCCCGACCAGGGCCGGGGTCATGACCCTGCCGATGATCATCGGCCTGGTCGCGTCCTCCACCATCGTCGGGCGTCTGATCAGCGCCTACGGAAAGTGGAAGCGCTACCTCATCGTCGGCGGAATCCTGCTCGTCATCGGGCTGGCCCTCATGGGTACGGTCCGCGCGCACACCGCCTACGGCGTCCTCGCCGTCTACATGTTCCTCATCGGCTGCGGTGTCGGCATGACGATGCAGAACCTGGTCCTCGCCGTGCAGAACACCGTTCCCCTGAAGGAACTCGGCGCGGCCAGCTCCGTCGTCGCGTTCTTCCGCACCCTCGGCGGTGCCGTCGGGGTATCCGCACTCGGTGCCGTCCTGGCCTCCAAGGTCACCGACTACATGACCGACGGCCTGGCCAGGCTGGGTGTCAAGGCCTCCGGGGACGGCTCCCTGCCCGACATCCGCTCTCTGCCGGCGCCGATCGCCGCGGTCGTCGAGGACTCCTACGGGCACGCCACCGGCGTCATCTTCCTCATCGCCGCACCGATCGCCCTCGTCGCCCTGATCGCCATCCTGTTCATCCGCGAAGTCCCGTTGCGCATGGCGGTGGAGGAGACCGCCGGCACCGGCGAAGGCGTCACGGCGCCTCCTGTCGTACCCGGCTCCGTCGCGGAGGCGGCCGCGGCACCTGGCCCCGACACCACCGATCGCAGTGGGTCGTAGCCAGACGACAAAGCGAAACGCTGGACGCAAGGACGCCTGCCATGCACTGGTGGCAGGCGTCGTCCTGTCCGTGGTGGCGGTCGACCGGTGCCGCCACCTGGTCGGATTCCGGTCGGATAGAGACTTTCGCCTCGCACTTCGACGCCCTGTTCAACGTGGCTGCCGCGATCGATCAGGTCCACCATGCGCCCGGCACTGGAGGCACAGGCCGCTGGCTTCCGACGACAGAGCGCCGCCTCATAAGATCTTGAGCCCAGGCACGGATGTCGGAGGGCGACAATGGAAGAACCGCGGATACGCCTCGGCAGTGATGATGTGTGGCTGGAACTGGCGCGGACCGATGGCGGCAGCTGGCAGGTCACTGCAGATTGGTGCTCATGGCTGACAGCTGACTTCACCGCGGATCTCAGCGGTGCGGAGGTTGTGGACTTCGCGGACCGCATGCTCTCTCACCTGCGTGCGCCGTCGGGTGGACGCTTTTCGGCGGCGGTGACTCCTGGTCGGAACAATCCGCTGAGGTTGAAGGCGGAGCCTGTCGGGGACGGTTTCGCCTTTTTCGTGCGCCTGACCCCCAACGGCGACGACGATGTGTGTCATTTGCAGATGGAGATCGATCCGATCGCCACGTTGGAACTTCTTGAAGCATTCAGTGCGCTCTACGCGGCACTGGTGCTCTGCCCTCCGGAACATCTGGTCAAGCCGCGATCTTGAGGGGGCGTCCGCCCCAGTGGGCCTGAATCGGGTTTGCCCATGAGGTGCAGGTCGGGGTGGACCCTTTCACGAAGGACACCGCAAAATGACCACCGAAGGAGACGGCGGCAGTGCTGGTCGATCTGATCGTCGAGAATGGGCGAATCCACACCGGCGACCCCCAGACGCCCGTTGTGGACACCCTGGCCGTCCTCGACGGATGTGTCGTGGCCACCGGACGCGAGGTGGACGGTCTCAAGGCCCGCCAGCGCGTCAACGCGCACAACCGTGCCGTTCTGCCCGGCTTCAACGACGCCCACGCTCACAGCGTCTGGTTCGGAACGCTCCTCCTCGAAACCGGCCTTTCCTGATGGCCACCATCGAGCGGGCCCTGGACCTCGCGACCGCGCAGTACGCCCGCGAAGGACTCACCAGCGTCACCGACGCAGGTGTCGCCGGCGGCTGGATCGGCCACGCACCGGGCGAACGCGCGGCCTACCAGAACGCACGCGAGCGGGGGACGCTGCGTACCCGGATGCAGGTCATGCCCGTCATCGACGCCCTCGCACGCATCGGCGGCCACTCCGGGGAGGCCGACCGGCTCGGACTCGGCGCCGGGGTCCGTACGGGATGGGGCGACCACGCGCTTGAGCTCGGACCGAACAGGCGCAGGTGCGCCAGGTCCCAGCGGCCGGAGGCGAGATCGACGGCGATGGGGGAATCTCTGCCAGCAGCCGACGAGCGCGACACCTCCGTCCAGGCGGAGGTGTTCCGGCCCTGATGGACGACCAGCTCGGGCAGATCGTGTCCATACCGCGGTGCTTGGCGTGGCGGATGAGGCTGATGATGTGCCAGCCGGCGCTGAGGCTGTCGCCCCGCACTTGCTCGACCTCCGCGTACAGGGCTGCCTGCGGTGATCGCCACCCGATGGAGAGCAGCACGTCGCGTTTGGAAGCGAAGACCTTGACGGCGGCTGTCGGGCGGTTCTTGACGGGGCGCCACTGGTCCATTACCCGCGCCCCGTTGACCTGCACCGGACGGAAGGTCGGGTGCTGACGTCGGGTAATACTCGTATGCGCCGAATGGTAGGCGGTCGGATGGCGGACAGCCACTTGGTTTTCCCATAGGGCTGATCAGCTGCCGCTGGGAGTCACTTCATTTTCTGTGAATGCGGGGGCCCGGAATGTGCTGCGAGTCCGGCGCGTGCCTGTTCTCGCATGTCGATGGGCCACCGAAGAAGTCTCGCGTCAGACTCGGGTGATCAAGTCCGCAGAGAAACCTGCCCCGGGAGTCCAGCCATGTCCCATGGCACATCGTCATATTCCTCCCCTGTACCTCGCAGGGCGCTGTACGTCGCGGTAGTCGGCCCCGGGGCGGCAACGCCGTCCGAGAATCAGACGGCTCAGCGGCTGGGAAGACTTCTTGCGCAGCAGCACTGCATCGTGATCTGCGGCGGACTCGGGGGAGTGATGGAG
This sequence comes from Streptomyces adustus, assembly GCF_009377175.1. GTDB lineage: Bacteria > Actinomycetota > Actinomycetes > Streptomycetales > Streptomycetaceae > Streptomyces > Streptomyces adustus. The sequence goes on from NZ_VJZD01000102.1 coordinate 18,783, forward strand.
GCGGTGTGCCGGGGGGCGCAGAGCGAGGGAGGTATCACGGTGGGACTCCTTCCAGGAAGTTCGCGGGCAACGGGAAACGACTTCCTTTCGGTGGCTTTGCCGACCGGCCTCGGCGAACTGCGCAATGGCCTGGTCGTGAGAAGCGCTGATGCTGTAATCGTCGTAGGCGGAAGCTGGGGAACGCTGAGTGAAATGGCGCTGGCTGTACGAACGGGCAAGCCGACCATTGTGATCAGCGGATGGGAAGTGCGCGTGCCCGGTAAATCCGAGCACTCGGAACTGAGGTTGGCTTCCTCGGCGGAGGATGCGGTGGGGATGATGTTCTCGATGGTGGGCCCCGAGACCGCGACAGATGATGCCGTATGAAACCTCGGAGAGGACGTGCGCTTGACGGGTGCTGTCGCTGACCTCGCGCGGTGCCCGGCGGAATCGCGCACCGGGCACCCGTCCTTGACCGCCGTCATCACCGGCGCCCTCGCCCTCGCCGTCGCGGCCTGGCGGCTTCCCCGAGCCGCATGGCCCGACATGGCCGCCGTCGCGGTGCTGTCCGCGGCCTCCGCGCACTTGTGGCGGACCTCCGCGAACATGGCGCAGCTGAACCGGGACGGCCTGCCGGGCCTCTTCGCCAACGACTGGGCCGCACCCGTCCTCACGTACATCTTCCTCAGCCTCTACGCCGACGTCCGCCTCCCGGCCGACCCGCGCCGCTACGCCCGGACCCGGGCGCTCGCCGCCCTCGCCTCACCGGCGGTCGACGTCATCACCATCCAACACGACAAGCATCTGAGACGGTCGCGCCCGAACGGCCGAACGTCACAAGGGCGATATCATCACAAAATCGGCAAGCCATCTCGCCCCACCGCGTAGAAGATGGCACCGTCACTGCGTGTGAAAACGATCGGAACCGGACAGACCGACCACTCTGTGCGCTGGAGGCTGCTGCTGGCCAGCGCCACCATGCTCTTCGTCGAGCTGGCGCTGATCAGATGGGCGGGCGCCAACGTCGTCCACCTCAGCTACTTTTCGAACTTCATCCTGCTGGGGTCGTTCCTGGGTATCGGCATCGGGTTCCTGATCCCTGCCGCGCGCGGGCAGTGGCTCACACGCTGGGCACCGGTTCCGCTCGCGCTTCTCGTGATTCTGGTACGCGAGTTTCCGGTGCAGGTGCGTCAGAGCAGCGGCCAGGTCATCTACTTCACCGCCGTGAAGACCACCGGCTTGCCCGAGTGGGTGACGCTGCCGGCCATCTTCCTGCTCACCGCGCTGGTCATGACCGCGATCGGCAAGATCACCGCCGATTTCTTCCGCCGGCTTCCCTCGCTCGACGCCTACCGCTACGACCTGCTCGGCAGCATCACCGGCTCGGTGTCCTTCGCCCTGCTGTCCTGGCTCCGCACTCCGTCGGTCGTATGGGGCGTACTCGCCGCCGCAGCCCTGCTCGTCCTCGGCGGTCGGCGCAACACCCTGCGCTACGGCGTCCCCCTCGCGGCGATGGTCGCTGCGCTGTTCGTGGAGACGACGACGGCCGGCATCTCCTGGTCGCCCTACTACAAGATCCAGGTCACGCCCGAGACATCCACCGCCGGGGGATACCGCATCTCCGCCAACGGTGTTCCGCACCAGAGCATCGCGCCGCTCGCGGCGCTGATGCAGAAGAACTCGCCCTATCGGCAGCCGTACGACCGGACGCCCGGCAATCCGCACAAGCGCGTGTTGGTCATCGGGGCCGGCAACGGCAATGACGTCGCGGTCGCGCTGGCGCACGGAGCGAAGCGCGTGGACGCGGTGGAGATCGATCCCCGGTTGCAGCAGATCGGCGCTCAGTTGCACCCCGCGAAGCCGTACAACGACCCCCGGGTGCACGTCCACATCAACGACGGACGGGCTTTCCTGGAGCGGACGAACGCCAAGTACGACCTCATCGTCCTGGCGCTGCCGGACTCGCTGACGCTGGTGGCCGGGGCGAGCAATCTGCGCCTGGAGAGCTACCTGTTCACGCGGCAGGCGTTCGAGGCCGCGCGCGATCACCTGGCGCCGAACGGCGCGTTCGCCATGTACAACTACTACCGGACGAGCTGGCTGGTCGACCGCTTCGCCGGCTCCCTCGACGACATCTACGGCCACGCCCCCTGTATGACGACGTTCGGCAGGAACGCGGCCGTGCTGGTGGCCGGGATGACGACCGCCGACCAGTCGTGCGAGCGGATTTGGCAGCCCAGTGGTGCGGTCCCGGAGGCCGCGAGCGACGACCATCCTTTCCCGTATCTGCTCCACCGGGACATCCCCACGCTCTACCTGGGTACGCTGGGCGCGATCCTGCTGATGACCCTCCTGGCGGTACGCCTGGCCGGGGTCCGGATCCGAAGCGCGGTCCGCTACACCGACATGTTCCTGATGGGCGCGGCCTTCATGCTGCTCGAAACGAAGAACGTGATCGGCTTCGCGCTCTACTTCGGTACGACCTGGCTGGTCAACGCTCTGGTCTTCATCGGCGTACTGCTCGCCGTCCTCGCGGCGGTCGAGGTCCGGCGCCGGCTACGGCGGGTCAACCGGCTGCCGCTGCAACTCCTGCTCTTCGGCACCCTCGCGGCAGCCTGGCTCGTCCCGGCGAACGCCGTGCTCTCGCTGCCCTTCGCCGGACGGCTCGCCGCCGCCATCGCCCTGGCTTTCGCCCCCATCTTCTGCGCCAACCTCATCTTCTCGGACCGCCTCGCGCTCGCCTCCGACCCGACGTCCGCGTTCGGCGCGAATCTGCTGGGCGCGCTGACCGGAGGCGCGCTCGAATACCTCGCGCTGGTGACGGGCTATCAGGCGCTACTGCTGGTCGTCGCCCTGCTGTATCTGGGGGCGTTCGTCGCCATGCGGTTCGCCGAGCGCGGGCCGGGTGCACAGTCACGGCAGGTGCCGGACGAAACGGTGGCCCTCGACAGCCGGTAGAGCGGGGTCAGGCCGGTGCGAGTGTGGGTATGTCCCGGGGAGCCCACGTCAGCACGCGCGGATCCGAGCGCCATGAGTACGACGGCGCGGATCACGATCCTGGCCACGGCCTGCCGTCCCGCGCGGCCGGGCCGCGGCTGTGGGCGGCCGGTGATGCGGGCACGGGCGGGCGCGTGGGTCGTCACGCGGCGGGCTGCCGCCGGGCGTACGCCTCGATCTCGATCTTCATACGGGGGTCGGCGAGGCCGCACACCAGCATGGTCGCGGCCGGGCGGATCCCGCCGAAGGCGCGGCGCAGGGTCGGCCAGCACGGCTCGAAATCCTCGCGGTCGGGGAGCATGTACCGCACCCTCACCACATCGGAGAGGGTGCAGCCCGCCTCGGCCAGCGCCGCCTCGATGTTGCGCAGGCACTGATCGGCCTGCTCCACCACGTCGTCGGAGATGGTCATGGCGGAGTAGTCGAACCCGGTCGTCCCGGATACGTGCACCCAGTCGCCGTCCACCACGGCCCGCGCGTAGCCGATCTGCTCCTCGAACGTCGAACCGCTGAGGATCGCGCGCCGCTCCCTCGGCCCCTGCTCCAGCTGCTGTGGCGGGTTCTGCGCCAGTCGCTCCGTCATGCGCCGAACGCTAGGTCAGCTGCACCGATACGTCCAATAGCCGCTCAGGACCGGTCTGATATGCATCGGCGTATGGAACGCCCCCAGCTCCCGCTCCAACAACTGCACGCTTTTGTCGTCCTCGCCGAGGAACTCCACTTCGGCCACGCGGCCGCCCGCCTGGGCATCACGCAGCCGCCGCTCAGCCAGCAGATGCGCCGCCTGGAGGACACGGTGGGCCACGCGCTGTTCACCCGCGCCCCCAGCGGCGTCAAGCTCACCCCGGCGGGCCGGGAGCTGCTGCCCGCCGCCCGGCAGGCTCTCACCGGCCTTGCGGACGGCCTGGCCGCGGCGCGGGCGGTCGGCGACGGGCTCGCCGGGCGGCTCCGGATCGGGTTCGCCGCATCCCTCGCCCTCACCGTCCTGCCCGGCCTGCTGCGCACCTTCCGGGAACGGTTCCCCGATGTGCGCCTGGACATCCGCGAGATGACCACCGCACCGCAGATCGCCGCCCTGCACGAGGGGTCCATCGACGTCGGCCTGCTGCGCGAGCCGCCCGCCGTCGAGCCGGGGCTGGTCTTCCGGACCGTACTGACCGAGCCGTTCGTGGCTGTGTTGCCGTCCGCGCATCCGCTCGCGGCACAGCGGACGGTCCGCGTCGCGCAGTTGGCGGACTCGCCCTTCGTCCTGTTGCCCCGCGAGGTCGGACCGGGACTCCACGACCGGATCACCGGTCTGTGCGCCGAGTCCGGCTTCACACCCCGGCTCACCCAGCACGCGGTGGAGTGGCAGACCGTCTGCGCCCTGGTGGCAACCGGTCTCGGCGTCTCCCTGGCCCCGGCCGGCATCCGCCGACTGCGCCTCAAGGGGGTCGCCTTCCGCGGGATCGGACCCGACGCCGCCCGCACTCGGGTAGCCGTCGCCTGGCGTCAAGACGACTCGAACCCCCTGGTCGCCCGCCTCCTGGGGGCCGTCGGCCAGGATCCTGGACCCGGGACCGGCAGGCCCGCATGTTGAGGTGCCGTGCATTGCTCTCGGGTATCGAGAGTCGTGTCACCACGTGTCGTCCCAAGGAACGTGTGGAGGGCCCGGCCAAGGCGAACCTCGAAGCCGCCACGGGATGATCCTGGTGGGTCGCGGTCGCCGCGGGACGAGGTCCGGTGCCGCCCGTGTACGGGACGTCTTCCCCGGCCCGGCTACCGATCGGCGACACCCGGCCGGCCCGGATGGCGCCGATCTCATCGCTCACCCGATCCCGTACCGCGGGGACCATCGCGTCCAGGGTGACGAACCGAGTCGCGTCCCCGCGGCCTGGCATGATCGATGGGTGACCAATGAACTGCGCGGTAGGTACGTCCTGTTCGACGTCGATGGCACATTGATCGACGCGGTGAGCAACCAGCGACGGGTCTGGGGGACCTGGGCGGAGCGGTACGGACTGGATGCGGACGAGGTCTATCAGGTGGCTCTGCGGACGCGGCCGATGGAGACCTTCGCCCAGGTCGCTGCCAACCGAGACCCGCGCGAGTGCCTCGACGCGCTGCACGAGTTGGAGGACGAAGACGTCCGATCCGGTGTCTACGCGGCTTTCGACGGCGCATCGGAGCTGCTGCACGGCCTGCCACCGGGGTCCTGGGCGTTGGTCACCTCGAACTACGAGCACCGTGTACGCGGCCGATTCCTGCGAACGGGCCTGCCGGTACCGGGAGTGATCGTGGACGCCGCCGCTGTCACGGAGGGCAAGCCGTCGCCCGTTCCGTATCTGCGAGCCGCTGAGCAGCTCGGCGCCGAGCCGGGAGACTGCCTGGTCATCGAGGACGCCCCGTCCGGGGTGCTGTCCGGGCTGGGCGCCGGAATGACGGTGTGGGGAGTCAACGCCACCGTCGCGGTGGAGGGCGTGCACCGCCATTTCGCCAGTCTGCGCGAGGCAGTCCCGCACATCCTGGCCTTCGCGACCGAGCCCCACGGGCATGCCGCGGCCTGAGCCCGTCCGCCAGCGGCGGGCCGTATGGGGATGACTTTCGAGTGACCGATGTGGTCACGGCGTCCGAGCCGTCCTGGACAGCTGCCCTCACCGGGCCGAGTCCGCGCTGCCACGGCGATGGCAGGCCCCGCAGCCCCGCAGCCCCGCGTCGGCATCGTGGGCCGTCACGACGCTCGGCGACCGCGGGATGGGGAACTCGGCGACGGTCAGTCGGTGCCCTGTTGCGCGGGAACAGCGGAGTCCTGAGTCGCGGCCCAGGAGGCGAGCAGACGCAGACGCTCTTCCGAGGCCGAGCCGGGTTCGGCGGTGTAGATGGTGAGCGTGAGACCGGGTTCGGCAGCCATTTCCAGGCCCTCGTAGGCGAGAGTGAGATCGCCGACGGCCTGGTGATGGAAGCGCTTGGTGCCGGTGCCGTGGTGGCGGACGTCGTGGGCGCCCCAGCGGGTGCGGAACTCGTCGCTGCGGGTGGACAGCTCGCCGACCAGGTCGTGGAGGTCCTTGTCGTGCGGGTTGCGGCCGGCTTCGGTGCGCAGGATGGCGACGGCGATGTCGGCGGCCTGGTCCCAGTCGGGGTAGAAGCGGCGCGAGGCGGGGTCGAGGAACTGGAAGCGGGCCAGGTTGGCCTGGTTGCCGGCCACGGAATAGATGTCGTCGTAGAAGATGCGGGCGAGCTGATTCGTGGCGATCAGGTCCATACGGCCGTTGCGCACGAAAGCCGGCCCGGCGGTGACGGCGTCCAGCACCCACTGCAGGCTCGGGTGCGGATTCCAGGCCCGCGCGCTGCGACGGCGGGGCCGAGTGAGGGCGTCCGAGCCGTCGGCAGTGTGGGCGAGATTGAGCAGGTGGGCGCGTTCGGCGTCGTCGAGCTGAAGGGCGCGGGCGAGAGCTTCCAGGACGGCCGGGGAGGCGCCGGCGAGGCTGCCGCGTTCGAGCTTGGCGTAGTACTCCACGCTCAAGTCGGCCAGAGCGGCCACCTCGCTCCTGCGCAGGCCGGGCACCCGGCGCCGGCTGCCGGCCGGCAGGCCGGCCTGCTCGGGGGTGATCTTGGCTCGCCGCGAGGTCAGGAACTCGCGGACCTCTGCTTGGTTGTCCACACCTCGACGGTACGTCCCTCCCGCGTCCATAGGGATGTACTGGCAGTACACCCCTCGACGGTGCCTCGCTGCCCGCGCGAAGACCGGGTTACCTGGATGGCGTGGTGCTCTCCGCCCGCCCCGGGCGGGCCTGCACCCCGCCCTGCACACGGCGACGGTCCCGGTCATCCCGCGGCCGCACGCACTGGAACGCAAAGGAAACCCCACTCATGCGCGGCGCAGTGATCCACGCTCCCGGTGATGTCCGTTTCGAGACCCTGGATGACCCGAAGATCCTCCACCCGACCGACGCGATCATCCGGACCGCCGTCACCTGTGTCTGCGGCTCGGACCTGTGGCCCTACCGCGGGGCCGAGCCGATCGGCGACCCGCACCCGATGGGCCACGAGTACGTCGGCTTCGTGGAGGAGGTCGGCTCCGAGGTCACCTCACTGCGGCCCGGGCAGTTCGTCGTCGGCTCCTTCGCGACCTCCGACAACACCTGCGCGAACTGCGCCAACGGCTTCCAGTCGAACTGCCTGCACCGTGAGTTCATGTCGACCTGCCAGGCCGAATACGTACGCATCCCCAACGCCCAGGGCACGCTGGTCGCCACCGACGAGGTACCGGACGAGAAGTTCTGGCCGGGTCTGCTGGCCGTGTCCGATGTGATGGGCACCGGCTGGTGGGCTGCCGACGCCGCCGAGGTCGAGCCCGGCTCGACTGCCGTGGTTGTCGGCGACGGCGCGGTCGGCCTGTGCGGGGTGATCGCCGCGAAGGAGAGGGGCGCGGAGCGGATCATCGCCATGTCCCGGCACGAGCCCCGCCAGAAGCTGGCCCGGGAGTTCGGCGCCACCGACATCGTCACCGAGCGCGGCGAGGAGGGCGTGGCCCGGATCAAGGAGCTGACCGGCGGGATCGGCGCCGACAGCGTGCTGGAGTGCGTCGGCACCGCCGAGGCGATGCGGCAGGCCCTGCACTCGGCCCGGCCCGGCGGCAACGTCGGCTTCGTCGGCGTCCCCCACGAGGTCGCCATCGACGGCCAGGAGCTGTTCTTCTCCCACGTCGGCCTGCGCGGCGGCCCGGCCCCCGTGCGCCGCTACCTCCCCGACCTCATCGACCACGTCCTGTCGGGCCGGATCGACCCGGGCAAGGTCTTCGACCTCAGCCTGCCCCTGGACCAGGTCGCCGAGGGCTACAGGGCGATGGACGAGCGCCGCGCCATCAAGACCCTCCTCAAGCCCTGACCCTCCCCTCCCACCAAGGAGTAACCGTGCAGATCACCCGCAGTTCCATCGACACCGTCAAGGGCCCGGCCGACTGGTTCACCGGCGACGTCTACATCGACGCCGTCGCCGCCGCCCCCGACCCGTCCCGGGTCACCGCGAACCTGGTCCACTTCATGCCCGGCGCCCGCACCCACTGGCACCGCCACCCGCTGGGCCAGACCGTCTTCGTCACCGAGGGCGTCGGCCTCTGCCAGCGGCGCGGCGGACCGGTCGAGGTCATTCGGCCCGGCGACCGCGTCCTGTTCGAGGCCGACGAGGAGCACTGGCACGGCGCCGCACCGAACCGGCTGATGGTCCACCTGGCCATCAACGAGGGCGACGCCGACCACGACGTCGTGCACTGGCTGACCCCCGTCACCGACGAGGAATACCAGGCCACCCCGGCCGCCGACTGAGCTCGGCAAGGAGAACCACCGCGACCACCTGCGCCATCATCGGCCCCGACCCAGGCCGTCGCCCGGGCACCGGGTTCGCCCGGAGGGGATCAGCTCGGGATCGAAGCCGGGGCCGGGGTGATGTCCCGTACGAAGACGGGCTTCAGCCGCTTCTCCGGCAGCGCGTCGGGCAGTTGCTCCCAGTCGAGGACGTGGGAGACGACGCGCTCGGGAGAGACCTTCCCGGAGGCGGCGAGGTCGAGGGCGTCGGGGATGTGGGCGCGGACGTTGTCGCGCGCGACGCGCAGGGTGACGCCGGTGAGGTACATGTCGAGCAGGGGGAGCTCGCCGGGCCGGAAGTGATTGCCGGCGGACTCGCAGATGCCCTCGGGAGCGAGGGATCCGACGGCGAGCGCCAGCTGGTCGACGCGGCCGGTGGCCTCGACGGCGAGGTCGAAGCCGTGCGGGATCGGCTCGATCTCCTCGGCGGTGCGGGCGCCGTAGCTTTCGGCGAGGCGGCGGTGCTCGGCGTCGGGGTCGACGTAGAGAACGTCGGAGGCGCCGAGGGCGCGGGCGACGCATTCGTGGCCGAGGGCGAACGGCGGGTCGATGAAGCCGTGCCCGGCCAGGATGGAGGAGTCCACGTCGCAGGAGGTGGTGGCGACGGGGGCGACGATCGCCTCCAGGGCGGACCGGATCTCGGGGTCGGGTGCCTCGCGCCATTCGACGGTGCGCCGGGCGATGTAGGTCAGCTCACGCATCGGAGCGCTGCCCCTTCGCCAGGGCGACCAGGTCGGCGTAGCGGGCGACGGAGCCGCCCGCGCCCCAGGTGCCCTCGGGCTGCTCGTGCACCAGCACCCACACGCGCAGCGCCTGGTCCGGGGACAGGCCGGCGGCCGAGAGCACGGTGGCGGTGGCCTCCTCGACCAGGCCCGCCTTGCGCCGCTCCGACAGAGCCCCGTGGGGGACCGTCACCTCCACCAGGAAGCGGGGTGCGTCGTCCTCGGCCGTTTGCTGCCTGCGCAAGGAACTCGCGGCAGACCCCGCCGCAGGCCTGCGCGCCTTCCTGGCCCTGTGGCGGGGGATCGTCGTCGACACCGACTTCCATGCCGGATGCCCCGTCCTGGCCGTGGCCATCGAGGAACCCCCGGCCGACCAGGTGCCGCCCGCTCTGGCGGCCGCGGCCGAGGTCTTCGACGAGTGGGAGGGCCTGCTCGCCGACTCCCTGCGCGAACACGGAGCCGAGCCGAGGAGGCGGCGCAGGTCGCCACGCTCATCGTCGCGGCCGTCGAGGGCACCGTGGCCCTCTGCCGCGTCAAGCGCAGCACCGAACCCCTGGACCGCACCGCGGCACAGCTCCAGACCCTCATCGACGCCACGATCAAGCACTGAGGGCCTCGTCGAAGGGCGATCGATGACCTCGGCGCGGACTTCCCGGCGCCAGCCGGGGTCTGCGTAATGCCTGGGCGCTGCCGCTACCGCTGCCGCTGCGCAGCGTGGTACCGGCTGTGGTCGGCTCCGTGGCTTCGTTCGCTTCTGGCGGTTCCTCAGCTCTTGTGGTGTGTGGGAGCTGAGTCCAAAAGGGATCTTGGGCTGGCGTCGGTGGCAAGGTGATCATTGCTGGTGCCGAAGATCCTGGCCACGACAGCCTCGAAGAGGCGGGCTTCCTCAGCCGGAAGCAGGACTTCAAGCTGCCGCCCGGCCAGGTCGCACACCAGCATCGAGCGCTCGGCGACGGCTTCGACACTGGCGAGTGGAGTCCCGAGCTGCAACTTCGCGACGGTTCCGTCAGCGGTGGACAGGAAAACGCCTGCGGCTTCCGCTGTCAGGCGCGCACGGCGTCGACGGCCGCCGGAGTTGCGGAATCGTGCGGCACAGCGAATACGGGCAGTGCCCCCATGGCTCAGTGCGGCGATCGTCCGGCGGATACGCATCCTGCGCCACCGCTTCTGTATCCGGCGAAGGATTGGCTCGGCCATCATCGCGAAGATCACGGTGACGAAGAGCTTCTCCCACACGGACGTCTCCTGCAGCTCGGTATTTTCATGATCAAAATTGTGCTCGGCCTGCCGTAGGCTTCAGGACCTGGCGCCTCGGAATGATGGCATGGCCCATTCCACCCACTTCGGCTGCACCCGGAGCATGCCTGCCGAGGCATGGCTCCTGCGTCCTCATGTCGCCCCCCCTCGGAACCTGAGCCGGAACCTCCTGGCTCTGTCATGAGGGGATGGCAATGATCAGCAGCTTCGTCCGCTTCGTTCCTCGGCTTCGGCCGGCGTGTCGTAGTAGCCGGGCTGCGCGACGAGGACCGAGCCGAAGTAGTAGCCCTGCACTTCATCCGGTTCATCATCGGCTGCGAAGGGACGCCAGAAGCTCAGCAGCAGATCGGGGGCAACGAACGATGCCCGATCCTCTGGATCTGCCTGGACCCTGGTGTGCTCACGCATGACTCTGACCACCTCACGCGCCGGCAAGGCGAACACGTCCAGACCTCGGAACATCACCCGGTCCGTCGCGGCCGCCGGGCGTCCGAGCTCGATCGCCTCGAGCTGACCCCGCATGCAGTGAATGCTGATCATCAGCCCGCTCGGGCGGAATACGTGCTGCCCTGGCCGGTCCGCGTCCGACAGCGAGGTGAGGTCGCGGAGCGAGCCCAAGGCGGCGTTACTGACGTTGTTGTCGTGATGTCGTCGAGGTGAGGCCGGTTTCGGCGAGGCATCCGTCGATGAGGTTGCTGCGGTACTGGATCTTACGGAGACCATGTCGGAGCGTGCTGATGAGGTGCTCGGGGT
>NZ_VJZD01000103.1 GCF_009377175.1 Streptomyces adustus
CCCCTGGAGTACAGGGGCGGCCGCCCGTGCGCCGGCCTGCGCCGGAGCTGGCTCGTCGTCGGTCCGGAGCGTCAGCGCTCTTCGGTGGCGGCGGACTCGGGAACGGAGGTCAGCCGCTCCGTCTCGTCCTGTATCTCAGCGGCGATCTTCTTGAGTTCCGGCTCGAACTTGCGACCGTGGTGGGCGCAGAAGAGCAGTTCTCCGCCGCTCAGCAGGACGACGCGCAGGTATGCCTGGGCGCCGCAGCGGTCGCAGCGATCAGCGGCCGTCAGCGGGCTCGCGGGGGTCAGAACAGTAGTCACGTCGCCTCTTCTCTAGCTCGACGAGCTGTCGTACCAGGGTCAACATCCAACCAGCCCCAAAACGTTCCCGCTCGTGGCTTTTCCTCGAAAGATTCTTCCGAGGTGGCAGGCTGCTGCCGGTTTGGCGGCGAATGTGCCGTATCGCGTGTCTGTCGGCTTACGGTTTCGCGCGTTCGGTCATGGTCGGGTCCTCCCGGCTGGGTTGCCGGTTTGTTCATGAGGACGTGCCCGGAGCCTAAATGGTTCATGCGTCGAAGGGAACGTGATATGTACTTCACTCCATCGAGGGATCGAACGTGTATGCGACCGTGGACTACTGTGAGTTCGGAAGCAGGGTGGCGTTACAACGGCTCTACCAGGCCTCGGTACCCTCTTGGCGGCAACCCAAGCCGCGCCCTTACCCACAGGGGCCTCATTTGAAATTCAGCGAGGAGCGAACCGCGTGACCGCCGAAACGTCCGTGCCGTCCACAGCTCTGCTGGCAGGAGCAGACCGGGACGGCTCCAATTACACCGCGCGGCACCTGCTCGTCCTGGAGGGCCTCGAGGCCGTACGCAAGCGCCCGGGCATGTACATCGGGTCCACCGACAGTCGCGGTCTGATGCACTGCCTGTGGGAGATCATCGACAACTCCGTGGACGAGGCTCTCGGCGGCTACTGCGACCACATCGAGGTCGTCCTGCACGACGACGGCTCGGTGGAGGTGCGGGACAACGGCCGCGGCATCCCGGTCGACGTCGAGCCCAAGACCGGCCTGTCCGGCGTCGAGGTCGTCATGACCAAGCTGCACGCGGGCGGCAAGTTCGGCGGCGGCTCGTACGCCGCCTCCGGTGGTCTGCACGGCGTCGGCGCCTCCGTGGTGAACGCCCTGTCGGCGCGGCTGGACGTCGAGGTGGACCGCAACGGGCACACCCACGCGATCAGCTTCCGGCGCGGTGTCCCCGGCGGCTTCGCCGCCGACGGCCCCGACGCCAAGTTCGAGCAGGGCGGTCTGCGCAAGACCAAGAGGATCGCCAAGACGCGTACCGGCACGCGCGTGCGGTACTGGGCGGACCGGCAGATCTTCCTCAAGGACGCCAAGCTCTCCCTGGAGAACCTCCACCAGCGCGCCCGCCAGACCGCGTTCCTGGTGCCCGGCCTGACCATCGTCGTCCGCGACGAGTACGGCCTCGGGGAGGGCGGCAGCAAGGGCGAGGAATCCTTCCGTTTCGACGGGGGCATCAGCGAGTTCTGCGAGTACCTGGCCACCGACAAGGCCGTCTGCGACGTCCTCCGCTTCACCGGACAGGGCACCTTCAAGGAGACCGTTCCGGTCCTCGACGACCACGGTCAGATGACGCCGACGGAGGTCACCCGGGAGCTCGGCGTCGACGTCGCGCTGCGCTGGGGAACCGGCTACGACACGACGCTCAAGTCGTTCGTGAACATCATCGCCACTCCCAAGGGCGGCACCCACGTCGCCGGCTTCGAGCAGGCCGTCGCCAAGACGATGAACGAGGTCCTGCGCGCCAAGAAGCTGCTGCGCGTCGCAGAGGACGACATCGTCAAGGACGACGCCCTGGAGGGTCTGACCGCCGTCGTCACCGTCCGTCTCGCCGAACCGCAGTTCGAGGGACAGACCAAGGAGGTCCTCGGCACCTCGGCGGCCCGCCGCATCGTGAACACCGTGATCTCCAAGGAGCTCAAGGCGTTCCTGACCTCCACGAAGCGTGACGACGCGGCCCAGGCCCGGGTGGTCATGGAGAAGGCCGTCGCCGCCGCCCGGACGCGCATCGCGGCGCGGCAGCACAAGGACGCGCAGCGCCGCAAGACGGCTCTGGAGTCCTCCTCGCTGCCCGCCAAGCTGGCCGACTGCCGGAGCGACGACGTCGACCGCAGCGAGCTGTTCATCGTCGAGGGAGACTCCGCGCTCGGCACCGCCAAGCTCGCCCGGAACTCCGAGTTCCAGGCGCTGCTGCCGATCCGAGGCAAGATCCTCAACGTCCAGAAGTCGTCTGTGACGGACATGCTCAAGAACGCCGAGTGCGGTGCGATCATCCAGGTCATAGGAGCCGGATCCGGCCGGACCTTCGACATCGAGGCGGCGCGCTACGGCAAGATCATCATGATGACCGACGCCGATGTGGACGGCTCCCACATCCGTACCCTGCTGCTGACCCTGTTCCACCGCTACATGCGGCCCATGGTCGAGTCCGGCCGGGTGTTCGCCGCGGTGCCCCCGCTGCACCGGATCGAGCTGACCCAGCCGAAGCGGGGCCAGGACAAGTACGTCTACACGTACTCGGACCGTGAGCTGCGCGACAAGCTCATGGAGTTCCAGAGCAAGAACATCCGCTACAAGGACTCCATCCAGCGCTACAAGGGTCTGGGCGAGATGGACGCCGACCAGCTGGCCGAGACGACGATGGACCCGCGCCACCGCACCCTCCGCCGCATCAACCTCTCCGACCTGGAATCCGCCGAGCAGGTCTTCGATCTGCTGATGGGCAACGACGTGGCACCCCGCAAGGAGTTCATCTCGAGCTCGGCGGCGACGCTGGACCGGTCGCGCATCGACGCGTAGCCGCGGCGCCGGACTGGACCGGGCCGGAGCAGGGCCGGGTCCAGCCCTGCGCCGGCCCGGATCGTGATTCGGAATCGGATCCGGCCGACTCGATCCGAGCCCGCTCCTGTCCATCGGAGCGGGCTCCGGCAGATGCGGGCGGCCGCCGCCGGTGGGCTCGGGCCGCATTGTCGTCGAGGCCGTCTCCACCCCCGGGTGGAAACGGCGGGCCTGTGGGATCCACCCATGATCCACCCTGGCTCCGATCTGCCGCTTCGCGGATTTCCGTAGCGTCGAAGGCGTCGACGGCACTCGCTGTCGGTCTCCCCTTCCGCTCACGGAGGCTGTGATGTCCGGGCTGGTCAACGCGTTGGTGATCGTCGCCGCGGTCGTCTGGGTGGTCGTACGACAGTTCCGCGCACGTCAGGTCGACGCCGACCGGCGCTGGTGGCTGCTGCCTGTGATTCTGGCCGTGGTGGCGCTGCGGGAGCCGGACATGCTCGACGTTCACCACCGCACGACGTCGGTGCTGCTGCTGGGCGTCGAGCTCCTCATCGGACTGGCCGTGGGGGCCGGCTGGGCCTGGACCACCCGGATATGGGCGGAGCCCGACGGCGCTGTGTGGAGCAAGGGCACCAAGGCCGGCGTGGCCGTCTGGATCGTCGGCATCGGTCTGCGCGCGGGCCTTCTCGGACTCGGCCTCGCGCTCGGAGTGCACCAGGGCAGTTCGGCCCTGATGCTCGGCCTCGCGGCCACCCTGCTGGTCCGCTCCGGCATCCTGGTCCTGCGGGCGCGGACCGTGGCCTCGGCGGACGCCCGGTCCGCGATGTGTGGTGACGGCACGCCCCTGTCCCTGCGGAAGGAGCGGGTATGACGCGCAATGCCTGGACGCGCTGGCCGTCCCCGGAGGCGCTCGGCCGCAACGGCCTCTCACGGCCGAGGCGCCTGATGTCCTGGGGCATCCGCGTCCTGGTCCTCGGGATGCTGCTGTGGAGCGTGTTCAACAGCAAGCACGTGCACGGCTGGGGCATCGTGCTCGCCGTCGCAGGGATCGCCGTGACCGGAGCGCTCGCCTGGGGATTCTGGCGGACCACTCTCCAGCACCGGCTGGTGCCGTCGCTCGTCCTGGCCGTCCCGCTGCTCGGGATGGCGGTGCTGGCCCAGTCCGCGGGCTTCGACGGGCCGGCCCTCGTCCTGTGGTGCGGCTGCGCGATCTCCGCGCTGGAGCGGATGCCCCTGGGGGCAGCGCTGCCCATCGCCTCCGTCGCCCTCGCCTCGTTCGCCGCCGTGAACAACGACGTCTGGCTGACGACTGCCGCAACCGTCACCGGCATGGCCCTCGCCGGCTACGTCCTGCGACTGGACGCCGAGGCCCGGGGCAGCGCCCAGCGGCTGCTCGCCCAGGAGCGCGCGGCACGGGCCGCCGAGGCGGAATCCGCGGCGCTGGCGGAGCGGACCCGCATCGCGAGGGAGATCCACGACGTGCTGGCCCACAGTCTCTCGGCGCAGCTCGTGCACCTGGAGGCGGCCAGGCTGCTGATCGAGCGGGGGGCCGACCGGGACCGGATCCTCGAACGGGTCGTCGCGGCCCGGGGAATGGCCCGCGACGGGCTCGCCGAGACCCGGCAGGCGCTGTCCGCGCTGCGCGGGGAGATGACGCCACTGGAGGACTATCTGGCGGAGCTCGTCCGAGCGGCCGACGGAGCGGAGGTCACCATAACGGGTGAGCGCAGACCGCTGCCTGCCGAGGCGTCCCAGGCGGTGCGCAGGGTCGCCCAGGAAGCCCTCACCAACGCTCGCAAGCATGCCCCGGGCGCCGAGGTCCGGGTCCGGCTCGACTACCGGGCACACGAAGTGACGCTGGACGTAAGGGACTCGGGTGGCTCGCCGGGCGAACTCTCCGAGGCGGGAGGCGGGTACGGTCTGCTGGGCATGCGGGAGCGCGCCGAACTGCTCGGCGGTTCGCTCCGGGCCGGTCCCGGCGAGGAGGGGTTCGTGGTGACGCTGAAGGTGCCGACATGACGGAGGAAGCAGCGCCGAAGCCTGCGCGGGTCGTGGTCGTCGACGACCAGACCGTCGTGCGGGAGGGCATCGTGATGCTGTTGGGGCTGCTGCCCGGGGTCGAGGTCGTCGGCTCCGCGGGCGACGGGGACGAGGCGGTGCGTCTGGTGGCCGAACTCGCGCCGGACGTGGTGCTGATGGACCTGCGCATGCCCCGCTGCGACGGGGTGGAGGCGACGCGGCGGATCCGCTCGGAGTACCCCCGGACGCACGTGGTGGTGCTCACGACCTACGCGGACGACGACTCGCTGTTCCCGGCCCTGCGGGCAGGGGCGCGCGGTTACCTCACCAAGGACGCCGGAGGCGAAGAGATCGTACGGGCCGTGCACAGCGTGCTGTCCGGTGACGCGGGACTGGCGCCGAGCATCCAACGGCGGCTGCTGGAGCGGCTGTCCGAGCCCGAAGCGGCTCCGGCGGCGCCCGCCGACGCGCCCGACGGGCTCACCGCGCGGGAGACCGACGTACTGGCGCTGATCGCCGAAGGGCTCAGCAACCAGGAGATCGCCCGCAGACTGCACGTCTCCACGGCGACCGTGAAGACCCATATCAACAACCTGTTCGCCAAGACCGGGATCAAGGACCGTGCACAGGCTGTGCGCTATGCGTTTGCGAAGGGACTGGCTCGCCCACCAGCGGGTTGAGTCACCTGATGGGGTGAAGAGCAGGGGGAAGGAGAGTCGGGGATCTTCCCGTTCTGTCCATGCTTGGGTATGCAGTCAAGCAACGGGCACCCGCGCGGCGGCGAGGGCGGTCCCGAGAGTCCCGACGAGAACCACGAACGGATTGCCCCGGACCACGCCGGAGCGCCGACCGTCCTGCCGTACGACGACCCCTGGTACGACGAGCTCGCCTCCGGCTGGGGCGAGTCGGACGCCGGGCGCCTGCCGGCGGGTTCCGTTCCACAGGCACGGCAGGAACGGGAGGACGGGGCGCGGGCCATGGCCGACGTCTACCTGGAGGTACAGCGCAGCGCCGCCTTCCAGGAGGTACGCAGTCGGTACCGGAGGTTCGTGGTGCCGGCCGTCGCCGCCTTCTTCGCCTGGTACGTGGCGTACGTGGTGACCGCGACGACGGCGCCGGGATTCATGGCGCAGCCGGTGGCGGGTGCCGTGAACGTGGCGATGCTCGCCGGGCTCGGCCAGTTCCTCACCACGTTCCTGCTCACCTGGGCCTACGCCCGACACGCGCGGCTGCGCAGGGACCGGGCCGCGCTCGAACTGCGTTGGGACACCCAGGAACTGACACGGGGACTCGGGGGCGGTAGGTCGTGACGGGTGATCACCAAACTTTGGCACTGCTGCTGTTCAGCGTGGTCATCGCCGTGACACTGGGGATCACCACCTGGGTGAGCCGCAACCGGCACGGTTCCGCGGAGGAGTTCTACGCGGGCGGCCGCCTCTTCTCGCCCATGGAGAACGGCTTCGCCATCGCGGGCGACTACATGTCGGCCGCGTCCTTCCTCGGCATCTCCGGTCTGATCGCGCTGTTCGGCTACGACGGCCTGCTGTATTCGGTGGGCTTCCTCGTGGCCTGGCTGCTCGTGCTGTTCCTCGTCGCGGAACTGGTCCGCAACTGCGGCCGGTTCACGCTGGCCGATGTGGTCGCGGCCCGGATGAAGGAACGTCCGGTGCGGATCGCGTCGGGAACCTCCTCGGTCACCGTGTCGGTTCTCTACCTGGTGGCGCAGATGGTGGGCGCGGGCAGCCTGGTCGCTCTGCTGCTCGGACGGACGGGTGCGGCGGCGCAGGCGTGGACCGTGATCGGTGTCGGTGCGCTCATGGTGATCTATGTGTCGCTGGGCGGCATGCGGGCCACCACGTGGATCCAGATCGTCAAGGCGGTGCTGCTGCTCGGGGGGACCGTCGTGCTGACCGTTCTCGTCCTGATGCGGTTCCACGGCGACTTCGACCAACTGCTGCTCACCGCGGCCGAGCGCAGCGGCCACGGGTCCGCGTTCCTGGCGCCGGGACTGAAGTACGGCGGCGACTGGACCGCCCGTCTCGACTTCATCAGCCTGGGGCTGGCACTGGTGCTGGGCACGGCAGGACTGCCCCACATCCTGTCCCGCTTCTACACCGTGCCCACCGCGCGGGCGGCACGGCGTTCGGTCGTGTGGTCGATCGGGCTCATCGGCGGCTTCTATCTGATGACGATCGTCCTCGGGTTCGGGGCGGCCGCGATCGTGGGGCCGGAAGCGGTGCGGACGTCGAACGCGGCCGGCAACACGGCGGTTCCGCTGCTGGCACTCGACCTGGGCGGCGGCACGGACTCCACCTGGGGCACGGTCCTGTTCGCGATCGTGGCCGCGATCGCCTTCGCCACCATCCTCGCGGTGGTCGCCGGGATCACCCTCGCGTCCTCGGCCTCCGTCGCCCACGACCTCTACGCGTCGCTGCGCCGTCGACGGGCGGAACCGTACAGCGAGGTGGCCGTGGCGCGGACCGCCGCGGTCGGCATCGGAGCGCTGGCGATCGGGCTCGGACTGCTGGCCCGTGATCTCAACGTCGCGTTCCTCGTGGGACTCGCCTTCGCCGTCGCCGCGTCCGCGAACCTGCCGGTGCTGCTCTACTCGCTGTTCTGGCGCGGCTTCACCACGCGTGGCGCCGTGTGGGCCGTGTACGGCGGGCTGGTTCCGGCGCTGGCTCTCGTCGTGCTGTCGCCGGTGGTGTCGGGCAGCCCGGAGTCGCTGTTCCCGGACGTCGACTTCCAGTACTTCCCGCTCCAGAACCCCGGGCTCGTCTCGATTCCACTGGGCTTCGTCGCGGGCTGGCTCGGTACCGTCACCTCGGCCGAGCCACCGGACGAGGCCAAACACGCGGAGATCGAGGTGCGGTCGCTGACGGGAGCGGGGGCCGTGTAGCGCAGCTCCGGCCGTCCCGTCGCCGCCGCTGCTGCGCTGTCGCTGCCGACGTGCGCCTACGGCGCCACCCAGGCGTAGCGGTGCTCCGGGCGGCCGGTGTCGCCGTATCTGAGGCTGAGGCGCAGGCGTCCGGCCTGTTCCAGATGGCGGAGGTAGCGCTGGGCGGTGGAGCGGCTCAGGCCGGTCTCGGCGGCGACCTCGTGGGCGGACAGGGGATGCTCCGCGCGGTGCAGCACGGTGCAGATCAGGTCGGTGGTCGGCTCCGAGTGCCCGCTCGGCAGCCCCGGCGCCGTCGGCCCCGGCGCGGTGCGCAGCGCACCGAAGATCCGGTCGACCTGCTCCTGGCCCGCGATGCCGCGGCCGCCGACGCGGTCGACGGTGCGGCGCAGGGCCGCGTAGGAGTCGAGACGGGTGCGCAGCGCGGCGAAGGTGAATGGTTTCACCAGGTAGTGCAGGGCGCCCAGGCGCATAGCGGCCTGCACGGTCGCCACATCGCCGGCCGCCGTGATCATGATGACGTCGGTGCCGTGCCCCTGCTCCCTCATGCGGTGGACGAGTTGCAGGCCCGTCCGGTCGGGGAGGTAGTGGTCGAGCAGCACCAGGTCGATACAGCCCTGCTCGACGGTGGCCAGCGCCTGGGCAGCGCTGTGCGCGCGGGCGGCCACCCGGAATCCGGGAACCTTTCCCACGTACCTGGCGTTGATCTCGGCAACACGGAAGTCGTCGTCCACGACCATGACGTCAATCATTGGCCCTCTCTTCCTCAAGGCCAGCGGGCGTTACGCCCATGTTTCGGCTCCGCTTTTGTAGCGCGATCAAAAAGAGCACAACAGGCTCCTGCGAGCAAAACATCGGCCAGCGCGCAGAAGACTGCTGCCGGGGCACCGGCCGGATCTACGGTCCTCGGCCATGAGCCCAGACACCAGCCCCTCCATCGAACTACGGGGCGCGAGCAAGATCTTCAAGACCCCGTCGGGGGGTCTGCACACCGCTGTCAGAGAGCTTGACCTCACGGTCGGGCGCGGCGAGTTCGTGGCGGTCGTCGGCCCCACGGGCTGCGGCAAGTCCACCACGTTGACGCTGGTCAGCGGCCTGGAAGAGCCCACCGAGGGTGAGGTGCTGGTCTCGGGGGAGCCGGTGCGCGGCGTAGGCGGCAAGGTCGGTTTCGTCTTCCAGCAGGACGCCACCTTCCCCTGGCGCACGGTCCTGTCCAATGTGATGGCCGGCCCGCTCTTCCGCGGCGTGCCCAAGGCGGAGGCCCGGGAGAAGGCCCGTGAATGGCTGGCCCGGGTGGGCCTCGCCGCCTTCGAGGACCGCTACCCGCACCAGCTCTCCGGCGGTCAGCGCAAGCGTGTCGCCCTCGCCGCGACCTTCGTCAACGACCCCGAGATCCTGCTGATGGACGAGCCGTTCTCGGCGCTCGACGTGCAGACCAGGGCCCTGATGTCGGACGAGCTGCTGGAGCTGTGGGAGGGCACCGGCGCCTCTGTCGTCTTCGTCACCCACGACCTGGAGGAGTCCATCGCCCTGGCCGACAAGGTCGTCGTCATGACGGCCGGGCCCGCCACCGTCAAGCAGATCTTCGACATCGACCTGCCGCGGCCGCGCAAGGTCGAGGCGGTGCGGCTGGAGCCGCGGTTCATCGAGATCTACCGCGAGATCTGGGAGTCGCTCGGCGAAGAGGTCCGCATCACTCGCGAGAGGGGCGCCGCGAATGTCGCCTGAGGTCATGCCCGAGACCGTCGTCGTCCCGGCCGGAAAAGAGACGGACCAGCGGGGACGCGCGCACTCACGGGCCCGCGCCGCGCGCAGACGCCGCATCGTCGTCCTGGCGTCCCGCGCGCTGCTGCTGATCGCCGTCCTCGGTCTGTGGGAGGTCCTCTCCCGGGCCAACGTGATCGATCCGTTCAACTTCTCGATGCCTTCGAAGATCTGGGACCAGATCTACACCTGGCTGACCCACGGGACCGCGCTCGGCTCCCTGGGCGAGCAGATCTGGTACACGCTCTACGAGGCGCTGCTCGGCTGGATCATCGGTGTGATCGGCGGTGTCGTGTGCGGTATCGCCCTGGGCCGGATCGCCTTCCTCGCCGATGTCCTTGGGCCATACATCAAGGTGCTCAACTCCATACCCAGGATCGTCCTTGCTCCGATCTTCGTGATCTGGTTCGGGCTCGGTCCCGCGTCCAAGGTCGCGTCCGCGGTCGTCCTGGTGTTCTTCCCGGTGTTCTTCAACGCCTTCCAGGGCGCCCGTGAGGTCGACCGCAACCTGGTGGCCAACGCCAGGATCCTCGGCGCCAGCGACCGCAGGGTGACCCTTCAGGTGGTCATCCCGTCCGCCACTTCGTGGATCTTCACCAGCCTCCACGTCAGCTTCGGCTTCGCCCTCATCGGCGCCATCGTCGGCGAGTACATCGGCGCGACCAAGGGCATCGGCCTGCTCGTCGCGCAGTCCCAGGGGACCTTCAACGCGGCCGGTGTGTACGCCGCGATGGTCATCCTCGCCGTCGTCGCGCTCGTCGCCGAGGGGCTGCTGACCTTCGCCGAGCGCCGCATCTTCCGGTGGAAGCCGTCGGGCTCCGGCGACTGAGCCCTCTTCGGAAGCTCTCCCTCCCGTACTTCTCCTTCCCGTCTGTCTCGCACCGCCATCTCACAAGGACGTGAACCGCCATGCGCAAGACCGCCAGATACACCACCCTGGCAGCCGCCGGACTGCTCGCCCTCTCCTCCCTCACCGCCTGTGCCAACGACGCGGCCGGTACCGCCTCCTCCGGCTCCGGCGCCAAGGGCGGCGGAAAGGGCGAGAAGGTCAAGATCATGGTCGGTGGCCTGGACAAGGTCATCTACATGCCGGCGGTGCTGACCCAGCGGCTCGGCTTCTTCGACGCCGAGGGCCTCGACGTGGAGCTGCTGAGCGAGCCCGCGGGCGTCCAGGCCGAGACGGCCCTCGTCTCCGGCCAGGTCCAGGGGGCGGTCGGCTTCTACGACCACACGCTCGACCTTCAGGTGAAGGGCAAGGCCGTGGAGTCGGTCGTGCAGTTCTCGCATGCGCCCGGAGAGGTGGAGGTCGTCTCCACCAAGGCCGCCGGCGACATCACCTCGCCCAAGGACTTCAAGGGCAAGAAGCTCGGCGTCACCGGCCTCGGATCCTCGACCGACTTCCTCACCAAGTACCTCGCGGTCAAGAACGGGGTGAAGATCAGCGAGTTCACCCCGGTCGCGGTGGGCGCGGGGCCCACGTTCATCTCGGCTCTCCAGCAGGGCGCCATAGACGGCGGCATGACGACCGACCCGACCGTCGCCACGATCCTGGACAAGAAGGCGGGCCGGGTCCTCCTCGACATGCGGACGCCCGAGGGCTCGCAGGAGGCGCTGGGCGGCCCGTACCCGTCGTCCAGTCTGTACATGCAGACGGACTGGGTGAACGGGCACAAGGCCACCGTCCAGAAGCTGGCCAATGCATTCGTCAAGACGCTCAAGTGGATGTCCACCCACAGCGCCACCGAGATCGCCGACAAGATGCCCGCCGACTACTCCCAGGGCAACAAGACGCTCTACGCGGAAGCCATCAAGAGCACGCTGCCGATGTTCACCGTCGACGGGGTGATGCCCGAGGGCGGCCCCGAGACCGTCGAGAAGGTGCTCAAGGCGTTCAACCCCACCATCCAGAACGCCGACGTCGACCTGGACAAGACGTACACCACGGAGTTCGTCAAGAAGGCGACCGGCTGATTCACACGCACGGGGGGCGGCGCGGTCCCGGCCCCGCCCCCCACGGTCCCGTGGCGCCTCAGGCGTGAGCCGCCCCCACCTCACGGTGTTCCGGGCGGCTCACGGCGTCCGCCTCCGTCCACGCCGTGCTCGGCGTCGACGCGTGGCGGGCGGGATCCAGCTCCGCCTCGGCCAGCGCCTCCGGCAGGACCACCGTGAACTCCGCACCCCCGCCGTCCGCGTCGCTCACCGTCACCGTCCCGCCCTGCCGCTCGGCGAGCCTGCGCACCAGGGGAAGTCCGATGCCGCGCTGACCGTGCGGGGGAGGCTGCTTCGTGGACCAGCCCTCGGCGAAGACCAGCTCCCGTCGCTCCGCCGGGATCCCGGGGCCGGTGTCCCTCACCCGCAGTACGGCGGTACGGCCCTCGGCGTGCAATTCGACCTCCACGCGTGCGTGCGGTGTGCCCCCGACCGCGTCGAGCGCGTTGTCCACCAGGTTGCCGACGACCGTCACCAGGCCCCTGGGATCGACCAGCCGGTCCGGCAGCCAGGTGCGGTCCGAGACCCACAGGGCGACGGCGCGCTCGGCCGCCACGGTCGCCTTGCCGACCAGCAGGGCCGCCAGCAGCGGGTCCTGGATCTTCTCGGTGACCTGTTCCGCCGTCACGCGGTGGTCGCCGACCACCTCTCCGATGAACTCCACCGCGTCGTCGAACATCTCCAGCTCCAGCAGTCCGAGCAGGGTGTGCAACCGGTTGGCGTGCTCGTGGTCCTGGGCGCGCAGCGCGTCGATGAGGCCGCGGGTGGAGTCCAGCTCCCGGCCGAGCTGTTCCAGCTCGGTGCGGTCGCGCAGGGTGGCCACGGCGCCCCCGTCGTCGGTCGGCATGCGGTTGGCGACCAGGACGCGCTGACCGCGGACGGTGAGCAGATCGGTGCCGGTCACCCGGCCGGCCAGTACGTCCGCCGTACGACCCTCGCCGAGCGCCTCGTCGGGAGACTCGCCGACGACCTCCTCGCCGAGGTCCAGCAGACGTTGCGCCTCGTCGTTGAGGAGGCGTATGCGGCCGGCGCGGTCCAGGGCGACGACACCCTCGCGTATGCCGTGCAGCATCGCCTCGCGTTCCGCCAGCAGCGCGGAGATGTCCGAGAAGGCCAGGTCGCGGGTCTGCCGCTGGACGCGCCGGGAGATCAGCCAGGCGGCCAGCGCGCCGACGGCGAGCGCGCTGCCCGCGTAGGCCAGCAGGCCCGGGATCTCGTGGAGCAGCCGGGTCCGGACGCTGTTGTACTCGATGCCGACCGACACCGCCCCGATGATCTCGCCGTGGCTGTCGCGCAGGGGCACCTTGCCGCGCGCCGAGCGCCCCAGGGTGCCGCTGTCGATCTCCATCACCTCATGCCCGGCCAGGGCCCGGCGGGGGTCGGTCGAGACCGGGCGGCCCACCTGCGCGGGGTCCCGGTGCGACCAGCGCGTGCCGTCCATGTTCATCACCACGACGTACTCGGCCCTGCTGGCCTTCCTGATCCGCTCCGCCTCCCGCTGCACCGGCCCGTCGACCGTGGCCGGTGTGCTCTCCAGGTCCTCGGCGATCTGCGGCTGAGCGGCGGTGCTCTGCGCGATCGCGAGCGCGCGTCGCATCGCTTCGGCGTCGAGCTGGTGGCCGAGCGGCGCCAGGAACAGACCGGTCGCCAGGACCGCGACCCCCGCGGCGATCGCCACCTGCATCAGCAGGATCTGCGAGAACACCCGCCGGGGCAGTCCCAGGCGCAGGCGGCGTACGGGTGAAGTGGGGCTCATGGCCCCGACCGTACGTGTAGGCGTGGGTTGTGCGGCAGGGGAGGGGCGTGGCTGCCTCGGCCGACGTCCGTCCGGGTGGGGAGGTCGGTCGGCCAGCGCAGCCGTCGGCCGTCCGGGAAGGGGGCACTCCGTCGGTGCGGCCGCCGTCCGTCCGGGGAGGGGAGGTCAGCCCGCCAGCGCGGCCGTCGTCAGCTCGCGCACCGCCACCACGTCCATCCGGGCCGGTGTGCCCAGGAGCGAGGCCCCACAGCTTTCGGGGCGGGGCGGCAGACAGGCGCCCTGGGCCACGACGACCCGCCAGTGACGGCCGTCGGCGTGGGCGACGGTCACCTCCCAGCGTGGCGCCGCACCGTCGGTCCGTACGACGCTCAGCACGCCCGCCGCGTCCTCGCCCACCGAGGCGCGCACGGCCAGCTCGGCCGCCTGGCCGGGCCGCTCCCAGGCGGAGCTCCCGCGGCACCCCCGGGTCACGATCCGCCCCTCCTGGACGCCCTGGAGGACCTCCACGACGGTCCGGGCGTCGGTCCGTCCGTACGCGTAACCGTGCGGCAGGACGAGCACCGTGGGCGAAAAGCGATGACCACCCAGATGGGTGACCTCCCAGACGCCCTCCACCGCGCGGGCGGCGAGCTCCGCCGCGAGCGGGCGGCCGAGCAGCGCGCAGCAGCGGTCGCGCTTGCCGTTGGTGCACACGAGCGCGAGGGGGTCCCCGGTGTGGGGCCGGCCGCCCAGCGCGGCCGCGAAGGTCCGGTGGTCGCCCTGGCCGAGGGCGGCGAAGTCCAGGTCGAGCAGGCGTTCCGGGGCGGTGGTCGTGGCGCTGTGCAGCCACACGTTCCCGGGCGTGGTGTGGGCCGCGTAGACCCTCCGGACGAGCGGCGTGCCGAAGTCGGCGTGCGGGCCAGGGCGGCGGATGAGCGCGACGCGTACGCCCGTGCCGTCGGCCGCCGCCTCAAGGGCGCGGCCCAGCACCGGATCCAGGTGGCTCGAAGTGAGCGCCTTGACGCCCCATGGACCCGGCTGTTCCAGCAGGAGCCATGTCCGTGCCGTGGCCGCGGTTCCGGAAACGGGCTCGTCGAGGTCCCCCGAGACGGTCGCACACGTACTCACAGAGGTGAGCCTAACCTGACTTGATGTGCGGTGGCTTCCGGCCGAGCCCGAGGCGACCTCGCCCGGGTCTCTGTCCGTCCGCGTGACCAGGTCCCGGTCCGGCCACGGGCGTGGCCGGACCGGCCGTCGTCGCTACTCCGGGAGGGGCTGCGGCGGCCGCGGCCCCACGTAGTGGCCGCTCGGCCGCATCCGCAGCGGACGCTCCCCGTACTCCTCCAGGGCGTGGGCGATCCAGCCCGCCGTACGGGCGACGGCGAAGATCGTCTCGCCCGCCGAGGCCGGCATCCCGCAGGACACGGTCAGCACGGCCAGGGCGAGGTCCACGTTGGCGTGCAGCGGGGTGTGGCGGGCGGTGGTGGCCACGATGTCGTGGGCGGCCGCGAGGGCGGGCGCGGCCCGAGGGATGTCCTCCAGAAGGGTGAACAGAGCACGCGCGCGCGGGTCCTCGCCGGGGTAGAGACGGTGGCCGAGACCGGGGACGCGGCGGCCGGCCCGCAGCTCCTCCGCGATCACGGGCGCCGCGTCCCCCTGGTCGAGCACCTCCAGCAGCAGACGGTGGGCGAGTCCGCTGGCGGCGCCGTGCAGGGGACCTTCGAGGACGCCGAGACCGGCGGAGACGGCCGCGTAGGGATGGGCCCGGGCCGACGCCGCGACGCGCACCGCGAGCGTGGAGGCGGCCAGGTCGTGGTCGACGAGCAGGCCGAGTGCCGTGTCCAGGACCCGCAGTGACGCCTCGTCGGCGTCCCGGCCGGTCAGCCGCGGCCAGAGCCGGTGGGCCAGCGGGCCCGTGTCGTGGCGGGTGGGCCGCATCGGCGGCAGCGCCGCGACGAGAGTGGGGACGAGGATGCGCGCGGTGCCGAGCACGGCGTCCTCGGTCAGGTCGAAGCGCAGCGGGTCGGCGACCGCGGCGGCGATCGCGGCGACCCGCAACCGGTCGGTGGGCCCGGTGTGTTCGGGCAGCGCGGCGACCGCGTGCCGGGCGACGGCGACGGATGCCTCGGGAGCGGTGAACGCGACGCCGGGGCGCAGCCGTCCCGTCCACAGCCACTCGGCGATCTCCTCGTAGGAGTGCCGTGCGGCCAGCTCGACGGCGTCGACGCCGCGGAAGTAGTACCGGTCCTTCTCGATGAGCGTAATGCGGGTGCGTACGGACAGCTCCGAGCCGCTGCCGGAAGTCCCGCCGCTCTCCCGCCTGTTGCGCCGGGCGAGCGCCTCGACCTCGTTGGCGTCGAAGGTGCTGCCGCGGCCGCCGGGTACGCGCCGGCTGCCGAGCTGGCCGCGGCTCACGTACGCGTACACGGTCTCGGGCTTCACGCCGAGCAGCTCGGCGGCCTCCTTGGTGCTCAGCCGCCGCCCCGGGTGACCTGCGTCGGGCTCTTGATCGCGCATGAAGGTCACGTTAGCGGCCCCTGGATATATTGATCTAATCAATATTGACAGATAAATAGTCAACCATGGACAGTCCAATCAACTCCAGGGAGGCAAACATGTCCGTCAACAGGGCCGCGGCCACTCGTGTCGACGTGCCGCGGGGACTCGCGGGCGTCGTCGTCACCGACACCGAGATCGGTGACGTCCGGGGGGTCGAGGGCTTCTACCACTACCGCCAGTACTCGGCCGTCGAGCTCGCGCAGACCCGCGGCTTCGAGGACGTCTGGCACCTCCTGGTCCACGGCGGACTGCCGGACGCCGAACAGAGCGCCGCCTTCGCCGCCAGGACCGCCGAACTGCGCCGGCTGCCCGACGGCGTGCGCGCGGCGCTGCCGGCCATCGCCGCGGCCGGCGGCGACTCCGGCCCGCTCGCCGGTATGCGCACGGCCCTGTCCCTGCTCGGTGCGGCCCAGGGGTTTCGTCCCGTGTACGACATCGACGCCGCCCGGCGCCGGGAGGACACCGTCGTGGCCGCCGCGGCCGTACCGACACTGCTCACCGCGCTGCACCGGCTGCGGTCGGGGCTCGCCCCGGTGGAACCCCGCGCGGACCTGTCGTACGCGGCGAACTACCTGTACATGCTGACCGGCGTCGAGCCCGACCCGCGCAAGGCCCGTGCGGTCGAGCAATACCTGATCTCGACCATTGATCACGGCTTCAATGCGTCAACCTTCACCGCGCGCGTCATCGCGTCGACGGGGGCGGACGTGGCGGCCTGTCTGGTCGGCGCCGTGGGCGCGCTGTCGGGGCCGTTGCACGGCGGTGCTCCCAGCCGTGCCCTGGACACCCTGGACGCGATCGGCACGCCCGAGCGGATCGACCCCTGGATCCGTGAGCGGGTTCTCGCGGGCGAACGCATCATGGGCTTCGGTCACGCCGTCTACCGCACGGAGGACCCCCGCTCCCGGATGTTGCGGGAGATCGCGCTGGAGTTCGGCGGCCCGCGGGTGGATTTCGCCGTCGAGGTCGAGCGCCGGGTGGAGGCGATCCTCGCCGAACTCAAGCCGGGGCGCGAACTGCACACCAACGTCGAGTTCTACGCGGGTGTGGTCATGGAGCTCTGCGGTCTGCCGCGGTCGATGTTCACGCCTACCTTCGCGGCGGGGCGCGTGGTGGGCTGGAGCGCGAACATCCTGGAACAGGCGGAGGACTCGAAGATCATCCGCCCGGTGGCGCGGTATGTGGGGCCGGGAGCGCCGGTGAAGGTGCCGGACGCGGCCTGAGGGGCGCGTGTGGCCTGGTGCCGTTCTGGCGCCAGGCCTCATCGGTGACTGAACGAGCGGTGACGGGGTGCCGGGCTGCTCGCCGGATCGGTCCCGGCTCGCTCAACGGTTGCGTGCAGCCGGGGGTGACGGGACGGGTCGACGCGGACGCGGACGCGTACTCGTGAAGGAACGTCAGGCGTCGGGAATGTCCGCCTTGGCGCGGATCAGGGTCTCCCGGCTCACGATGACGATGCGTTCGTAGTCTGCGCGGGCGGCGTCGCTGGGGAGCTCGCCGTCCAGCGCCTCGGTGGCCTCGGTGCCGATGACGGCGAAATTGCCGTCACTCAGTTCGAACACGTCCGGGCAGGTGGATCCTGAGGAACTGCCACGGGCGCTCGGAGGCACACCGATGCGACGCACGATCTTCAAGGGATATCGGTCCTTACAGAGGTTTTCGGCAGAGTGGTGAGCAGCACGCTACTGGGCTTCATGAGGCGTATGCGTCCACAAAGCGAAAACACACCCGGCGAGTCAGTCCGTCGGGGGGTTGCCCACCACCCACCACTCGTCCGTGTCGGCTTCGTCCAGATCCTTGATGAGGCCGTCGACCATGCGACCGATCCAGGCCTCGTCGGACGACTCCTTCAGGGACGCGCGCTGCTCCTTCGACGCCTCCCAGTACTCCCGCAGCACCGGGCTCTGAAAGATCTCGCGCAGCCGTCCGAACAGTTCCTCCTGGTCGAGGATTCCCGATCGGTAGAGATGGAAGAGGTTGACGTACCAGGCGTTGGCGTAGAGGAACTGGCGCCGCTTCTCCGCGGGAATGCTCTTGTCGTAGGTGTCGATCACCGAGGCCAGTGAGGAATCGCGGATGGCCATGGACAGCAACTCCCAGTGCATGCGCTGTTGATGCGCCAGGGCCGCCCGCCGAGAGTTCAATTCCTCGAGTTCGAGTCTCTTCACGTGCAGGCGAGCCTCCTCGAGCCGCCCATGGCGCGCGGCCAGCGTCAAGGCGGCGGTGGCGAGCGTCAGGCCGGCTGTGATGGAGCCCAGCCTCACCGCAGAGTGCTTCCGTATGGCCATGTAGATCCCCGATTCAAGCGACCGTCCGCCGGTCGTCGGAGTGTGGGTCGACGGGTGGGGACCGGCGAGCGATGGGCGGCGCGTGCCGCCTCCAGGGTGCCGAGCGGCTCTGATCGGCGGGGAGGCGGAGAGGAGGCGCACGGAAGGAAGCGAGGGTCGCACACTTCGACGCCATGCCCAACGTCTGCCCCGCCGATGCTGCTAACAATCGTTCACTCAGCGGGGATTCTTCCGGCTCGTATCCTGGGGCGGCAATACGTTCCACGTAGGTGCGCCGGTCGTGAGCCGGTGTGCGCGTCGGTGTGAGAGAGGTCGTACGTTGAGCCAGCCGAGCCCGGCCCCGGGGCCGCAGCAGATTCCGGTGATCGTGCTCGCCGGATTCCTCGGCTCGGGCAAGACGACCCTGCTCAACCATCTGCTCCACCGCAGCGGCGGCAGCCGGATCGGGGCGATCGTCAACGACTTCGGGGCCATCGAGATCGACGCGATGGCGGTGGCCGGGGCGCTCGGGGACTCCACCGTCTCCCTCGGCAACGGATGTCTGTGCTGCGCCGTCGACAGCAGTGAGCTGGACGTCTTCCTCGACCGGCTGGCGCAGCCGTCCGCCGGCATCGACGTCGTCGTCATCGAGGCCAGCGGGCTCGCCGAGCCCCAGGAACTCGTGCGGATGCTGCTCGCCAGCGAGCATCCCGGGATCGTCTACGGCGGACTCGTCGAGGTCGTGGATGCCGCCGAGTTCGACGACACGCGCGCGCGGCACCCCGAGATCGACCGGCATCTCGCCCTCGCCGATCTCGTCGTGGTCAACAAACTCGACCGGTCGGTGGACGGCGGGCGGGTGCTCGGCCTGGTCCGTTCGCTCGCCGACCGGGGCGCCGCCGTCGTACCGGCCACCTACGGCCGTATCGATCCCGAGTACCTGTTCGACTGCCGCCCCGGCGAGGAGCGCATCGGGCAGCTGTCCTTCGACGACCTGCACGACCCGCACGACGGCGAGGGCGAGGGCGCGCACGAGGGGCATCTGCACACCGCGTACGACAGCCTGTCCTTCGCCTGCGAGCAGCCCCTCGACCCCCGCAGGCTCATGACCTTCCTCGACAGCAGGCCCGAGGGGCTCTACCGGATCAAGGGGTACGTCGACTTCGGGCCGTACGACACCGGGAACCGGTACCGCGTGCACGCCGTCGGGCGGTTCCTGCGTTTCTATCCGGAGCCCTGGGGGCCGGGCGAGGCGCGGCTCACCCAGCTCGTGCTCATCGGCTCCGGCATCGACGCGCCCGCCCTGCGCAAGGAGTTGGAGGCGTGCACGAGCGACGCCCCACACGCCGACGAGCACGGCATGTGGGGCGTCCTGCGGTACGTCCAGGGCGACGACTACGACGACGAGGTCGAGCCCTAGAAGGGGAGTTCTAGAAGGGACCCGCCACCACGCCCACCGTCTTCGGCAGCGACACGCCCGAGCCGTCGCGGCGCGGGTCGATCTCCGGGAGCTCGGCCGGGGTGCCGTTCTTCTGCGCCGCCCGCGCCGGGACGGGACCCGCCCAGGCCAGGGACAGGCAGTCCTCGCCCTTCAGGAACCGCTGGCAGCGGACACCGCCGGTGGCGCGGCCCTTGCGCGGGTACTGGTCGAACGGGGTCATCTTGGCGGTCGTCTGCACGGAGTCGTCCAGGGTGCCGCGTGAGCCGGCGACGGTGAAGACGACCGCGTCCACGGCCGGGTCCACCACGGTGAACGAGATCACCTTCGCGCCCTCGGTGAGCTTGATGCCCGCCATGCCGCCCGCCGGACGGCCCTGCGGGCGCACCTGCGACGCCTGGTAGCGCAGCAGCTGCGCGTCGTCCGTGATGAAGACCAGGTCCTCCTCGCCGGTGCGCAGTTCCACCGCGCCGACGATCCGGTCACCCTCCTTGAGGGCGATGACCTCCAACTCGTCCTTGTTGGTGGGATAGTCCGGGACCACCCGCTTGACCACGCCCTGTTCGGTGCCGATGGCCAGGCCCGGCGACGACTCGTCCAGCGTGGTCAGACCGATCAGCGTCTCGTCGTCGTCGAGGGAGACGAACTCCGCGAGCGGGACGCCGCCCGACAGGTTCGGCGCGGACGCGGTGTCCGGGAGCTGCGGCAGGTCGACGACGTTGATCCGCAGCAGGCGGCCCGAGGAGGTCACGGCACCGATCTCGCCGCGCGCGGTGGCGGGCACCGCCGAGACGATCACGTCGTGCTTGGTGCGGTGGGCGTCGGGGTCCGCCGGGAAGGGCTCCGCGTTCGCCGTACGGGCCAGCAGGCCGGTCGACGACAGCAGCACCCGGCACGGGTCGTCCGCGACCTGGAGCGGCACGGCGGCGGCGGGGGCGCCCGCGGACTCCAGCAGTACCGTACGACGCTCGGTGCCGAACTTCTTCGCCACCGCGGCCAGTTCGGCCGAGACCAGCTTGCGCAGCTCCGCGTCCGACTCCAGGATGCGGGTCAGCTCGGCGATCTCCGTGTTGAGCCGGTCCTGCTCCGACTCCAGCTCGATCCGGTCGAAGCGGGTCAGTCGGCGCAGCGGGGTGTCCAGGATGTACTGCGTCTGGATCTCCGACAGCGCGAAGCGCTCCATCAGGCGCTCCTTCGCCTGTGCGGAGTTGTCGCTGGAGCGGATCAGCCGGATGACCTCGTCGATGTCGACGAGCGCCGTCAGCAGGCCCTCCACCAGGTGCAGCCGGTCGCGCCGCTTGGTGCGCCGGAACTCCGAGCGGCGCCGGACGACCTCGAACCGGTGGTCGAGGTAGACCTCCAGGAGCTCCTTCAGGCCCAGCGTGAGCGGCTGGCCGTCGACCAGCGCGACGTTGTTGATGCCGAAGGACTCCTCCATCGGCGTGAGCTTGTAGAGCTGCTCCAGGACCGCCTCCGGCACGAAGCCGTTCTTGATCTCGATGACCAGGCGCAGGCCGTGCGCGCGGTCGGTGAGGTCCTTGACGTCGGCGATGCCCTGGATCTTCTTCGAGCCGACCAGGTCCTTGATCTTGGCGATCACCTTCTCCGGGCCGACCGTGAAGGGCAGCTCGGTGACGATCAGGCCCTTGCGGCGGGCCGTGACGGTCTCCACCGCGACCGTGGCGCGGATCTTGAAGGTGCCGCGGCCGTTCTCGTACGCGTCCCTGATGCCGCCGAGGCCGACGATCCGGCCGCCGGTGGGCAGGTCCGGGCCCGGGACGAACCGCATCAGGGCGTCCAGGTCCGCGGCCGGATAGCGGATGAGGTGGCGGGCGGCCGCGATGACCTCGCCGAGGTTGTGCGGCGGCATGTTCGTGGCCATGCCGACCGCGATGCCCGACGAGCCGTTCACCAGGAGGTTCGGGAAGGCCGCGGGCAGCGTGGCCGGCTCCTGCTCCTGACCGTCGTAGTTGGGGGCGAAGTCGACGGTGTCCTCGTCGATCGACTCCGTCATCAGGCTCGCGGCGTCGGCGGCCTTGCACTCGGTGTACCGCATGGCGGCCGGCGGGTCGTCGTTGCCCAGCGAACCGAAGTTGCCGTGCCCGTCGACGAGCGGCACGCGCATGGAGAACGGCTGGGCCATGCGCACCAGGGCGTCGTAGATCGACGCGTCGCCGTGCGGGTGGAGCTTGCCCATGACCTCGCCGACGACACGCGCGCACTTCACATAGCCGCGGTCGGGGCGCAGGCCCATCTCGTTCATCTGGTACACGATGCGGCGGTGCACCGGCTTGAGGCCGTCGCGGGCGTCCGGCAGCGCGCGGGAGTAGATGACCGAGTACGCGTACTCGAGGAAGGAGCCCTGCATCTCGTCGACGACGTCGATGTCGAGGATCCGCTCCTCGTACGAGTCGTCGGGCGGCGGGGTCTTCGTGCTGCGGCGGGCCATCGCTGCCGGCTCCTTGCTGACGCGTGAACGGGTTCTGACGCGGACCATTGTGGACCGCGCTACTGACAGTGCGGGCGGGGCCCCGGCGTCGTCCGCCCGGCCCGGTGTGGAGCGGCGCCTGCCTCCACGACTGCCCGCAGGCTACGCGATCTCGCTCTCGGCGTACGTCCGGCGGGAACTTCGCCCATGGTCCGCCCGCTTGCATACAGTGGCAGGACAGGCACGAAACGCGCGGTCGGGACGACCGCGTCGGCGATCGAAGGGACGTACATGCCCATGGGTCACACGGCCACAGCCGAGGCAGGCTCCGGGGGCCTGACAGCGACCGAGCACCGCTTGGCCAACGGCCTTCGCGTGGTGCTCTCCGAGGACCATCTGACCCCGGTCGCGGCGGTGTGCCTCTGGTACGACGTCGGCTCCCGCCACGAAGTCAAGGGACGTACAGGCCTGGCTCACCTCTTCGAGCACCTGATGTTCCAGGGGTCCGGACAGGTCAAGGGCAACGGCCACTTCGAGCTGGTGCAGGGTGCGGGCGGCTCGCTCAACGGCACCACCAGCTTCGAGCGCACCAACTACTTCGAGACCATGCCCACCCACCAGCTGGAGCTCGCCCTCTGGCTGGAGGCCGACCGCATGGGCTCCCTGCTCGCCGCCCTCGACGACGACTCCATGGAGAACCAGCGCGACGTCGTCAAGAACGAGCGCCGCCAGCGCTACGACAACGTGCCCTACGGCACCGCGTTCGAGAAGCTGACCGCCCTCGCGTACCCGGAGGGCCACCCCTACCACCACACGCCCATCGGCTCGATGGCCGACCTGGACGCGGCCACCCTGGAGGACGCGCGGGCGTTCTTCCGGACGTACTACGCGCCGAACAACGCCGTCCTGTCCGTGGTCGGCGACATCGACCCGGCGCAGACGCTCGCCTGGATCGAGAAGTACTTCGGGTCCATCGCCTCCCACGACGGCAAGCCCGCCCCGCGCGACGGCTCGCTGCCCGAGGTCATCGGCGGTCAGCTGCGCGAGGTCGTCCGGGAGGAGGTCCCGGCGCGCGCCCTGATGGCCGCCTACCGGCTGCCGCACGACGGCACGCGCGCGTGCGACGCCGCCGACCTGGCGCTGACCGTCCTGGGCGGCGGCGAGTCCTCCCGCCTCTACAACCGGCTGGTACGGCGCGACCGTACGGCGGTGGCGGCCGGCTTCGGCCTGCTGCGGCTGGCGGGGGCGCCCTCCCTGGGCTGGCTGGACGTGAAGACCTCCGGCGACGTCGAGGTGCCGGTCATCGAGGCCGCCATCGACGAGGAGCTCGCCCGGTTCGCCGAGGAGGGCCCCACGGACGAGGAGATGGAGCGCGCCCAGGCCCAGTTGGAGCGCGAGTGGCTGGACCGGCTCGGCACGGTCGCGGGCCGCGCCGACGAACTGTGCCGCTACGCCGTCCTGTTCGGCGACCCGCAGCTCGCCCTCACCGCCGTCGGGCGGGTGCTGGAAGTGACGGCCGAGGAGGTCCGGGAGGCCGCCAGGGCCCGCCTGCGCCCCGACAACCGCGCGGTGCTCGTGTACGAGCCGACCGCCCCCGAGGCGCTGGACGAGGCCGAGGCCGCGGAGCGCACCGAAGACCCGGAGTCCGCGGCGACCGTGGAAGCCACCGACGAGACCGAGGAGGCGGCCCAGTGACCGAGCTCGCCACGATGCAGTTCCATCCCCAGCCCCGGCCGGGCGAGGCCAGGCCCTGGGCGTTCCCGGCGCCGGAGCGCGGCACCCTGGACAACGGCCTGACGCTGCTGAGCTGCCACCGCCCCGGCCAGCAGGTCGTCGCCGTCGAGGTGCTCCTCGACGCGCCGCTGGAGGCCGAGCCGGCCGGTCTCGACGGCGTGGCCACGATCATGGCGCGGGCCTTCTCGGAGGGCACCGACAAGCTCTCCGCGGAGGAGTTCGCCGCCGAGCTGGAGCGCTGCGGCGCCACGCTGGACGCGCACGCCGACCACCCCGGCGTACGGCTGAGCCTCGAAGTGCCGGTCTCGCGCCTGGCGAAGGCGCTCGGCCTGCTCGCCGACGCCCTGCGCGCGCCCGCCTTCGCGGACAACGAGGTCGAGCGGCTGGTGCGCAACCGGCTCGACGAGATCCCGCACGAGCTGGCCAACCCCGCACGCCGCGCGGCCAAGGAGCTCTCCAAGGAGCTGTTCCCGGCGGCCTCGCGCATGTCGCGCCCCCGCCAGGGCACCGAGGAGACGGTCACGAAGATCGACTCCGCGGCCGTACGCGCCTTCTACGACCGGCACGTCCGCCCCGCCACGGCCACCGCCGTGATCGTCGGCGACCTCGCGGGCATCGACCTGGACGAGCTGCTCGGCGACACCCTGGGTGCCTGGAAGGGCTCCTCGGCCGAGCCCCGCCCGGTGCCGCCGGTGAGCGCCGACGACACCGGCCGCGTCGTCATCGTGGACCGCCCCGGCGCGGTCCAGACGCAGCTGCTGATCGGCCGCACCGGTGCCGACCGGCACGACCGGGTCTGGCCCGCGCAGGTGCTCGGCACGTACTGCCTCGGCGGCACCCTCACCTCCCGGCTGGACCGCGTCCTGCGGGAGGAGAAGGGCTACACCTACGGCGTGCGCGCGTTCGGCCAGGTCCTGCGGTCGGCGCCGGACGGCACGGGCGCCGCGATGCTCGCCATCAGCGGCTCCGTGGACACCCCGAACACCGGTCCCGCCCTGGCGGACCTGTGGACCGTGCTGCGCACGCTCGCCGGGGAGGGGCTGACCGACGCGGAGCGCGACGTCGCCGTGCAGAACCTCGTCGGGGTGGCGCCGCTGAAGTACGAGACCGCGGCGGCCGTGGCGGCCACGCTGGCCGACCAGGTCGAGCAGCACCTGCCCGACGACTACCAGGCGACGCTCTACCGGCAGCTCGCCGCGACCGGCACGGTGGAGGCCACCGCCGCGGCCGTGAGCGCCTTCCCGGTGGACCGTCTGGTGACGATCCTCGTGGGCGACGCGGCACAGATCAAGGAGCCGGTCGAGGCGCTCGGCATCGGAGAGGTCACCGTCGTGTCCGCCGAGTAGGGCACGCGCGCGGCAGGGGCCCCGGTGACATGTCGGTCGCCGGGGTCCCTGCCCGTTCCGGGATGTCCGAATTATGGGAGAGGTGCCCCGTCTGCCCTGTGGCGTGCGCAACAAATACCGCGTTCCGTTTGATGATCGAAAGACCGCGCCCGTACGGTCACTTGGACTGTTCGTCGGGCAGTGCGCCGCATCCGCGGCAGCGGACAGTCATCGCCGAGTCCCCGTACGGCGCGAGCCAGGGGAGCCGGGGACCCATGTCCCTGGGGTGAATCGGACGCCCGCGCGTATCGCGAGGGGGCCCGTAGGAGACCTTCCTGCTCCGAACCCGTCAGCTAACCCGGTAGGCGAGAGGGAAGGAAAGGATCAGCCTCTACATGGCGTTCACGGGCGTTTCCGGCAAGCACCGTCGTCCCAGCCGGATGAAGCGCACCAGTGCGCACGCGGCCGGTGTCGCGGCTCTCGCCACCACCGGCGTCGTCGGCGCCCTCGCGGCCCCCGCGCTCGCCGCCGAGAACTCCGTCGAGCAGACGGGCCTCACCCCGGTCGTCACCCTCGGCGACCAGGCCGCCGAGCAGGTCGACGCCCAGGCCGCCGCCCAGCAGCAGGCGGCCGCCGAGCAGCTGGCCGAGGAGATCGCCCACGCGAAGGCCGCGGCGCGGGCCGCGGCGGCCCGCAAGGCCGAGGAGCGCGCCGCCCGCGAGGCCGAGCGCAAGCGTCTCAACACGTTCGTTTCGCCGATCACCGGCTCCTACGTCTCCACGGGCTACCTTGCGAGCAGCTCGCTGTGGTCCTCCGGCAGCCACACCGGCATCGACTTCCACGCCTCCACCGGCACCCCGGTCCACGCGGTCGGCTACGGCACCGTGGTGGAGGCCGGCTGGGGCGGGGCCTAC
Source organism: Streptomyces adustus (assembly GCF_009377175.1). Taxonomy (GTDB): domain Bacteria; phylum Actinomycetota; class Actinomycetes; order Streptomycetales; family Streptomycetaceae; genus Streptomyces; species Streptomyces adustus. Next base: position 25,916 of record NZ_VJZD01000103.1, read on the forward strand.
GGCAACCAGATCGTCATCAAGATGGACGACGGCACGTACACCCAGTACGGCCACCTGTCGTCCTTCGGTGTCTCGGTGGGCCAGCGGGTCGTCACCGGCCAGCAGATCGCCCTCTCCGGCGCGACAGGCAACGTCACCGGGGCGCACCTGCACTTCGAGGCCCGTACGACCGCCGAGTACGGCTCGGACATCGACCCGGTCGCCTACCTCCGCAGCCACGGTGTGAACGTCTGACGCCTGCCCTTGGTGCGGACGTCCGGCGACGACCGCGCGACATACCGAAGCCCCGGCTCCCCGAGCCGGGGCTTTCGGTGTTTCCGGCACCGTTCTGTCCAAAAAATATCCCTGGATTCCGGCCGCCCGTCGGAAATTACGTCCGATTGCAATAGAGTCGCTGAACACATGTCAATCGGCGAGGCGCCGTTTCACGGGGATTAAGGCGGAGGTCGGTCATGCGTATTCCGGCGCACTCGGTGTGCACGGCGATCCGGGACGACATCGTCGCCGGTGTCTACGAGCGTGGCAGCCGGCTCACCGAGGAACTCCTCGCCCGGCGCTACGGCGTCTCACGCGTCCCCGTCCGGGAGGCCCTGCGCACGCTGGAGGCGGAGGGTTTCGTGGTGACCCGTCGGCACGCGGGCGCGTGCGTGGCGGAACCGACCGAGCAGGAGGCCGCCGACCTGCTGGAGATGCGCATGCTCCTGGAGCCGCTGGGCGCCTCCCGGGCCGCCCAGCGGCGCACCGAGGCCCATCTCAAGGTGCTGCGCGGGCTGGTCCGGCTCGGCCAGGAGCGGGCCAGGCGGGGCAACAGCGAGGATCTGCGCTCCCTGGGCGGATGGTTCCACGAGACGCTCGCCCAGGCCTCCGGCAGCCAGGCGCTGACCGCCACGCTCACCCAGCTGCGGCACAAGATCGCGTGGATGTACGCGACGGAGGCGCCCGCCGACCCCGTGGAGTCCTGGGCCGAGCACGGCGCGATCGTGGACGCGGTGGCGCGCGGCGACGGCGAGCGCGCGCGGGCGGCCACGGCGCTGCACGCCGAGCGCGCGAGCCTCGCGCACCGGCTGCGGTTCTCCGGCGCCGGGGAGCGCGCCGACCGTGTGAGGACTTCGCAACATCCCGTAAACGTGACGGGTCCACGGAATTAACAGAAGCGCCGTATACAAAGAAGAGGTATTCGGCGGAGGCGTATTTCCGTTGCCCTTGCTCGCGTGTGCCGGGAATTCTCCGTCGCACGTTCTTCGTGTGCTCGCAGAATTCCAGAACGTCGTGTGAAAACAGCGGAGCCGCGTCGGCCGGAAAGGCCGACGCGGCTCCGCTGTTCACCGTGCGGTGTGCTGCGCCCCAATGCTCCGCGGTGCGCCGCGGGCGAGGGTCAGACGGTCTCGGGAAGCTCTTCGAGCCCCTCGGTGACCAGCTTGGCCAGACGGTCGAGGGCGGCGTCCGCACCCTCGGCGTCGGAGGCGAGGACGATCTCCTCGCCACCCTCGGCGCCGAGGCCGAGGACGGCCAGCATGGAGGCCGCGTTGACGGGGTTGCCGTCGGCCTTGGCGATCGTGACCGGGACGCCAGTGGCCGTGGCGGCCCGGACGAAGATGGAGGCGGGACGGGCGTGAAGGCCCTCGGCCCAGCCGACGTTGACGCGGCGCTCAGCCATGTGATGCTGCCCTTCAGTGTCTCAGGGTTGTCTAGACCAGTGTTACATGCCGGGACGGGTGCCGGGAGCGGTCCGGTTCCCGCCCCGGGGTGCCGGCCGCGGCCTCGACCCGACGTCCGTCCCCCACAGACTGCCTCGCGCCGTTGTCGTACGCGAGCCGTACTCTGGGCCCCATGCAGACCTCGGCGGACCCGCAGGACCGGCACGAGTACCCCGCCCACTGGGAGGCGGACGTGGTGCTGCGCGACGGCGGCACCGCCCGCGTCCGGCCCATCACCGTCGACGACGCCGATCGTCTGGTCAGCTTCTACGAGCAGGTCTCGGACGAGTCGAAGTACTACCGCTTCTTCGCGCGGTACCCGCGCCTGTCCGCCAAGGACGTCCGCCGCTTCACGCACCACGACTTCGTCGACCGGGTGGGGCTCGCGGCCGTGATCGGGGGCGAGTTCATCGCCACCGTGCGCTACGACCGCATCGGCGCGCACGGTGCGCCCGCCTCCGCGCCCGCCGACGAGGCCGAGGTCGCCTTCCTGGTCCAGGACGCGCACCAGGGCAGGGGGGTCGCCTCCGCGCTCCTGGAACACATCGCGGCCGTCGCGCGCGAGCGGGGCATCCGCCGCTTCGCCGCCGAGGTGCTGCCCGCGAACACCAAGATGATCAAGGTGTTCACGGATGCCGGCTACACCCAGAAGCGCAGCTTCGAGGACGGGGTCGTACGCCTGGAGTTCGACCTCGAACCGACGGAGCGCTCGCTGGCCGTGCAGCGCGCGCGGGAGCAGCGCGCCGAGGCGCGGTCGGTGCGCCGGCTGCTCGCCCCGGGTTCCGTCGCCGTCGTCGGCGTCGGCCGCGCCCCGGGCGGCGTCGGCCGCAGCGTCCTCGGCAACCTCAAGGAGGCGGGCTTCACCGGACGCTTGTACGCCGTGAACCGGGCCCTCCCCGAGGGACAGACCGAGATCGACGGCGTGCCCGCCCACCGCTCGGTGCGCGACATCGACGGGCCCGTCGACGTCGCGGTCGTCGCCGTACCCACCGAGCGCGTGCCCGACGTCGTCACCGAGTGCGGCGAGCACGGCGTCCAGGGTCTCGTCGTGGTCTCCTCCGGATACGCGGAGAGCGGCCCCGAGGGACGCGAGCGCCAGCGCGAACTCGTACGCCACGCACGCGTGTACGGGATGCGCCTCATCGGCCCGAACGCCTTCGGGATCATCAACACCTCCCCGGACGTACGGCTGAACGCCTCGCTGGCCCCGCAGATGCCCCGCCCCGGGCGCATCGGTCTGTTCGCGCAGTCCGGCGCCATCGGCATCGCCCTGCTGTCCCGGCTGCACCGGCGCGGCGGCGGCGTCACCGGTGTCACGGGCGTGTCCACCTTCGTGTCGTCCGGCAACCGGGCGGACGTCTCCGGCAACGACGTCCTCCAGTACTGGTACGACGACCCGGACACCGATGTCGCCCTGATGTACCTGGAGTCCATCGGCAACCCGCGCAAGTTCACCCGCCTGGCCCGGCGGACGGCCGCGGCGAAGCCGCTCGTCGTCGTGCAGGGCGCGGGCCACGTCCCGCAGGGGCACGCCGTACGGGCGACCCGGCTGCCGCACGCGACCGTGTCCGCGCTGCTGCGGCAGGCCGGGGTCATCCGCGTCGACACCATCACCGAACTGGTCGACGCCGGGCTGCTGCTCGCCCGCCAGCCGCTCCCGGCCGGGCCGCGGGTGGCGATCCTCGGCAACTCCGAGTCGCTGGGCGTGCTGACGTACGACGCCTGCCTCGCCGAGGGGTTGCGGCCGCAGCCGCCGGTCGACCTGACGACGGGGGCCACGGCGGACGACTTCCGGGAGGCGCTGTCGCGGGCGCTGGCGGACGAGACGTGCGACGCGGTCGTGGTGACCGCGATACCGGCGGTAGGCGAGGAGTCGGTCGGGGACGCGACGCTGGCCGAGGCACTGCGGTCGGCCGCGGCGGCCGTCCCCTCGAAGCCGGTGCTGGTCGTGCACGTGGAGCTCGGCGGACTCGCCGAGGCGCTGTCGGCGGCGGCCAGCACCGCGCCGCAGGCCCAGGCGTCCGCCCGCTCCGCGCCACCACCGCCCACCGGGCAACCGGAGCGGCCGGCCCCGGCGTCCGCGACCTCCCCGGCCGCGGCCGACCCCGGGCCCCCCGGGATGCCCGGCGCGCCCGGCTCCCTCGGCG
>NZ_VJZD01000104.1 GCF_009377175.1 Streptomyces adustus
GGTGAGCGGGGCGGGCACGGGCTCGTCGCCGGGGCAGGCGTTGACGGCGATGGACACGACGTGGTTGCGGCTGACCAGCCGGCGGCCCGCGCGTCCCTCCGCCTCGCGCAGGGCGCGCAGGGCGCCCGCGACGGCGCGGTCGGCGCGCCGGTCGCCGTGTCCGGGGTCGCCGACCTGGATCCGGGTGATGCCGGAGCGGTTGGTGTCCGGGCCCGCGCGGCGCACGTGGTCGGCGACGAGACCGGTGGTGTCGGTGAAGTGCGTGCGCACGGTGTCCTCGACGAGGCGGGCCTCCTCGCCGTCGCGGGCGAGCACGACGCCCTTCTCGTAGATGAACTCGGCGGAGTCGTCCGGTCCCATCGCGAGGGGGACATCGGGGATCGAGCGCTGGATCTGGTCGAACTGCTCGTGGAATCGCTGCGGTGCCATGCGTGTCCTCCCACAGAGGCGGTGGTCTTCAATCAGAGTCGTGCGGTCGTTGATTGATACAGCGCCAAACCCGCGTTCCATGGTTCAGGGGGCTGCGGAGCACTACCATCCGTTGCGTGACAGCGGGAAGCGACTCGGTTCTCGAACTGCTGCCCATGGTGTTCGCCGCTCCCAACGACGCGGTGGCACGGGCGGAGGAAGTACTCGGCACCGATCCGCCGCCGCTGCACGCCTCTGTCGCCCACCAGGTGATCGGCATCTGGCAGCGGGACTGGGGCGACATGCGGATCGCCCTGCGGCATCTGCGGCGGGCCCGGGACCTGGCGGCGCGCGCGGAGTCGGCCGAGCGGGAGGCGGACGTGCTGGGCACGCTCGGGGTGGCGCTCGTGCACGCGGGCCGTACCCGGCAGGGCCTGGCCGCCTTCGAGCGGGGGGTGGGGCGCGGCAGCGGGCACACCCGGGCCCGGGTGCTGTACCGGCGCGCCTACGCCTGGTGGGTGCTGGGTCATCATCGTGAGGCACTGGAGGACGTACGCAAGGCGATCCCCGTGCTGCGACAGGCGGACGACGTCATCTGGACGGCGCGCGCGCTGACCCTGCGCGCCACCGTGCATCTGGCGCTGGGCGCGGTGGAGCGGGCGGACGCCGACTTCACGGCCGCCGAGGCGCTGTGGGACACCACCGGCCAGGAGCACGACAAGGCCGACGCGGTGGAGAGCCGGGGCCTGGCCGCGTTCCGCTCCGGGGACGTGCCCGTCGCGCTGCGGCTCCTCGACGAGGCCGAGGAGCGGTACGCGAAGCTCGGCACCCCGACGTTCATGCTCAACATCCGGCGCTGCGAGGTGCTGATGGCGGCCGGGCTGGCGCCGGAGGCGCTGGCCGAGGCGGACGCGGCGATCGGGGTGCTGGACGGGATCGGCGGGCAGTCCACCCGCAAGGCGGAACTGCTGCTCGGGGCCGCCCGGGCCGCCCGCCTTTCGGGCGATCCGCACACCGCGATCGCCCGCGCGGACCTGGCCGTACGGCTCTTCGCGGCGCAGCGGCGCGGCTGGTGGGAGACGCACGCCCGGCTGGTGCTGATCGAGGCGCGGGTGGCCGCCGGACGCGGTTCGGGCCGGCTGGTCGCGGACGCGGCGGCGGTCGCGGACCGGCTGGCCGCCTTCGGCGCGCCGGCCGCGCCGGAGGCGTCGCTGCTGGCGGGCCGGATCGCGCTCGGCCTGGGCTGGACGGCGGACGCCGAACGGCATCTGGCCGTCGCGGCGCGCAGTCGGCACGGCGGGCCGCCGCTGGCGCGGGTGACGGGCTGGGCGGCGCAGGCGCTGAGCGCCCGTGCGGCCGGTTCAGGACGGGGGGTGCTGGAGGCGTGCCGGCGCGGCCTGGACGTGCTCGACGACCACCGGATGACGCTGGGCGCCTCGGAGTTGCGGGCCCGCGCCACCGAGCAGGGCGCGGAGCTGGCGGCGCTGGCGCAGCAGGCGAGCCTGGCCCGGGGCGGGCCGCGGCGGCTGCTGGAGTGGAGCGAGCGCTGGCGGGCCACCGTGCTGTCCGCGCCGCCCACCCGGCCGCCGGCCGATCCGGCGCTGCTGAGCGGGATGACCGCCTACCGCGAGATCGCGGCGCGGGCCGAGGAGGCGCGCCGGGACGGGCGTCCGGTGCCCGCCCTTGAGCGGGAGCAGCGACGGCTGGAGCGTGAGGTGCGCTCGCGGACCCTGCACATCCGCGGCGCGGACCCCGGCGGCGGCGACCGGTTCGAGCCGGAGCGGCTGCTGCGGAGGCTGGGTGACGACGTACGGCTGCTCGAACTCGCCGTGGTGGACGGGCGGGTGCATGTGCTGCTGTGCGCCCGGGGCCGGGTGCGGCGCTGGGCGGCCGGGCTGCTCGTGGACGCGGAGCGGGAGGCCGAGTACATCCAGGCAGGGCTGCGGCGGCTGGCGCATCCGGGGGCGGAGGGCCGGCTGCCGGTGGTGGAGGCGGCCGGCGCCCGGCTGGAGGAGCTGCTGTTCGGGCCGGCCGTCGGGCAGTTGGGCAGCGGGCCGGTGGTCGTCGTGCCGCCGGGGCGGCTGCACCGGGTGCCGTGGGCGTTGCTGCCGTCGCTGCGCGAGCGGGTGCTGAACGTGTCGCCGTCGGCGAGCAGCTGGCTGCGGGCCCGGGAGACCGCGCCGCCGCCGGGCGGCCGTCATGTGCTGGTGCGGGGCCCGGGGCTGGCCACCGGCGGCGCGGAGGTGCCCGAACTGGTCGACCGGTACGGCACGGCGGTGGTGCTGGAGCACGCCGACGCGCGGGTGCCGCGGGTGCTGGAGGAGCTGGACGGTGCCGCGCTGGCGCACATCGCGGCGCACGGCGCCTTCCGGGCGGACTCCCCGCTGTTCTCGTCGCTGCGGATGGCCGACGGCCCGCTCATCGTGCACGACTTCGAGCGGCTGGACCGCAGCCCGTACCGGATCATCCTCTCCAGCTGTGACACCGCCCGGTTCGCCTCGGTCGGCGCCGACGAGCTCCTCGGCCTGGTCACCGCCCTGCTGCCGCTGGGCACGGCCGGGGTGGTGGCGAGCAGCGCACCGGTCAACGACGCCGCGGTGGTGCCGCTGATGCTCGCCCTGCACAAGGGCCTCAGCGCGGGCCTGAGCCTGGCCGAGGCCCTGCGCGACGCCCGCGCGGCGCTGCCCGGCGACGCGGTGCACCAGGCCACGGGGTGGGCGTTCACCGCGTTCGGCGCGGCATGAACGCCGCCGTTTCCGGCGGCACTTCCGGGTTCAGGCGGACCGGGGCCGGGGCTGCCGCCCGTCCGTGACGAGCCACGGCAGGGCGTCGCGGTCACCGGCGCCGAGGCGGGCGTAGGCGCCGTAGAGATGGTTGCCGACGGTGCGGATCGAGAGGGTGAGCTGTTCGGCGATCTCGCGGTTGCTCAGACCCGCCGCGGCGAGGGTGACGATCTGCCGCTGCCGGGCGGTGAGTTCGCCCAGCGCCAGGCCCGACAGGGCCGGGGTGCGCGCGCCTTGGCAGCGCCGGGCGAGGGCGGCGGCGCGGGTGCGTGAGGTGCGGGCGGCGCCCGGGGCGCGGTGGGCCCGGGCGGCCTGGGCGTGCGCCTCCGCCGCGAAGAGCAGGAAGCCGCGTTGTTCCAGGTCCCGGGCCGCGCGGTCCAGGGCGGCCGGGTCGCCGTGCGCGAGGGCTCTGGCGTGGGCGGCGAGCACGCCGTCGGCGGGCAGCCGGCCGGCGGCCTCGGCCGGTGCGCCGAACCGGACGGCCTCGTAGCGTGCGTACGGGTCGCGGTCCCCGGACATGCCGCGCAGGGCCTTCAGCGCGGCGGTGAGGTCTCCGCGGGCGGCCGCCAGCCAGGCCTGCGCGGCCTGGTCGTCGGCGGCTGCGCTCGCGGTGGTGACATCGCCCGTCTGGGCTGCGGCCAGGGCCAGTTCGCGGCGGCAGGCGGTGTCGTCGGGGGCGCCGCGCAGGCCTTCCCTGGCCCAGGCGCCGGCCTCGCGCAGCCGTCCGCGCAGTCGGCAGAACCGGGCCCGTACGGCCGCGTGGCCGGGCGGCAGCGCCGCGCCCTCCGCCACCAGCCACTCCCCCACGGGGGTCGGCAGGTCCCGTACGTCCGCCTGGGCGATCCGGTGTTCCAGCGCGGCCGTCTCGCTGTCCAGGGCGTGTTCCCGATCCCGCGGGGTACGGGCCAGCCGCCCCGCCCGCAGCCGGCCGGCCGCGGCCCGCAGCACCGGGCCGTGCAGCGGATGGGCGAGGCGGACGGCGTGCGCGGGCCCCGCGGGCCGGGCGGCGTCCGCACCGCCGGGGAGGTCGTCGGTCTCGATCAGTCCGTCGGACTCGAGGCGTTCGAGGATGCGCAGGTCGAAGGCGTCGGCGGGCAGCGGCAGGGGCTCGGCGAAGGCGAGGCGGTCCAGGGTCTCGCGCTCGTCGGGGCAGGTGCGTCGCAGCAGCCGGGCGGTGCGTTCGCGGACGGCGGCGCTCACCGGTACGGGGCCGCGCCAGGCGCGCTCGCCGGTGTCCGGGGAGGGGGTGAGGGCTCCCTGTGCGTGCAGTGCGCCGAGCAGCTCGCGCAGCAGTCGCAGATCGCCCCGGGACAGGCGGTGCAGCCGGTCGACGGTGAGCGGTTCGAGCGGGCCGCCGGCCCCCGCGACCAGCAGGCGGGCGCTCTCCTCGGGTGGCAGCGGCGTCAGCGCGAGGCGGGGCAGCAGTTCGCCGGTCCACAGCCGGCTCACCGCGCCGGGCGCCGGGGCGCCGTCGGTGGCGAGGACCAGCAGCCGGGTGCGGCCGTGCACGGCCAGGTGATGGACCAGGGCGGCCGACACGTCGTCCAGCAGGTGGGCGTCGTCGACCATCAACAGCTTGGTGCCGGACAGGAGTTGGACGGCCCTGTGCAGGGACACGGTGTCCGGGAGCAGCGGCGCGAAGGCGGCGAGCGGCAGGTCGCGGGTCTCGGGGGTGCCGGCCACGTGGACGCAGCCGGTGCCCCGTACGGCCTCCGTGGCGAGCCGGGTCTTGCCGCAGCCCGCCGGACCGGTCACCACGATGCCGGGGCGCCCGGCGGTCAAGGACCGCCTGACCAGATCCAGTTCGTCCTCCCGTCCGGTGAACGGCCAGGGCAGTTCCAGTGCCGCGGCAGGCAACGTTCGTCCGTCAAGGAGCGGCGTTCGGTGCGTGCTCTCGGCGTGCCGGCCGGAAGTCCTCGTACTGGACGTACTTGGGCTTTCGGCTGGTGCGGCGAGAGCACGTGCCGGGCGTCGCGACGGGGCGAACGTTGCCTGCCGCGGCACCAGGGTCTTCGCGTCCCGTTCGAAAGTCGTCACGAGGGTATGAGCGGGGATACTCACCCCTGATACAGGGCGACTTGAGTAGACCGCGACTCAGGTGTGCGGGGGCCGGTGCGCGGCAGGCTGTGCCCATGACCGCTCGCTACTGCTCCCTCGCGCAGCAGTCGGCAGCCGCCTTTCCGGCGGGGCTGACCGCCGAGCGGCTCGGCGCGCTCGTGAGCGGGCGGTCGATGTGGGTCAACGGCACGGTCGTGCACTACCACTTCTTCGACGGCGACGCCGACGGGTCCCCGATCGCCCTGCCGGGCAGCGGCGAGACCCGGTGGGTGTCGTGGGTCGGTGCCGAGGAACAGCGGGACCTGGTGCGCGAGTGCTTCCGGGAGTGGCAGGACCTCGGGATCGGGGTGTCCTTCGTCGAGGTCGGCGACCGCTCGGAGGCCGAGCTGCGGATCGGCTTCCAGCTCGGCGACGGATCCTGGTCGGCCGTGGGCAAGGACGCGCTGCGGGTCGGTCTCAACGAGCGCACCATGAACGTCGGCTGGGACCTCACCGTGCCCGGGGAGCGTCAGACGGCACTGCACCAGATCGGGCACGCGCTGGGCATGGTGCACGAGCACCAGAGCCCGTTCGCCGGGCTCCACTGGGACGACGAGGCCGTGTACGCGGATCTGGCGGGCCCGCCGAACTTCTGGAGCCGGGAGACCACGTACAACAACATCCTGCGCAAGCTGGATGCGTCCGAGGCGAACGGGTCGGTCTGGGACCCGCTGTCGATCATGGAGTTCCCGTTCTCGTCGGGGCTGGTCCTGGAGCCCGAGCAGTTCCGTGGCGGGCTGCACCCGCCCGGCGGCCTCTCCCCGCTCGACAAGGAGTTCGCGCTCCGCTGGTATCCGCCGACCGGTCCGGGCCGGCCGCCCGCGCTGGTGCCGTTCCGTTCGGCGCCGCTGCGACTGGGCCCGGGCGAGCAGGCCGACTTCACCGTCGAGCCGGCCGAGACGCGTACGTACACGGTGGGCACGTTCGGCGACGGCGACACCGTCGTCGTGGTGTTCGAGGAGCGGGACGGGGAGCCCCGCTTCCTCGCCGGCCGGGACGACGGCGGCACCCCGCACAACGCGACGGTCAGAGCCCGTCTGGTCAAGGGCCGCCGCTATTTCGTCCGGGTCCGCCTGTACTCCGTCCGGGGGTCGGGCGAGACGGCGGTCATGTGCTGGTGAGCACAGGACCTGCCTGACCCGGACGCACGGACCACGGTCCGGCGCCGGGGGAAAAGGGCCGGTGACGTCACCTTCGGGGGAGGGAGACGTCGCCGGCCCGCCGGCGTGTCGGCGTCCTCAGATCCGGTCGGTCCCGGCCGCCGCGTGGGCGGCCCAGTCCAGGATCTGGACGGCCGACCCGGCCGCCTCCAGGCCCCGGCAGTGGGCGTGGTGGCGGCGGGCGATGCCGTCGAGGTCGAGGTGGGCGCCGAAGGCCGGGTGGGCGGTCAGCCGCCGGGCGTAGGCCCACAGCGCCGGATGGTCGACGAGCCGGTGCACGGCGGCGGCGTCCAGATGGTGGCGGTGCACGGTGTCGAGGCTCACGAGGGTCGCCCACAGCTCCACGTCGGCGGCGGTGAGCCGGTCGCCGGCCAGCCAGGTGCGGCCGGCCAGCCTGCGCTCCAGCGCGCCGAGCGCGGCCAGCAGGGTGTCGAGGGCGGCGGCCCGCTCCTCCTCGTCGGCCCCGGCCCGTCCGGCGTGCTGCGCGGCCTCGTCGATGTTGGACACGCACAGCCACTCGATGGCCTCGGTGTCGTCCGGGTAGAGCGAGGGGCCGTCGCCGCCGAAGCCGCGGGCCAGGTCGCGCATGATGTCCGGGGCGTGGGTGCTGACGATCCGCCCCGACCAGTCGTCGGCGAGCACCGGCGCCAGGGCCGGTCCGGTGTAGCGGTGGGCGCTCGCCTCGTACAGCGGGCGCAGCGCGGTGTGGCCGCCGTCGGGGTCGTCGGGGACCGCCGGCAGCCAGGTCACCGGACAGGCCTCGGCGAGGTCGAGCAGGCTGTGGGTGACGGCGATGCGCAGCCCGTCGGGACAGGCGGTGGACAGGTGGAGCCGGTAGCGGCGCGGTACGGCGTAGTGGCCGCTGCGCGCGTCGCGGCCGAGGCGGCCACGGAAGGCGGGAGCGACACGGGCGGAGGGCACGGCGGCGAGCGGTGTGACGGTCATGACTCTCCCCGAGAGCGATCGCGCGACGGACGCGCGGCGGAAGCGACGTCGGACGGGCGGCCCGGTGCGCTCGGACGGCAGGCCGCGGAAGGCGGGTGCCGGGGCGTGCGGGGCCGGCTCAGACGGGTCGGCCGATCGCACTGCAGACGCGCTGGAGGTCGATGTGACGGCGGGAGGTCAGAAGGGGTGTCGAGCGAGGCGGCGAGGACGGCGTACGGCCCGCGCGCGCGGTGACCGACCCGAGGCAGCCCATGTTTCCCTACCTATTCACTAGGATTCCTATCGGGAGTGTCGGGCCGTCATGGGCCGTCGTCAAGAGGGCGTTCGGCACGCGGACATGAGAAAACCCCGGGGCGCCTGGATCGCGCCCCGGGGTGTCCCGCTCGGCTCAGCTGTCGAAGTCGACGGTCAGTTTCTCCGACACCGGGAAGGACTGGCAGGTCAGGACGTAGCCCGCGTCGACCTCGCCCGGCTCCAGGGCGAAGTTGCGGCGCATGTCGGCCTCGCCGTCGGTGACCAGCGCGCGGCAGGTGCCGCACACCCCGCCCTTGCAGGCGAAGGGAAGGTCGGGGCGGGTCAGCTGGGCGCCGTCGAGGATGGTGCGCCGACGGGAGAGGGCCGAGGTGGTGGAGCGGCCGTCGAGGGTGAGGGTCACCTGGCTGACCGGTCCGTCGACGGTGTCGGTGTCCTCGTCATGCCGCACCTCGCGGACCGGTTCGTCGTCGGCGTAGAACAGCTCCTGGTGGACGCGCTCGCCGGGTACGCCGAGGTCGGCCAGCACCGCCTGGGCGTCGCGGACCATGCCGTGCGGGCCGCACAGCCACCAGTGGTCGGCGCTCTGCACGTCGACGAGCGCGCCGACCAGCGCGCGCAGCCGGTCGGCGTCGAGCCGGCCGGAGAGCACCTCGGCCTCGCGCGGCTCGCGGGAGAGCACATGGGCGAGCTGGAAGCGGCTGGGGTACAGGTCCTTCAGGTCCGCCAGTTCGTCGGCGAACATCACGGACCCGGTGCGCCGGTTGCCGTAGAAGAGGGTGACCCGCGAGCGGGAGTCGGCGGCGAGAACGGACTCGGCGATGGACACCATGGGCGTGATGCCGGAACCGGCGGCGACCAGGACATGGTGGCCGGGCTCGGTGAGGTCGGGGGTGAACGCGCCGGTGGGCGTCATCACCTCGACCGTGTCGCCGGGGCGCACCTCGCGCACCAGCCAGGAGGAGAACAGGCCGCCGGGCACCACGCGCACCCCGATCCGCGGCACGGAACCGGCCGGGGAGCAGATGGAGTACGAGCGGCGCTCGTCGCGCCCGTCGATCTCGCGCCGCACGGTGAGCGACTGGCCGGGGGCGAACGCGAACTCCTCGGCGAGCTCCTCGGGGATCTCGAAGCTGACGGCGGCGGCGTCCTCGCACAGCGGCTGGACGGCGGCGACCCGCAGCGGGTGGAAGACCGGACGGCGGCGCGGACGCAGACGTACGGCCGGGGCCGCGGCGGGGGCGTCCGGGGCCGAGGCGGGGGCGGTCGGGGCCATCAGATCTCCTTGACGTACTCGAACGGCTCGCGGCAGGCGAGGCAGCGCCACAGCGCCTTGCACGACGTGGCGGAGAACCGGGAGGTCTCCTCGGTGTCCACCGCACCGCAGCGGGGGCAGGGCACCGCCGTGCGCCGGGTCGCGGACAGCACCAGCGGCACCGGGCCGGAGGCGGCGCGGCGGGGGGCGGCGCCGGGCGGCGCGATGCCGTGCTCGGCGAGCCTGCGGCGCCCCTCGGGGGTGATCCAGTCGGTGGTCCACGGCGGGTCCAGGACGGTACGGATCTCCACCCGGGCGAATCCCGCGGCGCGCAGCCGGGCGGCCACGTCCGCGCGCATCTCGGCCATCGCCGGGCAGCCCGAGTAGGTCGGCGTCAGGCTGGCGACGACCGTGCCGTCCCCGGTCACCTCGACGTCGCGCAGGACGCCGAGGTCGGCCAGGGTCAGCATGGGCAGTTCCGGGTCGGGCACCTGCGCGGCGATGTGCCGGGCGCGCCGGGCGTCCGTGGCCGGGGTGGCCGTGGTCACCATGTCGCCTCCGGGTGGGCCCGGGCCACGCTCTGCAACTCGGCGAGCAGCGGGGCGAGATGCTCGGTGCGGTCGCCGTCGCGGCCGGAGCCGGGCAGCGGGCGCACGTCGGGCAGGTCGAGTCCGGCGGCGTCGAGCACCTGCCCGAGCACGGCCGTCACCTCCTCGCGCACGTCCTCCGTGTCGATCCCGAACCCCGGCCCGGTGGCGAGGAGTTCGTCGACGTACGGGTAGACGTCGGCGAGGGCGGCGCGCATCCTACGGTGCGACTCGTCGGTGCCGTCGCCGAGGCGTACGGCCCACTCGGCCGCGTACTGCCGGTGGTAGGTCAGCTCCTTGACGCCCTTCGCCGCGATGGCCGCGAGCACGGGGTCGGCGCAGCCGGCGAGCCGCTCGAACAGGGCGAGCCGCCAGGCGGACAGCACCAGCAGCCGTACGACGGAGAACGCGAAGTCGCCGTTGGGCAGTTCGGCCAGCCGTACGTTGCGGAAGGCGTCCGCGTCGCGGAAGTAGGCGTAGGCGTCCTCGCCCCGCTCGCTGCCGTCGACCTGGCCGCAGCGCGCGTACAGCAGCCGGGCCTGGCCGAGGAGGTCGAGGCCGATGTTGGCCAGCGCCACCTCCTCCTCCAGCTCGGGGGCACGGGTGGTCCACTCGGCGAGCCGCTGGGCGGACACCAGGGCGTCGTCGCCGAGCGCCAGGCAGCAGGCGGCCAGCCCGGCGGCGTCCACACCGGCCGGCACGGTCGTGTCCACGCCGTGCAGCGGGTCCTCGAATCCGGTGCCGAACGCCCAGCGGGCGTCGTCCTCGTGTCCCTCGGCGAGGGTCAGGTAGAGGTGGTCCTCACTCATGCCCTGCTCCTCAGATGTGCGGGACGTCGTCGGGGATGTCGTAGAAGGTGGGGTGGCGGTAGACCTTGTCCGCGCTGGGCGCGAAGAACGGGTCCTTCTCGTCGCGGGTGGAGGCGGCGATGTGCTCGGAGAGCACCACCCAGATACTCACCCCTTCGTTGCGCCGGGTGTAGAGGTCGCGGGCGTGGGTCAGCGCCATCTGGTCGTCGGCCGCGTGCAACGAGCCGACGTGCACATGGTTGAGACCGCGCTTGCCGCGTACGAACACCTCGTACAGGGGCCAGTCCTGCTGTGTCATGCCGCCGTACCTTCCTGAACCCGCTTGTTCCGCTTCGCCGCGTGGGCGGTGGCCGCCTCACGCACCCAGGCGCCCTCGTCGTGGGCGGCCCGCCGGCGCTCGATCCGCTCGGTGTTGAGCGGGCCGTCGCCCTTGATGACCCGCATCAGCTCGTCCCAGTCCGGGGTGCCGAAGTCGTGGTGGCCGCTCTCCTCGTTCCAGCGCAGGTCCGGGTCGGGCAGCGTGACGCCGAGCTTCTCGGCCTGCGGGACGGTCATGTCGACGAACCGCCGACGCAGCTCGTCGTTGCTGTGCCGCTTGATCTTCCAGGCCATGGACTGCGCCGAGTTGGGGGAGGCGTCGTCCGGCGGTCCGAACATCATCAGGGACGGCCACCACCAGCGGTCCACCGCGTCCTGGACCATCTCGCGCTGGGCGTCGGTGCCGCGCATCATGGTCAGCAGCAGCTCGTAGCCCTGGCGCTGGTGGAAGGACTCCTCCTTGCAGATCCGCACCATGGCGCGGGCGTAAGGCCCGTAGGAGCTGCGGCACAGCGGCACCTGGTTGCAGATCGCCGCGCCGTCCACGAACCAGCCGATCACCCCGACGTCGGCGAAGCTCAGGGTCGGGTAGTTGAAGATCGACGAGTACTTCTGGCGGCCCTCGATCAGCTTCTCGGTGAGGTCCGCGCGGTCCACGCCCAGGGTCTCGGCGGCGGAGTACAGATACAGGCCGTGACCGGCCTCGTCCTGGACCTTGGCGAACAGGATGGCCTTGCGACGCAGCGACGGCGCGCGGGTGATCCACTCGCCCTCCGGCTGCATGCCGATGATCTCCGAGTGCGCGTGCTGCGCGATCTGCCGGACCAGGGTCTTGCGGTAGCCGTCCGGCATCCAGTCCCGGGGCTCGATCCGCTGGTCACGCGCGATCGTCGCGTCGAAGTGCTCCTGGAGGCCCTGGGGCGCGGGCGTGGAGTCTGTCGTGGTCATCTGCACCAGCTTCCCAACCGACCATTCGTTCGGTTCCAGTGTGCCTGTTCATCCACGGCCGGGCAAGACCTTGACAGTCGACGGCGGTGCGGGATTACGTTGGCGGTGCGCACGCTAACCGAATGTTCGGTCGGTTCACAAGGTGGTGAGATCGTGACGCAGGCCCGTGACACGGCCCTGGGCCCGGCGCAGGAGATGTTCGCCGCGGACGAGGCCTCCCGCGGTCTCGGCATAGAGCTGCTGGAGGTCGGCACGGGGAGTGCCGTGCTGCGGATGACCGTGACCCCCGCGATGGTCAACGGGCACCGCATCGCCCACGGCGGCTTCCTCTTCCTGCTCGCCGACACCGCCTTCGCCTGCGCCTGCAACAGTCACGGCCCCGTGACCGTCGCGGCCGGCGCCGACGTCGACTTCGTCGCGCCCGCGTACGAGGGGGACGTCCTCGTCGCGACGGCGACGGAGCGCACCCGGTTCGGCCGCAGCGGTCTGTACGACGTGAGCGTGCTGCGCGGTGACGAGGTGATCGCGGAGTTCCGCGGCCGCAGCCGCACCGTGCGCGGTGCGCAGCCGGATCGATCGCAGCCGGTGGGATCGCAGCAGGATCGAAGCACACAGAGCAAGGAGTCGCGATGAGCAGCGCAAGCGGACTGACGGGCCCCGCGGCCCCCGGCGGCGGACGGCTCGGGGATCCGCTCCCCGGTGAGCTGCTCGACGACGGCGAGCGCCTGACCCGCGAGCAGCTGCGCGAACTCCAGCTGGAGCGGCTGCGTGCGACGCTCCGGCACGCCTACGACAATGTCGAGCTGTACCGCAGGAAGTTCGACGACGCGGGCGTCAAGCCCGACGACTGCCGCAGCCTGGCGGATCTGTCCCGGTTCCCCTTCACCACCAAGGCCGACCTGCGGGACACCTACCCCTTCGGCATGTTCGCCGTGCCCATGTCCGAGGTGCGCCGGGTGCACGCCTCCAGCGGCACCACCGGGCGTCCCACGGTCGTCGGCTACACCGAGAACGACCTCTCCGTCTGGGCGGACGTCGTCGCCCGCTCGATCCGCGCCGCGGGCGGCCGCCCCGGCCACAAGGTGCACGTCTCCTACGGCTACGGCCTGTTCACCGGCGGTCTGGGCGCGCACTACGGCGCCGAACGCGCCGGCTGCACGGTGATCCCCGCCTCCGGCGGCATGACCGCGCGCCAGGTGCAGATCATCCAGGACTTCGAGCCCGAGATCATCATGGTCACGCCGTCCTACATGCTCACCCTGCTCGACGAGTTCGAGCGGCAGGGCCTCGACCCCCGCGACAGCTCACTGAAGGTCGGCATCTTCGGCGCCGAGCCGTGGACCGAGGCGATGCGCCGGGAGATCGAGGAGCGCCTCGACATCCACGCGGTGGACATCTACGGGCTGTCCGAGGTCATGGGCCCGGGTGTCGCGCAGGAGTGCGTGGAGACCAAGGACGGGCTGCACGTCTGGGAGGACCACTTCCTCCCCGAGGTCGTCGACCCGATCACCGACGAGGTCATGGCCGAGGGCGACAGCGGCGAACTCGTCTTCACCTCCCTCACCAAGGAGGCGCTGCCGATCATCCGCTACCGCACCCGCGACCTGACCCGGCTGCTGCCCGGCACCGCCCGGCCCGCGTTCCGCCGGATCGAGAAGATAACGGGCCGCTGCGACGACATGATCATCCTGCGCGGGGTGAACGTCTTCCCCAGCCAGATCGAGGAGATCGTGCTGCGCACCCCCGGTGTGGCCCCGCACTTCCAGGTGCAGCTGAGCCGGCGCGGCCGGATGGACCACATGGTGGTACAGGTCGAGGCCCGCCCCGGCGCCGGTCCCGAGCAGCGCGAGGCGGCCGCCCGGACGATCGCCCAGGGGGTGAAGGACGGGGTCGGTGTCACCGTGGAGGTGACGGTCGTCGACCCCGAGACCCTGGAGCGCTCGCTCGGCAAGCTCCGGCGGGTGAAGGACCTGCGGGAACAGTGAGCCACCGGCCCGCCGGCTGCGGCACGGTGCGGGCACACGAGAACCGGGAGGCGCCCAGCGGGCGCCTCCCGGTCGAGGTCGACGGCGAGGGAAGCGAAGGAACTCGTTTCAGAAAGGAGTTGAGAAGGAAGCCCCTTCATGGCCTCGCCGCGGGCGACGCCAGCACTCAGCCCGGGATCGGGTCGCGCAGATTTTCGAGGGTGATGATCCGCGAGTCCGGATGCAGTCCCTCGGGACGTTCGAGGCCGATGTACGTCACGGGCTCGTCCGGGACCGCCTCGCCGTCCCACGGCTCCACTGTCGTGGTGCCGCCGGACATCAGGTCGACCAGGTACCGCACCGTCAGCTGCTCGCGCTCGACGACGGCGCGCACCAGCTTCGAGACGGACACCTGGTTCTCCTCGACCCGATTGGCCGACGAGGGGCCCTTCAGATACAGGTGCAGCCACTTCGCGCGCCACCGGCCGTCGTCCCCGCGCCGGAACACCAACGGCAGCGCCACCCGGCCCACCCCGCGCAGCTCCGACTTCATCCGCACCGTGCGCGGCTCGAACGGCCGGCCCTTCTGCTCGCCGTCGCGCAGCATGAAGCCGAAGAACGACTCCTCGACCTCCTCGAAGCCTTCGCCGGCGAAGATGTTCACCTGCGGAACGATGAAGGTGCTGCGCACTCGGTCCAGGGACAGGCTGATGAACTCCGAGGCCCCGTCGGGAGCCTCGGTGATGTCGCCCGAGTGCCTGCCCCCGACGGCACGGAGCGACGTGTAGGACAGCCAGGAATCGGTGCTGTAGTCGGCGTGCAGAAGCAGCGCCGACAGGTCGTAGTCGGTCCGGTCCTCGGTCTGCTTCCAGTACACGAAGAAGCGCAGCTCCTCGCCGTCGACCACGGAGACCGACCCGCGCGGCAGCACGCCGAGCCCGGCCGCGGTCGCCCGTCCGCTGACGCGCCGCCGTGGAGCGAACGCGGGCGCGCCGGGAAGTTCGTCACGGCCTGCCGACGGATGGCACAGGAGGGCACCGGGGCGCGGCTGGCCGTGGATCGTGCCGCCGACGGGGTGTTCCTCGGCTGGTGCAGCCTGACCGAGTGGAATCCGGACCATCGCAGCGCGTCGCTCGGCTACTGCTTCGACGACGCGGCGTGGGGCCACGGCTACGCGACCGAGGCCGCGCGCGCTGTGCTGCGGTGGGCCTTCGACACACTGGACCTCAATCGCGTCCAGGCTGAGACCGATACACGCAACCTGGCTTCGGCCCGCGTGCTGGAGAAACTCGGCTTCGTACGCGAAGGCACGTTGCGGGAGGACTGCGTCGTCCACGGCGAGGTCTCCGACTCGTGGGTGTACGGGCTGATCAGGCGGGAGTGGCAGCCGTCGTCCGAGCCGGTTCCCGCCGGCTGAGCCACATCGCCCGGCAACCGATGTCGGCCGACCCCGGGCGACCGATCACCGCGCCTCGCCCAGAGACGGCGGCGAGCAGGACGAAAGACGGAATTCCCGGCTCAAGTGCGCCGGCCCTCGACCGGTCCCCGGGAAAGGCCGAGGGGCCGTTTCAGATGTCGTCTGAAACGGCCCCTCGATCTGCGACTTCGCAAGTCGGGACGACAGGATTTGAACCTGCGACCCCTTGACCCCCAGTCAAGTGCGCTACCAAGCTGCGCCACGTCCCGGTGCGAATTTCGCGGCGAACCGCGTGATCACGCAGGTCAACACTACCGTACGCGCACGGGTGCCTGCGTCGGGGTGCCCGTCGCGCGGGGCGAGCCGAGCAGGCCGGCGGTGCGCTTGACCGGGACCAGGAGGGCGGCCAGGGCCGCGCCGAGGCACAGCAGGGCGAGCAGGGCGAAGGCGTGGGTGTAGCCGGAGGCGTAGGGCAGGCCCGAGGGCTGGAGCCGGCCGGTCACCAGGACACCGGTCACCGCGGCGCCGACCGAGCCGCCGATGGTGCGGATGTTGGCGTTCATGCCGGTCGCGGCACCGGTCTGCTCGGGCGGGACACTGCCGACGACGAGGTTGGCCATCGAGGCGAAGGCCAGTCCGATACCCAGGCCGAACACGCCCGCGACGAGCGCGACCTGCCACCGGGTGTCGTGCCAGAGGGTGAGGAAGCCGAGGGCGAGGGCGCCGAGGGCCGCGCCGGCGGTGAGCAGCGCCTTGGCTCCGACGCGGGGTTCCAGCCGCCCGCCGAGCACACCCGAGAGGAACATCGCGACCAGCATGGGCAGCATCAGCAGCCCGGACGCGGTGACGCTCGCCCCGAAGCCGTAGCCGGCCGAGCCGGGGGTCTGGACGAAGCCGGGCAGGAAGGACCAGATCGCGTACATCCCGGCGCCGAACAGCAGCGCGGCGAGGTTGGTCGTCCACACGGCGGGCAGCCGCATCACCCGCAGGTCGATCAGCGGGCTGGCGGAGCGGGCCTCGGACCGCAGCCACAGCGCGCACACCACCGCGGCCAGGGCGAACAGCCCGATCACCCGGGGGGACCCCCAGCCCCACCGGCCGGCCTGGCTGAGCGGCAGCAGCAGGGCGACGAGCCAGCCGGACAGCAGCACGGCACCGGCCCAGTTGACCCGGCCCTCGGACCTGCGGGGCGACTCGGGGACGTAGCGCAGGGCGATGAGGACGGTGGCGGCGACCACGGCGACCGGGATCCAGAACAGCCAGCGGTAGTCGAGCGCGGAGACGATGGGGCCTGCGGCCACCATGCCGACTCCCCCGCCCGCGGCGATCACCGCGGAGAGGTTGCTGATGCTGCCGCTGACCTCGGCCGGAGCGAACTCGTCGCGGATGATGCCGAAGGACAGCGGGAACAGCGCGCCGCCGATGCCCTGGACGATCCGGGCGACGATCAGCACGCCGATGTTCGGCGCGAGCGCGGCGAGCAGGCAGCCCGCCAGCACGGCCACCAGGACGGCGACCAGGGTGCGCTTCTTGCCCATCAGGTCGCCGACGCGGCCGAGGATCGGGGTGAAGACCGAGGCGGACAGTAGATAGGCGGTCATCACCCAGGTCGCGGTGGACTGAGAGGTGTGCAGCGCGTGCTGGACGGTCGGCAGGGCCGGCGCGATCAGCGACTGCAGCATGGAGAACACGCCCGCACCGGTCGCGAGGACCGCGAAGGTGAGGCGGGTGGACGAGCGGGGCATGGAGGGTCTCTCCGAATCCGGGCAGGGGTCGGGTACGTGCGGGCACGGGGTGGCCTGGGACATCCGGCCGTGACCGTGCCGGGCGGTGCGCCGCGGGATGCCACGGGGCGGCGCCGGGCACGCCGACGGCCGCGGCTGACGCCGCGCGGGACGATGGCGGGGGCATGACGTGGTGACGACGGTGTCGTGACGTCGTGCGATGACGTGCAGTGCGGTGACGTACGAAGGAGCGGGCCGCGGCCGGAACGGGGCGCGGTGGATCGTGACGGGAGCGCGATGGACGCGCGGCGGAACGGGACTGGGGCGCGGCGGAGCGGTCGCGGGCGTGACGCGGTGGGGCGCGGTCACGGCGGGCGCATCCCCGCACTGCTAAAGTGGAGGTACCCCTCCACTGTAACGGAGGCACCCCTCCGTTTCAACCTGATCCGCCCGGGAGGCAGCAGTGACGGCTCGGCCCTTTCCCGTCAGCGAGGTCGTCGCGGCCCAGCGGCCGCACCGCAAGGACGCGGCACGCAACTTCGACGCACTGCTGAGCGCCGCGCGTGAGGCGTTCGCCGAGCACGGCTCGGAGGCGTCGCTGGAGGACATCGCCCGCCGCGCGAACGTCGGCATCGCCACGCTGTACCGCAACTTCCCGACCCGCCGCGCGCTCTTCGAGAGCGTCTACGCGGACGAGGTGAACGAGCTGTGCCGGGTCGCGACGGAGGTGGCCGAGCTGGAGCCGTGGGAGGCACTGACGGCCTGGCTGAACCGCTTCGCGGGCTACCTGGTCACCAAGCGTGCCGTGCGCGAGGCACTGGAGGACGAGTCGGAGATCTTTCTGGCCTGCCGGGACTCGATGTACGCGGCGGGCGGTCCGCTCTTCGAGCGGGCACAGCGGGCCGGAGCGGCCCGCCCGGACATGGATTTCGGCGATCTGCTGCGCCTGATCGCGGGCATCACGGCGACCTCCTTCGTGGACGACGCGCAGCGCGACCGCGTCCTGGCCATCGCCCTGGACGGAGTACGCGCCGCACGCTGAGACCGCTCGGGCCGGGGTCCCGACTCCCGCCAGCCGGCCCGCCCCCTCACTCTGTCCTGGTGTACGCGGCCGTGGTGCGCCGGGCCGACTCACGCGCCCGGGTCTCGTCCTCACCGCCCGCGATGTTCGCCGCACCCCAGGCCTCGCTGCTCCCGGTGACGAAGCGGCGGCCCTCCTCGGAGCCGAACCGGGCCATGGCCGCGGCCGGGTCGACCTGTTCGCCGGTGGCCAGGTGCAGGGACAGCCCCACGAGCGCCGTGTCCCAGCCGACCCCCGACGGCCCCGGGCCCGAACTCGGCCCACTTCGTGTCGTCGACGTGGGCGATGTGCTCCAGTTCGAAGCGGGTCGCGTCCTCGCCCTGCGGCGCCAGGCGCAGCTCGATCCAGCTCACCTCGCCGCCGAACTCCCAGGTCGCGAGGAAGCTCTTGGGCGGGTCGCAGCGCTCGACGGTGCCGCCCGCGTTGCCCTGGAGCTGGTAGTGGCCGCCCGGGGGGAGCTCGCCCTCGACCGGCGGGAACCAGCGGGGGATCCGCTCGGGGTCGGTGCAGGCGTCCCGGACGTCGTCGAGCGGAGCGTCGTACGTCTGACTCACGACGACCACACGGGCCTCGCCGGCCTTGAAGTCGCGCTTGCCGACCTGTCGGCGTACAGCGTTGATCCGGTGGGTGACATCGATCACGGGGTGTTCCTCGGGGGTTCGTCGGCGTCGCGCAGCCGGCGCTGTCGCCGGCCGCGGGCCGGTTCCGTGGCCAGGGCGTCCAGGTGCGGGGTCCAGAAGCGGCGGAACCGGTCGAGCCAGGCGTCGATGTCCCGCAGCGGCTCGGAGTTCACCGCGTACAGGCGACGGGTCCCCTCGGGCCGCACCGTCGCGAAGCCGTTCTCCCGCAGCACCTTCAGGTGCCGCGAGACGCCCGGCTGCGATATCCCGAACTCCGCGCGGACGATCTCGCCGACCGCGCCGGAGGACTAGCGGCGGACCGGACAATCCCCCGGCGCCCACGGAAGGGGGCACACACCCTTCCCGGTCACTTCAAGATCGGCACCTGGAATTCCCTCGCGACCGTCGCACGAGGGGAAAGGGCGTCCCGATTCGGACATGCCGCACCAAAGAAAGTTTCATATTCACCTATCGGTGTTTCGATGATGTGTGAGGGGAGTGAACGGCTCGGCATCATCAAGGAATTGCTCCGATTTCCGACGCCCCTTCCGCCGCCCGCGACTGACCGAATCAATGCGCCCGCATACTGACCCGCTGGTTCAACATTGACCAGTCAGTAACAACAGGGCTACCTTTCAACGCGTTTCGAGCAGGCTCTCCCTATTCGGTGTTCCCGGGCCCCCTCGGGTCCGGCCGGAATCCGACGCGCCGCCATCGTTGTCGTACCGCACCCCCCACCATGCAGTCTCAGCTTGATTCGGAGAATCATGACGTCTGCTGTGCGTTCCGAGGACATGATCATCGGCATCACCCCGTTCGGTGAACCCGACGCCGGGCTCGCGGCGGCGGTGTGCCGGGCCGGCGGGCTCGGCGTGCTCGACCTGGGCGACGGGGACCGAAGATCCCGCGACGCCCTGGGACGGCTGAGCCGGCTGGCGCCGGGCCCGTTCGGGGTCCGGATCGGCGCCCGCTGCCGGCTGGAGCCCGCCGACCTGGTGCCGGGGACCGGTGACGCGGGCCGGCCCGACACGGTGGTGCTCGCGGTGGACGCGCCGTGGCGGGCCGCCGACGTGGCGGCCGGCCACCGGGTGCTGGTGGAGGTCACGGACCTCGACGAGGCGCGGGCCGCGGTCCGCGCCGGGGCGTACGGGCTGATCGCCCGCGGCAGCGAGTGCGGCGGCCGGGTCGGGGAACTGAGCGCCTTCGTACTGCTCCAGCAGTTGCTCGCCGCGCCCGACGTGCCGCTCCCCGTCTGGGCCTGCGGCGGGATCGGCCCCCGGACGGCGGCCGCCGCGATGGCCGGCGGGGCGGCCGGGGTCGTCCTGGACGGACAGCTCGCGCTGCTGGCGGAGTCGTCGCTGCCGGAGGCGGCCGCCGCCCGGCTGCGTTCCCTGGACGGTTCGGAGACGGTCGTGCTGGCCGGTCACCGGGTGCTGCCGCACCGTGGCCCGGACGCGCCGCGCCTCGACGGCACCGACCCCGCGGCGGTGGCCGCGGCACTGGGCGCGCAGGATCCGCGCACCCGGTTGCTGCCGGTGGGTCAGGACGGCTTCCTCGCGGCCCGGTTCGCGCACCGCTGGGGCGATGTCCGCCGGACGGTGCGCGCGCTGACCGACGCGGTGCGCGAGGTCGTGGACGACGACGTGGCCGCCCGGGCGCTGGGCGCGGGCTCCGCGATGAGCCGGGCGCTCGGCACCGGGCTGCCCGTCGCGCAGGGGCCGATGACCCGGGTCAGCGACCGTGCCGGGTTCGCGGCGGCGGTCGCCGCGGACGGCGCGCTGCCGTTTCTCGCCCTGGCGCTGGCGGACGGCGCGCGCACCCGGCAGATGCTGACCGAGACCCGGGCCGCGGTCGCCGGTCGGCCCTGGGGTGTCGGCGTGCTGGGCTTCGCGCCGGAGGAGGTGCGGACCGCACAGCTGGAGGCGGTACGGGAACTGCGGCCGACGCACGTCGTCATCGCGGGCGGCCGCCCGTCCCAGGCGCGGGCGCTGGAACGGGACGGGATCCGTACCTTCCTGCACGTGCCCTCGCCGGGGCTGCTGCGGCAGTTCCTGGAGGCAGGCGCCCGCCGGTTCGTGTTCGAGGGCTCCGAGTGCGGCGGGCACGTCGGTCCGCGCGGCAGCTTCCCGCTCTGGGAGGCGCAGCTCGCGGTCCTGGAGGACTTCCTGGACACGGCCGACGGAAACGGCGGGAACGGTGGGCGCGCCGGGAACGGCGGGCGTGACGGAGGGGACGGACCCGGCGAGAGCGGCGGGAGCGCGGCCGGGACGCTGGAGGTGTTCTTCGCGGGCGGGGTGCACGACGAGCGCTCGGCGGCGATGGTCGCCGCGCTCGCGGCCCCGCTGACCGCGCGCGGGGCCGCCGTCGGGGTCCTCATGGGCACCGCCTACCTGTTCACCGAGGAGGCGGTCGCGCTCGGCGCGATCCAGCCGCTCTTCCAGCGCCGGGTACAGGCCGCCGAGCGCACCACGCTCCTGGAGACCGCGCCCGGCCACGCCACCCGCTGTGTGCCGAGCCCCTTCACCGCCGGATACCGCGAGCACGAGGGGCGGCTGCGGTCCGCGGGCGTGCCCGACCGGCGGATCTGGGAGGAGCTGGAACAGCTCAACATCGGGCGGCTGCGCCTGGCGAGCAAGGGCGTGGACCGTGACGACGGCGGGGCGCTCGGGCCGGTCGACGAGGAACGCCAGCTCACCGACGGCATGTTCATGGCCGGAGAGGTGGCCGTGCTGCGCTCCGCCACCACCACGGTCGCGGCGCTGCACCGGGCGGTGACCGGCGGGGCCGCCGGATTCCTCGCGGAGCGGACGGCGCGGCTGCGCGAGCGGCTCGACGCCCGGCCGGGCGGCTCCGGGCCCCGGGAGCCGGTGGTGCCCGCGCCGCTGGACATCGCGGTCGTCGGGATGGCCTGCATGTTCCCGCAGGCGCCCGACCTCCCCACCTTCTGGGCGAACGTCGTCGGCGGCCGGGACGCGGTCGGCGAGGTGCCGCCCGAGCGCTGGGACCCGGCCGTGCACTACGACGCGCAGGGCACCGGCGGCGCCACCCCCGTCGGCGGCGGCACCCCCTCCAAGTGGGGCGGCTTCCTGCCCCGCATCCCCTTCGACCCGCTGCGCTACGGCATCCCGCCGGCCTCCCTCGGCAGCATCGAGCCGGTCCAGCTGCTCTCCCTGGAGGCCGCCCGGCGCGCGCTGGAGGACGCCGGATACGGCGACGGGGGGCGGGAGTTCGACCGCTCCCGCACCTCGGTGGTGTTCGGCGCGGAGGCGGGCAGCGACCTGTCGAACGCGGCCACGCTGCGCGCCGTGCTCCCGTCGTACCACGGGCGCGTCCCCGAGGGCCTGGACGCCCAGTTGCCCCGGCTGACCGAGGACTCCTTCCCGGGCATGCTCGCCAACGTGATCTCCGGGCGGATCGCCAACCGGCTGGACCTCGGCGGCGCGAACTTCACCGTCGACGCCGCCTGCGCCTCCTCGCTGGCCGCGGTGGACGTCGCGTGCAAGGAACTCGTCGGCGGCACCAGCGACGTGGTGCTGTGCGGCGGCGCCGACCTGCACAACGGCATCAACGACTACGTCCTGTTCGCCTCGGTGCACGCGCTCTCCCCCACCGGCCGCTCCCGCTCCTTCGACGGCTCGGCGGACGGCATCGCACTCGGCGAGGGCGTCGCCTGCGTGGTCCTGAAGCGGCTCGCGGACGCCGAGCGGGACGGCGACCGGATCTACGGGGTGATCAAGGGCCTGGGCAGCTCCAGCGACGGCCGCTCGCTGGGCCTGACCGCACCCCGCCCCGAGGGCCAGCGCTCGGCTCTGGAGCGGGCCTACCGCAACGCGGGCGTCTCACCGGCCGACGTCGGGCTCGTCGAGGCGCACGGCACCGGGACCGTGGTCGGCGACCGCACCGAACTGACCGTGCTCGACGAGGTGTTCAACGAGGCCGGGGCCGAGCCGGGCAGCTGTGCGCTCGGCTCGGTCAAGTCGCAGATCGGGCACACCAAGTGCGCCGCCGGACTGGCCGGGCTGATCAAGACCGTGCTGGCGCTGTACACCGGGGTCCGGCCGCCCACCCTGCACCTGGAACGCCCCAACGCGGCCTGGGACGCGGAACGCAGCCCGTTCGTCTTCCACACCAGGGCCCGGCCGTGGGCGACCCCGGCACGACAACGGCTCGCAGGGGTCAGCGCGTTCGGGTTCGGCGGGACCAACTTCCACGTGGTGCTGGGCGCGTACGCGGACGGCGCACCACCGGCGCAGGCACTGGACGTCTGGCCGGCCGAACTCTTCGTGTTCCGGGGCCGGGACACCGCGGCGGCCCACCGGGCCGTCGAGGAGCTGCTCGGGGCCGCCGAGACCGAGGGCCGGCCGTGGCGGCTGCGCGACCTGGCGCTGAGCGCGGCCCGCCGGGCCGACGTCTGCCCGGACCCGGCGCGGGTGGCGGTCGTGGCCGCGGACGTGGACGAACTGATCGTACGGCTGCGGCAGGCGCTGGCCGGGGAGCACGATCCGGCGCACGGCGTCCATCTCGCCGACCGTACCGCCGCCCGTCCCGCCCAGGACCCGGCCGAGGGCAAGGTCGCCTTTCTCTTCCCCGGCCAGGGCAGCCAGCGTCCCGGCATGTTGGCCGACCTGTTCGTCGCGTTCCCCGAGCTGCGCCACTACCTCGAACTCGGCGCCGACCGGGCGGACCTGCTGTACCCGCCCGCCGCCTTCGAGGACGGCGCGCA
The DNA here is from genome assembly GCF_009377175.1 of Streptomyces adustus. Lineage (GTDB taxonomy): Bacteria > Actinomycetota > Actinomycetes > Streptomycetales > Streptomycetaceae > Streptomyces > Streptomyces adustus. The sequence goes on from NZ_VJZD01000104.1 coordinate 23,092, forward strand.
CGACCGGCAGCGGGCGGCGCTCACCGACACCCGGGCCGCACAGCCCGCCCTCGGCATCACCGGACTCGCCGCCCACGCCCTGCTCACCACGGCCGGGGTGCGGCCGGACATGGCCGCCGGGCACAGCTACGGCGAACTGGTCGCCCTGAGCGCGGCCGGCGCCCTCGACCCCGGGACGCTGCTCGCGCTCAGCCGCGAACGGGCGGCGGCGATCCTCGCGGCCGCCGGGGCGGACCACGGAGCGGACCCGGGCACCATGGCCGCGGTCACGGCCGGCGCCGCCGAGGTCACCGAGGCCCTGCGGGCGGCGGGGGCCCCGGCCACGGTGGTCGTCGCCAACCGCAACGCGCCCCGCCAGACGGTGATATCCGGCCCGGCCGACGACGTCACGGACGCCGTACGGCTGCTGCGCGAGGCGGGCTACGGCGCCCAGCGCATCCCGGTGGCCTGCGCCTTCCACAGCCCCCTGGTCGCAGCGGCCGGCGAGCGGTTCGCGGCGGCGCTCGCGGCCCGGCCGGTGCGCGCGCCGGAGTTCCCGGTGTGGTCCAACCGCACCGCGCGCCCGTACGCCGCCGACCCGGACGCGGTACGGGCCGGACTCGCCGCGCAGATCGGCGCCCCGGTCGGGTTCGTGGAGCAGATCGAGGCGATGTACGAGGCGGGGGCGCGGATCTTCGTCGAGGCGGGTCCCGGCTCCGTGCTGACCCGGCTGGTCGGACAGATCCTCGGCGACCGGCCGCACCGCACGGTGGCCTGCGAACCGCATCCGGACGGCGGACTGCGCGGCTGGCTCGACGCCCTGGCCCGGCTGGCCGTCGCGGGGCTGCCGGTGCGCACCGGCCCGCTGCTGCGCGGCCGTGACGCCGTCGACGCGGTGCGTACGCCGGTGCCGAGGCGGCCCGGCTGGACGGTCGACGGGCAGTTGGTGCGCACCGCCGCCGGAGACCTCCTGCCCGGTGCGCTCGCACCGGCCCGACGAGTCGTGGAGACGACTGTGCCGACGAACCCCCCGCACACGGTCCCGTCCGACCGGGACGGCCACCACGGCCACCACGGTCAGGACCGTCAGGACCGTCAGGCCGCCCAGGACGCGCTGATCGCCGAGTTCCTGCGCACCAGCCGCGAGATGATCGCCGCCCAGCGCGATGTGCTGATGACCTATCTCGGAGCGGCGGCCGGGGAGCGGACGGCCGCGCCGCCCGCCGTCGCCCCGGCGCCCCCGCAGGCCGCCGCACCGCTGGTGGAACCGCCGCGTGCGTCGGTTCCGTCGCCCCTCCCACCGCAGGAGACCGGGCCGTCGGACAGCCAGGCGGTCGGCACCGGCTCCGCACCGGTGGCGGGTCCCGACGTCCGGCAGTTGGTCCTGGAGATCATCAGCGAGCGCACCGGCTATCCCCTCGACATGATCGAGCCCGATCTCGACCTGGAGGCCGACCTCAGCGTCGACTCCATCAAACGGGCCGAGATCGCCGGTGAACTGGCCCGGCGCCTGGGCGCCGGGAACGGCACGGACCTCGCCGGTCTCGACGACGCCGAGTTGGAGGAACTGGCGAAGGCGCGGACCGCCGCCGCGGTGACCGACTGGCTGACCGCACGGCTCTCCGGGCCTGCCGACGCGATCGAGTCGGCTGAGTCGGCTGAGTCGGCTGAGTCGGCTGAGTCGGCTGAAGCGAACGAGGCAGTCGAGGTGCGGCAGGCGGACGGGTCGGCCGACGCCGTGTCGGCGGCCTACGGCGCGACGGACCACGACGCGACGGTGCACGACGACGAGGTGCACGACGCGGCGGTGAGCGGCGAGGCGCCCAAGCGGTATCTGCTGCGGTCGGTGCCCCTCGGACCACAGGACGGTGCGGCGGGTCCGGCGGATCCGACGGCCGAGCTGTCCGGGACCCGGTGGGTCGTCCTCGGCGACGCTCCCGAGATCGGCGCCCGGCTCGCCGCGCACGGCGCCGACGTCGTCGTACGCGACCGGGACCATCTGCTCACGCAGGACGTCGGCCGGGTCGACGGGGTCGTGTATCTCGTGACGGGTGACACGCCGGTGCTGCCGGACGCCTTCCCGGTCCTGAAGGCCGCCCTGGCCCGGGGACCGCACCGGCTGCTGGCCCTGCGGTCCGCCCACGGCGACACGCCGGACCCGATGGCGGCGGGGCTGCGCGGCTTCTTCCGCACCGTGGCGCGCGAGTACCCGCACACGGTCGCGCGGCTGGTGGAGGTGGCGACGGCATCCGCCACCACGGACCCGCCGACCGTCAAGAACTCACCGGCCGCTACGAACCCGACGACCGGCACCGGCACCGGCACGCCGACCGTCGCCGAGGCGCTGCTGCTCGCGGACGCGCTGGTCGACGAGGTGTGCGCGCCCGACCGCACCCCGGTCGTGCTGCGTCGGCCGGAGGGCCGCTTCGGTCTGGAGCCGGCCGAGGCACCGCTGGGCCTCCTCGGCAGCACCGGCGCCGGACCGGCCGGTCCGGGGGCGGCAGAGGCCGCCGCGCTCGGCCTGGACCGGGACGCGGTGGTCCTGCTGGCCGGCGGGGCACGCGGCATCACCGCACAGTGCGCCGCTGCCCTCGCCGCGGCGGCCGGGTGCCGGCTCGAACTGCTCGGCAGGACACCCGTACCGGACGGCCCGGAGGACCCGGACACGGCCGCCGCCCGCACCCCGGCCGCCCTGCGCGCGGCGCTCGCCGCCCGCGGCGGGACGACGCCGGCCGCGATCAACCGGGCCGCCGAACTCCTGCTTGCCCAGCGGGAGATCACCGCGACGCTGACGGAGCTCACGGCGCTCGGCAGCCGGGCCCGCTACCGCTGCGTCGACTTCCGGGAGCCCGAGGCGGTGCTCCAGGCGGTGAAGGAGATCCACGCCGAGCACGGCCGTCTCGACGGTGTCGTCTACGCGGCCGGGGTGATCGAGGACCGGGTCATCGCCGAGAAGACGGCCGAGTCCTTCCAGCGGGTCTACGCCACCAAGGCGACCGGGGCCGACGCCCTGCTCACCGCGCTGGAGGAGCTGCCCCACGGGCCCGCGTTCAGTGTGCTGTTCGGCAGTGTCTCCGGTGTCCTGGGCAACCGGGGCCAGGCGGACTACGCGGCCGCCAACGACGCGCTCCAGACGCTGGGCGCGGCCTGGGCCGCCCGCACCGGGCACCGGGCGCTGACGGTGCACTGGGGACCGTGGGCGCCCGCCGCCCGGCACGGCGGCATGGTGGGCCCTGAGCTGGCCCGCGCCTACGGCCGCCGGGGCATCCGCCTGATCGACCCCGAGGAGGGCACCGCGGCCCTGCTGCGCGAGCTCGCCTGGGGCGACCCGTCGACGACCGCCGTCCTCTACACCGCCTCGGGCTGGTGAGGGCTCCGGTGACGGGTCCCGCCCAAGGCCGCGCCCAGGGTCAGGCGGTCGCCATCGTCGGCATGGCGGTGCTGCTGCCCGGCGCCCGGGACCTTGAGACCTACTGGCGCAACCTGCGGGACGGGGTGGACGCGATCGGCGAGGTGCCTCAGGGCCGGTGGGACGCCGGGTACTACCGTCCCGGCACGGCCTCCGCACCGGCTGTCGCGGACCAGGTGTACTGCCGCAGGGGCGGGTTCGTGGACGCGCTGGCCGAGGTGGAGGTGACCCGGTTCGGGATCATGCCGAACTCGGTGGCCGGTACCGAGCCCGACCAGCTCATCGCGCTGCATGTGGCCGCCGCCGCCCTCGCGGACGCGGGCGGCGTGGACCGGCTGCCCGACCGGCGGCGGATCGGCGTCGTCCTCGGCCGGGGCGGCTATCTCACCCCCGGACTGGTCCGGCTCGACCAGCGGGTGCGCACGGCCGGACAGCTGGTACGCACCCTGGGCGAACTGCTCCCCGATCTGACGGACGCTCAACTGGAGCGTGTACGCACGGCTTTCACCGACAAGCTCGGACCCGACAGCGCCGAGTCGGCGATCGGTCTGGTGCCCAACCTGGCCGCCTCCAGGGTGGCCAACCGGCTCGACCTGCGCGGCCCCGCCTACACCGTGGACGCCGCCTGCGCCTCCTCGCTGGTCGCGGTCGACCAGGCGGTGGGCGAACTCGCCTCGGGCCGCTGCGACCTGATGCTCGCCGGAGGCGTCCACCACTGCCACGACATCACCCTGTGGAGCGTCTTCTCCCAACTGCGCGCCCTCTCCCCCAGCGAGCGCATCCGCCCCTTCCACCGGGACGCCGACGGCATCCTGATCGGCGAGGGCACCGGCGTCGTCGTACTGAAGCGGCTGGCCGACGCCCGGCGCGACGGCGACCGGGTCTACGCGGTGATCCGGGGCACCGGGGTGGCGAGCGACGGCCGGACCGCGGGCCTGGTCAACCCCGATCCCGGCGGTCAGGCGAACGCCGTGCGGCAGGCGTGGCGCGCGGCCGGACTCGCCCCGGCCGCGCCCGCCTCGGTCGGGCTGCTGGAGGCGCACGGCACCGCGACCCCGGCCGGCGACCGGGCCGAACTGGCCACGCTCACCGCGGTGTTCGGCCCGGCGGGGGAATCCGGGGCGGACCGCGCGGTGCTCGGCTCGGTGAAGTCCATGATCGGGCACACCATGCCCGCCGCCGGGGTGGCCGGACTGGTCAAGGCCGCCCTCGCGGTGCACCACGCGACGCTGCTGCCGACCCTGCACTGCGAGGACCCGCATCCGGCGCTGGCCGCGACCCGCTTCCGTACGCTGGAGAAGGCCGTCCCCTGGGAGACCTCGCCCGGCGAGCCGGTGCGGCGGGCCGCCGTGAACGCCTTCGGCTTCGGCGGGATCAACGCGCACGTGGTGCTGGAGGAGGAACCGGCGCCCGTCGCGACGGTGCCCGTCCCGAAGACCGCCCGCGCGGTCGTACGAGTCGCCGAACCCGAGCGGGTCCTGCTGCTCGCCGCGGACGGCCCCGAGCCGCTCGCCGCCCTCCTCGACACCGACGACGACTCGGTACGCGCGGCCGGCCTCGACCCCGCGCTGCCGCATCCGGCCGTGGGCCGGACCCGGCTCGCCGTCGTCGACCCGACCGCGAAGCGGCTGGCCGTGGCCCGCCGGGCGGTCGGCCGGGGCCGCGCCTGGCACGGCCGGGGCGACGTCTGGTTCCGGCCCGGTCCGCTGCTCGGCCCCGGTCACGGCAAGCTCGCCTTCGTCTTCCCGGGCCTGGAGGGCGAGTTCACTCCGCGCGTCGACGACGTGGCCGCGCACTTCGGGCTGCCCGACGTGACGGCGCCCGACGGCGAGAGCGTCGCCGACGTGGGCCGGCACGGCCTCGGCGTGGTCGCCGTCGGACGCCTGCTCGACGCCGCGCTGCGGCGCACGGGCGTCGTGCCGGACGCGGTCGCCGGGCACAGCGTCGGCGAGTGGACGGCGATGACGGTGGCCGGGCTGTACTCCGGGGACGAGGTCGACGCCTTCATGGCGGACTTCGACCCGGACTCGGTGACGGTGCCGGGCCTGGCCTTCGGCGCCGTCGGCGCGCCCGCGCAGCGGGTGCTGGCCGCCCTGGAGGAGGAGTGGGCGGGCGCCGGTCTGGTGCTCTCCCACGACAACGCGCCGGGCCAGTCGATGGTGTGCGGACCGGACACGGCGGTCGAGGCGTTCGTACGGTCGTTCCGGGCGCGCGGGGTGCTCGGCCGGGTGCTGCCGTTCCGGTCCGGCTTCCACACGCCGATGCTGGCGCCGTACCTCGGGCCGATCAGACAGGCGGCGCAGCGCTTCCGGCTGCATCCGGCGAGCGTCCCGGTGTGGTCGGGGACGACCGCGGCGCCGTTCCCCGAACGGGAGGTGGAGGTACGGGAGCTGTTCGTCCGGCATCTGCTGGAGCCCGTGCGCTTCCGGCAGTTGGTGGAGTCGCTGTACGCGGCGGGGCACCGGACGTTCGTCCAGGTGGGCCCCGGGCAGCTCGCGTCGCTCGTGGGCGACACCCTGGCCGACCGCGACCATCTGGCCGTGGCCGCCAACTCCCCGCACCGCACGGGCCTCGCCCAGCTGCGCCGGGTGGCGTCCGCGCTGTGGACGGCGGGGGCGGCCGTGGCCCCCGTCCTGCCGACCGGGACCCGACCGGGATCCGCGGCTGGAACCGGGCCGGGATCCCCCGGCGGAACCGGGCCGACGTCCGCCGCCACGGCCGGACCGGGATCCGCCGCCATAACCCAGCCGGAACCCACCACCGGAACCGCACCGGAGCCCGCCGCCCCAACCGAGCCGGGATCCGCCACCGGAGCCAGGCCGAGATCCACCACCACGCCCGAGCCAGAACCCACCACCGGAACCGCACCGGAGCCCGCCGCCACGGCTGGACCGGGATCCGCTGTCGGAACAGGCACGGGATCCGCCGGAACCGGGGCGGGATCCGCCCGGGCCGGGCAGGATTCCACCGTCGGCCCGCTGCCTTCTCGGGCGCCCGTGCGGCTCGACCTCGGCGGGGCGCTAATCTCGCTCGAAGGGCCGGAACTGGCGCGCCTGCGCGCCGAGTTGCGGGCGACTCCCGCGGCTCCAGGCGCCGCCACCCGGTCCGTGCTGGGCACGCTCACCGACCGGTTCCCCGCCGCCGCCGAGCTGGACGCCCTGCTGCGCGACACCGCGGACACGGCAGCCGCGCTCATCACCGCGCGAACCGCTCCCCGCCCCCGGCC
>NZ_VJZD01000105.1 GCF_009377175.1 Streptomyces adustus
AAGCTGAAGTCGTCGATCACCCCGTTCAGCAGCAAGGCCCCCGACGAACCTGCCAGCCACCGCCGCCCACCAGCCGTCATTACCGTGAACCACAGATGGCAGTAACCACCAAAAGCAACGGCATTGTCATCAACAACAAGGGGGGAAGTCATGCCGGATCCGAAGGCCGGAGGCCCCGTTGCGGAGCCACGAAGACGGTAACGGGGGGGCGACCGCTGCGCCGCGGCGGGCGGCCTGCTCGGCCCGGGGTGTCGGCGAGTGTGAGGGCGGCGGCCCGGGCGGTGAACGCGTCGATGGCGTCTTCTTGGGCGGCGATAGCGATGCGCCGTACCGGTCAAGGAGCGGGAGTGTGGGTGCCTCGTGTGTGGGTCCTTCGCGGCAGGACACCCCGTGCCCCTGACCACAAGGGCGTCCACCAGCCCTGACCATGGGTCACGATCAGGCAATGCGTCAGCTGATCGCGCATGGTCGGGGCTGTGGTCGGCCGAACCACAGCAGGAACCGACAAGCAGCCGCAGGTCGATCTGAGGATGTGGGTGTGTGCGGCATCCCCGTCGAGCGAGAACGGCTTGGGCCGATGGTCAGGCTGCCGTCAATCCCCGACCATGTCGCGATACTCCTGCGTCATGTCCCAGACGATGGGGCGCAGAAGCTTGTCGGCCTTGCGGAGGAACACGTCGCGCTCCGTGGCGTCGGTCGCCTGGTGGGCCGCGTGGAGGAAGGCCGCGGCGCTCTCCACGTCCTCGTGACCGTTGATGCCGGCCATCGAGAAGTTGCGGGCCGCGGTACCGAGCTGATCGGCGAGGGTGCCGATGTCGGTGCCACCTCCGTCGACGACCGGCGCCGTTTGCGGCTGCGGCAGGAAGCTGGTCGCCGAGCGGTTCTCCGTGACACGCATGGCGGACGAACTGCCGGCGAGTACACCGCCCTGCACACCGGCTGACCAGTGTGCGCAGGGCCCGCGACGAGAGTGGTGAGGCCGAGCGGCGGCTCGGCCTCACCACAGCAGGGTGCCCGGCCCGCCCTTGAACGGCCCGCGCACCTCTGAGGTGATCCAGCCGCCGTAGAAGTCGCCCTCCTGCGCCGTGACGTCCTCTCCGGCGACCGTGCAGCGGTCCATGCGGCTTGGGTAGAAGGCGAAGTAGTCCTTGAGGGCCGTGAAGCCGGGTTCGGGACGGGGATAGCTCCAGGCGGCGTCGGCGCGTACGTCGTCTCCCACGACGACGTCCCAGTACCGGGCCGAGCCCTTCCACTCGCACCAGGTCCGGCCCGTGAGCGCGGGGATCAGCAGCTCCGTACGGACGTCCGCCGGAGGGATGTAGAACACCGGCGGATGACTGGTCTCCAGTACCCGGACAGACTTCCGGGTCTCCGCCACCACCTGGCCCGCGCACTCGACCCGCACGACGCGGTCGTCCTCCCGTACGGCGGGCGGGCGGGGGTAGTCCCAGACGGACTCGGGCGGCCGTGGGGCGGAATGCGGCACGGGTTGTTCCGATAGCGGATCCAGGTACACCTCGTCTTCGTAGCACCAGGCCCACTCCTGGCCGCGGGCCAGGGCGCGGGCCACCGGGTGGCCGCTGGAGTCGAAGTGCCTCGTCGCGTGAGCGCCGGGAGAGCTGTCGCTGCAGCCCACATGGCCGCAGGTCAGGCAGAGCAGCAGGTCGGCCGGCGCACGTTCGCGTGCCGCGCACGTCGTGCATGTCTCACTTAGCGGTGCCGGTTCGGCCGTCCAGGTGTGGGAACAGGGCCTTTCCGAGGGCCGTCCGCCGTCGTGCCGGGGCGCCCACTTCGTCATCGGTGATCACCGGCCGGTGCAGTGCTGTCCACGATCTCTCCTCCGCCGTCCCTCGTCTCGCCCCGTGCTTCACCCTCACCCCGCGCAGGGGATGCAGGCGGCGGGCAAGTTCGCCGCCGTTCAGCGGGGCCGGCAAGTGCCGTCGTGCCGGTGTCGGCCGGGTTGATCGGAGCTGGCCGCCCAGCTGGCGAGGAGCTTGAGCCGGTCCTCGTCGGGGCATCCCCCACGCCGACGGCTCGCTCGTCGCCGCCGAGGCCGGCCTCGGCAAGACCGTCGCGGTCGTCGGCGACGGCGCGGTCGGACTCCGGCCGTACTCGCCGCCAACCAGCTGGGCGCAGAACGCATCATGGCCATGTCCCGCCACCCCGAGCGCCAGAGGCTGGCCCGCTGCTACGGCGCCACCGACATCGTCGAAGAAGGCGGCGACGAGGGCGTGGCGAGGATCAAGGAACTCACCGGTGGGCTCGGCGCCCACTCGGTGATCGAGGCGATCGGCACCCAGGAGTCGTTCATGCAGGCCGTCGGCGCCACCCGCGGCGGCGGGCATCTGGGCACGTGGGCGTGAACCCGTGAACCACGACGTGACCGTCCCCGGGATCGAGCTGTTCCTCGCCGGCATCCACACCCTCGGCGGCCCCGCCCCAGTGCGCCGCTTCCTGCCCGACCTCATCCAGCTCATCTGGGACCGCAAGATCGACCCCGGCAAGGTCTTCGACCTCACCCGCCCCCTGGACCGCGCGCCGGAAGGCTGCAGGGCGATGGACGAGCGCCGCGCCACCAAGGTCCTCCTCACCCTCTGACCTCGCCGAGCCCGCGAGCCACCGTTCCGTCCCCGAGACGGTAGACGGCTCCCTCCACCGCTGCCTCGACGGGCCCGGCGTCGGGATATCCGGCGTCGACGAAATGTCGTACGCGCCGGGCCGTGGTGTCCCGTATCGCATCGGACATCTCGTGCCTCCTTTCCGCCCCCGCCCGTGAACGACTGGCGACGGCGGGTCGGCGGGGCCGACTGCGGGACCATCTCCCACGGTAGGCCCCTCGCCCGCGCGTCACCCGGTGACGGAGTGCTGCCGGGCGCCGTGCGGTCCGCCAGGCGTGTACGGCGGAACAGTGCCGGTGGTTCCTGCGTATCCGGAGCCGACCGTGGCTGTTTCTTCGTGCACTGGCGGCCGTCGCCCGCCGACGGCCGTGTCCGGCCAGTGCGCGGGGACCCGCCGACGGGTACCACGCGCTGCGGCGTCCGGCGGCCGCAGCCCCCTACCGCTCATCCGGCCGTGCCCCGCCCGGGACGCAGGCCGACCTCGACACGGATCTCCAGCACCGGGCCGTCCTCGCCGTGGGTCTGCTGGGCGATCCAGCGGGCGATCTCGGACTCGTCCCGCTCCACTGCCCGGCGTTCAGAGTGCTGCAGGCTCCATCCCAGCCGACTGGTCAGCAGACGCCAGAGCGACGCCCGCGACAGGACTACTCCCGTCACCCGCTCGACCACCAGCGGGAACGGCACGCGTACCTCGGCGGGCAGCTCCCGGTGGAACCATACGACCATGCCCGCTAAGAACGAGGCGTCCGAGGCCACCGCCTGCCCGTCGGCGCCTGGCCGTCCACCCCAAGAAGCGCAAGAAAGGTGTGGCAGACGCACTCTCCCGAGCCCTCCTGCAGGAGAGGCCCGAGGACCTCGCCGTCCTCCTGGTCGACGGCAAGCATCCCCGCGTCCAAGCACTGTACGAGGACTGGGGCTTCCGTAAGGTGGGCGAGCGTCAGCCCTTCCCGGACTCTGCGCTCTACGCCGTCATGCTCGCGAACCTGCCGATTTCATCCTGAGCCGGGCGGCCCGCTGCCGCAGTCTTGTAGAGCGGTCTTCGACCGCTTCCAGCAAGGCGTGGAGTGGTCCCGAGATGTCCGCCAGGGCAGTGGGTTGTAGGCAGCTCCTCAGGAAGTCCCTTTACGTGCATGTGGATGGGGATTGTCGAATCGTCGAGGCGAGCCGTTTGGACGGCCTAGTACTCCAGCCGGACTTCTGTATTTCTGCTGGTCAACGGCCTGGCGGTGGGGAGTGTAGCGGGGGTGGGGCATGCGTAGGGCGGTCTTGGACAGGTCGTCCCACCAACGGGTGTCCGCGCCGCATGTAGTGACTGCGCGACGAGCAGTCCACGCATGCCGCCTGCTGGAACACCTCCACCGGCACGGACCGCATCACCGGCGTGGCCCGCAGGCCGAGACGCTCCGGCAGATCGTCGTGCAGAACTGCTACCGCGACGCGGCAGGCCGCCTGCGTCGGCGCACCACCGACGACGGCGGTCTGCCACACTCCTCGGTAGTCGTCTCCCCTTACGACACCACGGCGCGCTACGTCCGTCACGGGCACATCCGCAGCCGGAAGGGGTCCGCCGCGCATGTCACCGAGACGGGTGCCTCCGGCAGCCGAGCCCGACCATCATCAACTGGAGCAGCTGACGGGCCAACGTGTCGGTCGTTATGGTCGGGGTGCACCTCACGGGTTCGGGGCTCCTGGTTTACGGCCCACTTTACAAAGACCGGTCGGGCCGGCGCTCGCGATCGGCCCGGACCGTGTCGCCGTACGTGCCCGGGCCCGACAGGTTCGACTCGGCCGCACCCCCGGTGATGCAAAGGTGCCTGTTCTGCGGGGCTGGTGCTCCTCGGACCTCTTCGGATCTCACGGGCGCAGTGCCTCCAGAGGCTCGACCCGGGCGGACGGCAGCGCCGGCTACAGCCCCCGCGAACAGGCCCGTGACGGCCCCCACTGACGGCCCCGACGAGGGGGACCGGCAGCCTGTCGCGGGCAGGAGCACGGCGGTCCGGTCGCGGACCACAGCCGTGCACGGCACAGCGGCGACGCCCGGACAGGTGCCGACCAGCCCACCGAGCGTGCCCGGAGCCGGTCGGCGCCTCGGCGACCAGGTCCCGCATGAGATTCCCCGCAGCACCTGCGCCACACCGTGACAGCGGACGGCCGGCTGTCACGGCGTGCTCGTCCTGACCGGGTACTGTCGGCGGCGGCTCTGCTGATCTGGTTCTTCCGGTTCATGCACGACATCGGCCGCGACCAGGACCGCGAGGCCCGCGCCGCGGCGGCCGAGCGGCTCGGCAAACGGTTCGCGGAGGCCGACGCCGACGGCATCCTCACCGGTCAGGAGACGACCGACGCACTGAAGCAGCACGATCCCTGGTCCCTGGACCGGGACGCGACCCGTACGGTCGTCGTGGTGCGAGGCGCCGCGTCCGGCTGGGCCCAGTGCTATGCCCACACCGCGAGGCGCACCGGTTCGGTGGCGTTCCGGCCGCTGGGGTCCTGCCCGGCTACGTCCCCTGCCGTTGCTCCCCATGCGCCGACGACCGGTGACCGCCGCCCTTCTTGAAGGCGGCCATGCCCCCGGACCCGGTCCGCTCACAGGAAGCGCCGGACCGGGGCGACCGCTGCTTCCTTGGCGCGTTGGAGCACCGCGCGTCGTCTCCAGCGGGTGAGGTCGATGTCGACGCTGCGCTCCAGGTCCGCCTCGTAGTCGTGGTCGAGTGCGGCGGTGAACGTCTCGTCGAGGACTGCGAGCATGACTTCCTCGTCGTGGTCCATGGAACGGCGGTTGAAGTTGGTGGATCCGATGAGGGCGGCGACGGAGTCCACGGTGATGATCTTGGCGTGCATCATGGTCGGCTGGTACTGCCGGATACGGACGCCCGCCTCCAGGAGCCGTGTGTAGTGGTGCTGTCCGGCGAGCTGGCAGGCGCGTTGGTCGGTGTGGGGACCGGGCAGCAGGATTTCCACGTCCACGCCACGGCGGGCCGTCCGGCACAGCAGGTCGATGAAGTAGGTGTCAGGGGCGAAGTAGGCGGTGGCGAGACGGAAACGTTTCTCGGCGGAGGTGAGCATGACCCGGATGAGGGTCTGCATGTCCTGCCAGCCGATACTGGCGGAGCCGCGCACGACCTGGACGACGGACGAGCCGACTTGACGGTGCGCGGTGAAGCGGTCGCGCTCGTCGAAGAGTTCGTCGTGGCACTCGGCCCAGTTCTGCGCGAATGCGGCGGCGACTCCGTCCACAGCCGGACCGCGTACCTGGACATGGGTGTCCCGCCACTCTCCGGGGTTGCGGGCGTCGCCGCACCATTCCTCCGCGATGCCGACACCGCCGGTGAACGCGGTGTGCTCGTCGACGACGAGGGCCTTGCGGTGGCAGCGATGGTTCTGTTTGAGCGGTGACAACCACACGGGTTTGCGGAACCAGGCCACCTGTACACCGGCGACGTCCATGAGGTCCAGCAGGTGCCGTTCGATCCGCGCGGCGCCGAACCCGTCGAGCAGCAACCGTACCCGCACCCCGGCACGGGCACGCTGGGCGAGAGCTGTGGCGAAGTCACGGGCGATCTCACCGCGCCAGTAGACGAACGTCATCAAGTCGATCGTGTACCGGGCCGAGCGGATCGCACCGAGCATCGCGGGGAAGATCTCCTCGCCGTTGCGCAAGGGCACCAGCTCGTTGCCTTCGGTGGCGGCCACGCCGAGCAGCCGCTCGAGGCGTCGACGCAGACGCTGCTTGCGGGCCTCCACATCAGGGTCGGTACCACGAGCAGCGGGCGCGGACGGGCCTTCGAGAATCACGCGGAATCTCCTGATGAGCCGATGGAACAGGTCGTTGTGGGTCGCCGGACGCGCCCAGAGAGCGGATGCCCGGCACTCATCGCCTCACGCCCGGCATCCCTCCGGGCCGATCGTGCCTCCGTCCCCCTGCCGGTCCCCCGAGCACGCGTTCTCTGCCTGCTCCCGAACCGAGCGGGCATACGAGGGTGAGTCGGACGAGGACTGACGCCGGTGAACGCCGTCGCTGAGCAACGGATCAAAGGGGTACGCATGTCGACCGCTGTGCCGGAAAGACCCGCCGAGCTGCCTGGTGGAGGAGACGGCGGGGGCGCCGGAGCCACCGGCGCGCGACGCCGTGCCGTCCCACGCGGCATCGGCTGGTCCGTCTGCTGGATCACCGCGCTGACCGCCTGCCAGGCCGCCTTCATGGTCGGCATCGGACTGCTGATCACCGGTCCGGCCCACCACCTGTGGCCCCTGACGGCCGAGGACAGGGTGAACCGGGCTCTCGAAGGTATGCGCACACCGGCCCTGACGGGCCTGTCGTCGGTCGCGTCGGAGGCGGGCAACACCCTGACAGTGATCGTCGTCACCCTGATGTGCTGCCTGGGGATGCTACTGATACCCCGTCTGCCGTTGTGGCGGCAGACGGGGTTCCTCGCCCTCGCCGTGTCCCTCCAGTCGCTGGTCTTCCTGGTCGTCACGGTGGCGGTGGACCGTCATCGCCCGGACGTGCACCGCCTCGACGGTTCTCTGCCCACGTCCAGCTACACGTCCGGTCACACCGGCGCGGCCACTGCCCTCTACGGCGGTCTAGCGGTGCTGACGCTGACCCGACTGCGCGGGCCGTGGCGGACGACCGTGGCCTGCCTGCTCTGCGTCCTCCCCCTGCTGGTGGGCGTCGCACGTCTCTACCGAGGCATGCACCATCCCACCGACGTCGTGGGTGGTGTCGTCAACGGGGGTCTGTCACTGCTGGTCGCAGGGTACGCACTGCTCACGGACGGGTTCGTGACCGTTCCTCCCGCCCTCGCCCCCGTGGCTGGCCGGCGGCAGCCGGTCCCCGGCCGTACCGTGGTGGTCTTCAACCCCACGGTCACCGACCAGGCCGACCGCGAAGCCCTGCGCCAGGTGCTGGAGCGCCACGGCCACCTCGCACCGGCGTTCGTCGAGACGACCGCCGATGACCCGGGAGGTGGCCAGACAGCCGACGCGGTCCGCGAAGGCGCGACACTCGTGGTGGTGTGCGGCGGCGACGGCACCCTCCGGGCTGCCGCCGACGTCCTGCAGGCAGTGGCGTACCGCTCGCCCTGGTGCCCTGCGGGACCGGCAACCTCCTGGCCCGCAACCTAGGCCTGCCGCCGACACCCGCCGACGCCCTCGGCGCGGCGCTGCGCGGCACACCCCACCGCATCGACCTCGGCCGGGTCGAGGGCGACGGTCTGGCCTCCACGCACTTCACCGCGATGTCCGGCGCCGGTCTCGACGCCGCGATGGTGCAGCGGGCCAACGCGAACAGCAGGATCAAGTCCCTTCTCGGCTGGCCCGCCTATGTGCTCGCCGCCCTCCGGGTGCTCCGCACCCCGCGTACGGGGCTGAGCGTCCGTCTCGACGGCGCGCCCGCCCTGCGCCGTACGGCCCGCATGGTGCTGGTCGGCAACATCGCCACCGTACAGGGCGGTGTGCCGCTGCTTCCGGGCGCCCGGCCGGACGACGGACGGCTGAACCTGCTGATCCTGGACCCCCGCGGCCTCGGCGGTTGGGCTGCCGCCGTACGGGCGCTGCTGCGTCGCGGAACGAGCGGGTCACCGTCGAGCGCGGTGCCCGGTTCGCGCGCACGGGACGGCGTACCGGTGGAGTACTTCACCTTCCGGCGAGCGGAGTTCACCTTCGACGCTCCGCAGCCGCGGGAACTGGACGGCGATTCGGTGGCCGCCGGCCGGCGCCTGACCGCCGAGGTCAGGCCGGGGGCCCTGACCATGCTGCTGCCGAAGCGGGAGAAGTGAATGGGTACCGCCACGAAGGTCCCGGAGACGAGGGACATGGCAGGAGAGGAACTGACCGGCGACGAAGCATGGGCGGCACTGCGCCGCTACGGCGGCTGGTCCCTGCTGCGGGACGCCTTCGTCCGCTTCCGGTACGCCGACGGTTTCAGCCACTCCCGGGCCCTCGCCCTGCAGACAGTACTGGCTGTCGTGCCCCTGGTCATCGCCGTCGTCGGCCTGTCGACCACCCTGCACACCGAGAACGTCGGCAGGATGGCCGAACTGACGATCCACCGTGTCGTCCGGGGACCCAGCGTCGACGTCGTCGACGACGCCCTCGACCGCAGTCGGCAGACGGCGGGGGACGGTGCCGCCCTCGCCCTCTGGTTCGGCGCCGTCTTCTCCCTCGTCAACGTCACCACCGCGATGTGTCAGATCGAGCGGGGCGCCAACCGAATCTACGGCAACGAACGCGACCGCCCGTTCCTTCCGAAGTACCTGCGCGGCCTGGTGATGGCCGTGAGTGCGGGGCTCCCGCTCGGCCTCGGATTCGTGGTCGTGGTCGCGGGTGACGACCTCGCTGCGGCCGCGGTGACCGTCTACCACCTCGACGGCAACGCCCGAACGGCCTGGGACATCATGCGCTGGCCCTTCGGCCTGCTGCTCGCGCTCATCTCCGCGAGCGTGGTCTTCCGCCGCTCACCGCGCCGCAGACAGCCCGGCTACACCTGGCTGGCCTTCGGCGCGGCCGTCTACCTGGTGCTGTGGATGACACTCACCTGGCTGTTGAGCCTCTACCTTGACCTCAGCGGTTCCTTCGACACCGTCTACGGTCCCCTGAGCGCCTTCATGTCCCTGCTGTTGTGGGCCTACCTCACCTCCATCGCCCTACTTCTCGGGCTCGCCTTCGCCGCGCAGCTGGAAGCGGTGCGCGGCCGTCGGCCCGGCCCGGTTCAAGCCGACCCCGGAGTCTGAATGCTCACCCGTACCGCCCTACGCCGTCTCGGTGACCGTCGCCGACAGGCCGACCGCAGGTACAGCGCGCGGTTGCTGGGCTCCGCGGACCTCGCCGCCGTGTCCGCGGTCGCTTTCGGGCTGCTCCTGACCCTGGTCGAGGGCCAGTGGCGGCCCTTGTGGCACCTGGACACCGCCGCCGCGCACCGTCTGCACGAGTACGCGCTGCGCCATCGGGAGTGGACGGCCGGGCTGCGTCTGCTGTCCGACCGGGTCTGGGCTCCCGTCACGCTGCGCACGGCCGTCGCGGTGCTGACCGCGTGGCTCCTGTACCGCCGGGCGTGGCGCCTGGCGGCTTGGGCGGTAGTGACCACGGTGACCGGAGGACTGGTCGGGCTGCTGGCCAAGTCCGTGGTGGAGCGGGCCAGACCCGCCCTGCACGACCCGGTGGCGCACGCGCCGGGCTACTCCTTCCCGTCCGGCCACGCGACGACGGCGACCACGTGCTTCGCCGTCTTCATGCTGGTTCTGGCGCCCCTCGTACCGCGGTCCTGCCGGACTCCCTGCTGGTGTGTCGCCGCCTTCTGCGTACTCGGCGTCGGCCTCACCAGAATCGCCCTCGGCGTGCACTGGTTCAGCGATGTCCTGGGTGGCTGGATCCTGGGTCTGGCCGTGGTCGCCCTCACCGTCTGGGCCTTCGAGGCCTGGCGCGTCGAGACCGGGTGGGACCGCACCCCGGTGAGCGACGGACTGGAGCCCGAACTGTCCGAAGCCACCCCGGAACCCGGCTCGGGGACCCGCTGAGTGGTGCTGTGGAACTGTGCGCGGTCAATCTTCGCGTGCCCAGGGGCTCTGCCGCGCGGGACGCGTCAGCACAGGGGACGTTCACGCCGACGGGCCCGGCGTGGGCGAGGAGAGCGAGACGCACCGACCGCGGAAGCCGACGGGGACGGCCGCGTCTCCCGCTCTGACCACCAGCCGGGGGAAACACCGTTGGACGTACTGTGCAAAAACGCCGCGACGCACGGCACTGCCGCGTCAGTATGTCGGGGGACGAGCACCCATGTCGGGAGCTCTGTGAAGGCGCGCTTGCCCAGCCTCGCGCTGCCTCGCCCTGATCAGCTGAGGCGGAGCTGGCTGTCCGCGGTAGCGCAGCTCTGCTGCCGCAGCAACAGCATCCCGATCTGCTCGCGTTGCTGGTGGCGGTCGCGCAGGAGGTCGGGAGCATGTCGGTGCAGGCGGACCGGCTGGCGCGGGAGATTGCCGCGCGGATCCCGTCGGAGAACTGACGGCGTCACAGGCCTGCTCGGCTGCGCCGAAGGAAGAGACCGAGGCCACGGCATAGGCCGTGTCTGGCCAAGGCTTTGGAGCCCGGTGCTTCAGCAGGCTCCCCGGGGGCCTGCCCCATGGTTACAGGACAGGAAACGGACCGGACGCCGCCGCCCGCGGTCGTGTCGTAGCCCTGCGCCGCCGACGAGCCGGCCAGGAGCGTCAGGTCGTACTTGTCGCCGTACTCGGCGATGTAGATGGACACACCAGTCATGGGGGCGGCGGAGAAGGCGGTGGCAAAGGTGCGCCTGGCTTGGGCCCTCAAGGGTCTGGAGGGCCCAAGCCAGGCGCACTCGGTGTTACGAGTCGGCCTCGGGGTTCACGTGAGTGACTTGCGCACCAGCAACACCCAGGGCTCTGACGATTCGGTCGGCAGCTACCGGAGAGAAGAGTCCTCTCGTCACGCTGAGGCCGAACTGGGGCGTAGTGGGATGGTCCACTTCACGCAAGAGGAGGAAGGCTTCGCCCTCCGCCGGAGAGAAGGCAATGCAGACCCATTCCGCGAGGTCGTCGTGAACTGGAAGTGTGAACAAGCTGGCTGGTCAATCGGCGATGGAGCCTGCATGGTCGGAACCTAGAATTGCTGGTCAGATACGGTGACGCGATGAACGAGAGCCTGTCTGCCGACGTAGCCGACGTGCTTGCGGCAGTCCTGAACGGGGACACCCCGGTTCATGTCGCGCTCCAAAGGCAGGTTCCGCACCTCAGCGTGCGAGCGTGCTGCACATGCGGGTGTGGCACCGCCTACTTCGAGCTCGACACCAGCAAGGTGGAACCTGCGCCCACTGGCCCCAGCACGGTAGTGGCAGCCGAAGCGCAGCTGGTCACCGAAGCCGGCGAGTGTCTCGGTGAGGTCCTGGTCTTCACCCAGGGCGGCTACCTGTCGTGGCTGGAAGTCTGTTCATGGAGCGACGCCATCGAAGTGACCCTGGCCGCCGCGCGTCACTGGTTGCAGACACGCTCTTGATCCCCAACGGCCAGCGGGCTCCGTGGCACAGCCGACATCACGAGTTCAAGTTCCTTACGTTGTTGGTGGGTTGATTCCGGTCACTCGTAGGAACGGGAGACCCAGGGATGCTGGGTGTGGCTGTCAAGCTCATGGGTCTGATGCAGGCTCGTGCCCCGCAGGTGCGCGGCTGGGTGGTTGAGGGCCTCAGAGCAGGGCGAGCGCTGCTGGCGTCCCCTATGCGTTCGGTCAAGGTCCAAGGCCTGTAGGTTCGTGCGGTCGAGGGGGCCGAGGCTGTAGGGGTGTGTATGAGTAATAGCCAGGTCACGATCAAGCTCACGAGTGACGAGGCATTGGTGCTGTCGCACTGGCTGGAGAGGCTCCAGATGACGGACCTCAGCCGCGTTGTCAACGATCCGGCGGTCTGGGCGCCGATCCATCGGATCGCCGGAACGCTGGACAAGGCGCTTCCTGAGCTGTTTGCGCCTGACTATGACCAGCGGCTCGAGGCCGCTCGTCAGCGGCTTCGGCCGGAGGACTGATCGAGCGGTCTGGATTCCTCACCTGGTTGCAGTCGGTTGGGGCTTGTAGACGATTTCGTCGCGGAGCATCGGGAAGAGGACGCCGGCTCGGCGTGTGGCGAGGCAAAGCAGGGCCCAAGCTCGGCGACAGCCTCGGCGACGTCGCTGCCGTCGTCCCGTTCTAAGTGCTGTTCCTCATCGTGATGGCGTTCGCCAGCAAGGCCGTGGCCCGCCAGTTCCGCCTCGATTCCGGCGCTGACCGGGCGATCGTCTTCACCGGCGCGACCCGCAACTCCCTCGTTGTCCTTCCGTTGCCCCTGGCGCTGCCCGACTCGCTTGCCGTCGCCTCGGTCGTCGTGGTCACCCAGACCCTGGTCGAGGTCCTCGGCATGCTCGTCTACGTCCGGCTCTGCCCGCGACTGGTCCCCGCCCACGACCCCGGTTCCGTGCCCGCCCCACCTTGACCCGTCAGAGCCGCAGCCCGGACGAGGCGCTCCCCGCGATGCCGCTCAGAAAGACGGACCGGCGTCACGGCATGCCCGCACCGTGACGCCCCGGCTACACACTGCGGACGGGCTACGTCATCAACTCGATGTGCGGATGCTCGGGCTCCGGCGGGCAGACGAACAGGTGCTGCCGGTAGCCGCTGCCTATCTGGACACCGGTCGCGTTGTAGCCGCGGTGGCCGGGGTACGGTCCAGCACCTGGGTGGGGGTGCGGAGACCAGCTGTTCCCGGCGTCGTCCCCTTCCTCGAACGTGGCGATGGTCATCAGGACCTCCATGCCGGTGCCGCACTCGGAGCAGGGCTGCGAGCTGGGGTCGGTGGAGTTCCAAGCGGGCCAGCCGCCGACCTTCCAGCCGGGTGCGTCGGACAGCACACAGTCGTAGTACGTGACCGGGTCCATGTCTTCCTCTGCTGCCTGCGGCACACTCCACTGCTTGAGCTGCTCCCGAAGTTCTTCGCGCAGCTCCAGATGGTCGGGGTACTCGGTGATCTGCTCCGGTTCGAGCACGCACGGTTCCGGTAGATAGCCGTCGAACTGCACTGCGGGCGGCTCGGGGGGCGTGTCGAGAGTGTCGGTGACGGCGGCTGCCGAACGCCAGAAGAGCAGGGTCCTGGGCATGATCGGGTGATCGAAGGGGCACCACAGAACCTGCAGCAGGTCCTTGCCCTCCGGCGGGCTCAGATCGGGCACATCCCTTACGTACAGCTGCGCGACGGGCAGCATCGCTATGGGGCCGTCGTACGCCTGGACCGCCAGCCTCACCGGATAGGGGGTCGGATCCGCTCGAGAGCCTCCCGTTCCTCCGGAGTCAGGTCCCGGCCGTGCGAGGCGGCGAAGATCCGTCGTTCCAGCCGCAGATCCGCCGGGGAGTGGGCTGGGTTGATGCCATCCACCACATGCGGTTCCTCGCAGTGCGGCCACGGCTCCTCAGCGGGCCACAGCAGCGGCCCGCCGATCGAGCTGTCGTGCTACGTCGGCGCCCCAGGGCGGGGGTGCAGGCGGGTCGCCGTGCGGGCCAGCGGAGCCAGTTGGGGAAAGACCGCGCCAACGTCGATCGGCCGTGGCGGAGTGACAGGAGTGACATTCATGGCCGCAAGCTTGCCAATCGCCTCTGACAACGGCCCTCGTGGTCGCCCCACGAAGAGTTCCGGCACGGGCGTCACCCGGGAGAGCGCTACCGCCGGTCCGTTGGCGGCAGATCGCCCGCGAGCAGGTCCACGATCGCCGCGTGGATGTCCGCCCACGCGCGCGGTTCGTCGCCACGTACCACCTGGACAGGGACGACCTTGACGCGTCCATTTCGTCCAGGCCGCCGCCGGTCAGGAGATGGTCCATCACGATCTCCATCGGCAGGCCGTGGCCGAACCCCTTGAAGTTGAGCATCTCGCCGATGGTGAGGTACGCAGACGGCCCTGGTGCGCCCCATGGGGCGGCTATGTCTTTGGTCAAGCCATCTGGGCGCCCGCAGGGGGTCTCCGTGAGGAGCGTCCGTTGCCCGTGGCAGTGCCGGCCCGGCGGGAAGCGCCGGCGCGGCGCCCGCCGGCCTCGTACCGACCGTCTTCTTCGGCGACTCCTGCACCGCCGACTTCGGCATCGCCCCCGACCGGCAGCTTCGCCGTTGCCTCCACGACGGCACGTTGCCCTGCGGGGTCCGGATCATCGGCGCTCTGGTCCGGGTGTAAGCGCTGCCCGCCGCCAGAATCATCGAGGTCACCACAGACCGGTTCCATGGGGACGGCATCGGCTCGTTCTTGACCATCGACCGTCACTGCGTACTGTTCCCGCCCGGGCTGGGTCGGCTTGTCAAGGACCGGGTCGCCGGTCCAGGCGCCACCGCTCGCATGCGCCGGGCACTGGACGAAGTCTCCCCTTACCTGCTGCCGGGCAAGTTTCCCCATCGGCCCCGCAACCCTCGTGGGGTGGCTGACCTGCTCAGACAGCACGGACCGCCGGTCCTCAGTGCCTGGAACACCGCCCTGGTCGAGGCCGTCACCACGCTGCCGCGCATCGTTATCGCCGACCTCTTCGGCATCAGTGCCTGCACCGCCGCGGAGACCTGGTCGAAGTACGCCAGCGGCAGGTGGACGCACTGAGCCCTTTCCAACCTGCCGGTGTGGTGCGGTAGTTGACGTGACAGACGAGTGAAGCCCCTGGTAGACGGGTTCACGACCAAGATCACCCGCTCCGCCAGAGGCTTCACATGCTTGTCTACCCGTCTGGACTGGACCTGTCCAGCTCGCATCTTCGTTTCCTCACCGCGCGTCTCCGTGAACGTCGCCGCGCGATCGGCAGCCGGTGGCGCCGGCTGAGCGCCGGCTGAGCGCCGGCCGACAGGCCCTGCTCACCCTCGCCCATCTGCGCAACGGGCATCCGTACGCCCAGCTCGCGGCCGGATTCGGCATCGGGACCACGACCGCCTACCGTTACATCGCCGAAGCCGTGGAGGTCCTGGCTGCTCTCGCGCCGAGCCTTGCCCAGGCAGTACAGGGCGCATCGACGAAGGCGTTCGTGCTGCTGGACGGGACGCTACTGCCGACGGACCGCATCGCCGCGGACCGGCCCTTCTACTCCGGCAAGCACAAGAAACACGGCATGAACGTGCAGGTCCTGGCCGACCCGGCAGGCCGACTGCTGTGGGCCTCACTGGCCCTGCCCGGCGCGACCCACGACGTCCGCGCCGCCCGCGAGCACGGCATCATCGGCACCCTCGCCGAGGCTGGCATCAAGTGCTGGGTGGACAAGGGCTATCGAGGCGCCAAAGGCACTGTCCGCACCCCCTGCTGGGGTCGCTGGGAGACGCTCTCTACAGGTCAGCAGGCCGTCAACTGGTCCCACGCGAAGATCCGGGCCCTCGTCGAACCCGCCATCGCCACCCTCAAGACCTGGCGCCTCCTGCGCAAACTCCGCTGCTCGACCACCCGCATCACCAGCCTCGTCCAGGCCGTCCTCACCCTCCACCTCGCCAGCTCGAACTGAAGTTGGAAAAGGCTCAGTGCCTCCCCGCATGAGCGGCCGCCTGTTTCTTCGCAGGCTGATTCGGTGGAGCGACCCTACCTTCAGAAGGTTCCAGAGCAGTTGGGCACGGCGAGGAGCTGAACGTGAAGGCGCCAGCCCGCACCTCGCCGCAGTTCTTGGAGGAGGCGCCGGATGTCCTGCGGTATCAAATTATTTTGGCCCACGAGTTCACGATCATGAGCTTCTCACCCCCTTAGTTCGTGCCCGGCCTCAAGGACGGGTCCGTAATAGGAGCAAGGGGGGATCTCTGATGGACCCGGCCACGGCCGTCATCGTCTCGACCGTTATCGCTAAGGTCTGCACACTGCTGACACTTTGGATCCGCCTGCGCGGGCGAGCGCGCCGTGAACAGCAGCGGCAGCGCTACCTTCTTCAGGTCACCGAGGCGGTGGCCTCAGACGGCCAGGTGGAGCTCGATGACCGGGACGCCGAGGGCAACCTCCTGCATGTGAAGATCACCCGCATTTCGGTTCCAGGGGAGGACCAGGCAGCGTGAGCAACCACCTGGGAGACAGCGTCGACCCCCCGGCGCCTGCGGCCCCCGGCTCACCGGCACCTCCAGCCCCGCCCGGTCAACGCCACGGCGCCCGGCAGCGGACGGACGAGGAGTTCTCCGACTTCTACCGCGAGAACATCCGTCCCCTGACCGGCTTTTTGATCAATCATGGTGCCGGCGTCCAGGTGGCCGCGGACATTGCCCAGGAGGCCATGACCGATGCCTACCGGACCTGGGAAAACATCTCCTATCCGAAAGCCTGGGTCCACAAAGCCGCCTCCCGCACGCTGGCCCGCAGAGTTGCCTCCGTCGAGGAACCCGTCTATGACGTCCCCGAACCCTCCGCACTGGTGCCCCGCCCCGACGCCATCGCGGAATGGGAAGCCCGGCATGATGCGCTCCCCTTACTGCGCAGCCTGCCGATGAAACAGCGACAAGCCCTGGCTTGGACCCTGGCCGACTTCACTCCCACCGACATCGCCGACCACCTCGGCGTTCCAGCCGAGAACGTGCGCGCCAATCTGAAGAAGGCCCGCCGCACCGCAGCCGCCTACCTCAAGGCACGGGAGGAGGAACAGTGACCCGCCACCCCGACCCCGGCGACCAGGCTGCGCACCACTGGCTCACCCAGCACCAGCACGCCCTGACTCACGCCCTCGACGATCTCCTCGATACCGCGGCCGGCCTGCGCGAAGTCCTCCTCCAGTCCCACCACGACACCGCTACCAGCAACCTCGACACCGTCCTCGACACCGAAGCCGGCCTGGCCGCCATCCTCCCCACCCCTCCAGCCCCAACGGCCCACACGCCGCACCACCCCACCGAGACAAGGGAACTCCTCCACACACTCTGCCCCGCAGACCGCATGATCCTGCGCAACAACCCCGAAGTGAAAGCAGCCAGTCAAGCCCTCGCTCTCGATCACGTTCTCGACCGCGCTCGTGCCTTCGACCTCACATTCGACCTCGCCTGCGAACTCACCGTCGACCTTGAGCGCGCGATCGAACGCGCCGTCGCCGTCCACCTTGACCACGACCTCGCTGTCCACCTCGACCTCGCTCAAACCGTCGCCGCCGACCTCGAGCTCGCCCGCCACCCCAACCGCAACCGCGACCGCGCCTTTGACCTCGTCGTCAGCCTCACCGTCGCTCGCGACCGCGTTGTTGACCACGACCTCGCCCGCGACCTCGACTTCGCTCTCGCCCGCGCCCGCGACCTCGCCCGTGCCTTCGACGTCACCCTCGACCTTGACCTCGACGTCGGCCTTGTCTGTGGTGTCATCGTCGAAATTCGTACCGCCGAGGTTGGCCGGGCCATCGGCTTGGCACTCGGCCGGGAGCCCCTCGTTCTCGACAGGGACTCGTTGCACGGGCTCTTGGATGACTTCACCACCTCCGACCTGAGTAGCACCGACCTGACCGGCGTCGACCTCAGCGGTGTCCACTGGTCCGAACACACCACCCACTGGCCGCCGGGCAGTGATCCAGAAGGCCTCAAGTCCCGCTCGGACGAGTCCCCACCCGGCAGCGGTGTCTGGATCGTCCGGTCCGGCACCGCCACTGAGCTGTTTCCAACCTCAGTTTGAGCAGGTCAGATGCAGGGTGAGGACGGCCTGAACCAGGCTGGTGATGCGAGTCGTGGAGCATCGCAGCTTGTGCAGGAGTCGCCAGGTCTTGAGGGTGGCCATGGCCTGCTCGACGAGCGCACGGATCCTCGCATGCGAGCGGTTGACAGCCTGCTGACCTACGGAAAGCGTCTCCCAGCGACCCCAATAGGGCAGCCGTATGGTGCCGCCGGCGCCCCGGTAACCCTGGTCGGCCCAGCACTCCACGCCGGCTTCCTCCAGGGCGTCGATGATGCCGTGGGTTCGCGCGGCCTTGATGTCGTGGACCGCGCCGGGCAGTGCGGGCGATGCCCACACCAGTCGCCCGGCGGGATCGGTGATGATTTGCACGTTCATGCCGTGCTTCTTATGTTTCCCAGAGTAGAAGGGCCGGTCGGCCGCGATTCGGTCGATCGGCGGCAGCGTGCCGTCCAGGATCACGAATGCCTTGGTGGAGGCGGTGCAGGCCGCGGTCCGCAGGTCGGGAGCCCGCGCGGCGAGAACTTCGACGGCCTCGGCCACGTACCGGTACACCGTCGCGATCCCGACTTCGAAGCCGGCGGCGAGGTGGGCGTAGGTGTCACCGCAGCGAAGATGCGCCAGGACCAGCAGCGCCTGGCGCCCTGCGGACAGACGGCGCCACCGGGTCCCCTGCTCTCGATGCCGCGTGCTCAGCTGGCGGGCGAGAAATCGCAGGGACGAGGTGGACAGATCGATCCCCGATGGGTAGACAAGCACGCGGAAGCTCCTGGCTGGACAGTTGATCTCGACAATCACCCGTCTAACAGGAGCTTCTCTACGTCTCCGCACTGCTCCTCACCCCAACTCCCGCCACACGAAGCCAGGTTGGAAACAGCTCACTATCTCGCCGCCTGCACCTGACGGCGCGGTTCGCCGTTGCCGTCCGGCTTCATGGTCATTCACGGAGACAGGGCGGGTGGGATGTGCACAGTCATGATCAGGTGACAGGCTGCGGTGCCTGACCCGCGGTAGGTGTGGGGGACGTCGCCCTCGAACGTGGCGGTCTGCCCGGCTTCGACGGGATGCTCGGTGCCATCGACGACGAGGACCATCTGTCCGGTGGTGATGCTGACGGTTTCCACGACGCCGGCCTGGTGGGGGTGGCTGGGGTACTCCTCGCCGGGTTCCAGTTTCCACCGCCAGACCTCGACCGGGGCGGGTCCCGATGTGGTCAGCATGAGTCGTGCCTCGCCGCCCTTCTCTCCGGCCCACAGCGGCATGACCGCGTCGGCGGACACGACCCGGACACGGCCTTCGGCCGGTCCTTCCAGCAGTGCGGACACCGAGACGCCGAGGGTGTCGGCGAGGCGGACCAGGGTGGCGAAGTTGGGGTTGCCCTGGGCCTTCTCCAGGGCAACCAGGGCGCCCTTGCTGACTTTGGCGCGGCGGCCGAGTTCGTCCAGGGACAGTCCGGCGCGGGTACGGGCCGCGCGGACGTTGTGCGCGAGCGTCCGCAGCGCCACCTCGGTCTCGGCCATCGCTATCACCTCTTCAGACAGTGGACCAATGCATTGGACCGCACGGTCGTTTGGTTGACGACTCTCGGTCGGTGCGTTGTACGGTGTAGTCGTTCCATAGATAGTAAGGGATGTACCACCTGTGATCGCTCTGCTGCTGGCCCTGGGCAGCTCCCTGGCCTACGGATGCGCCGACTTCCTCGGCGGCCTCGGCGCCCGCAAGGCCCACGTCCTACGTACCGTGATGATCGCCGCCCCGGCCTCGCTCACCGTCGAACTGCTGCTGTGGCCCTTCCTCGGCGCCTCCTTCGCCCCCGCCACTCTTGCCTGGGGCGCCGCCTCCGGCATTGCGTCGGCCGCCGCGTTCGCCTTGCTCTACCGCACGCTCGCGATCGGCCCGATGAACGTCCTGTCCCCGGTCACCGCCTTGGTCTCGGCGATGCTGCCGGTTGGCGTGGGCCTGGTGCAGGGCGAGCGCCTGGGCCTGGCCGGACTGATCGGCCTGCCACTGGCGCTGGCAGCCGTGGTACTGGTAAGCGCCGGGCACGGCGCGGAGTCGGCCCGCCCGTCGCGCACCGCGCTGCTGCTGGCCTTCGGCGCCGGGGCCGCGATCGCCCTGCAGCTCGTCTTCCTGCACCAGGCGCCCTCCGACAGCGGCGTCGGCCCGCTGATCATCGGTCGCGCCGTGTCCTCCGCGGTCACCCTAGCCGCTACCGGTGTGATGTTCCGGCGGCTGGGTTCGGAGAAGCCCGCGTACGCGATGTCGGCGACGGCCGGCGTGCTGGACTCGGTGGCCAACCTGTTGTTCCTGCTGGCCGCCCGCAACGGTGACCTGACTGTCGTCGCCGTGATCACCGCCCTGTACCCGGCCGGTACCGTCCTGCTCGCCCGCAGCGTCCTCGCTGAGCGGATCCACCGCGGTCAGCTGATCGGCCTGGGCGCCGCCGCCGTCGCCGTCAGCCTTCTCGCCCTCACCTGACCCGCCCGCCCAACCACCTTCATTGAACGGACCACCTGATGACCGCCTTCCGGATAAGCACCGCTGTCGCCGATGCCTTCCCCGACACCCTGATCGCCGTCGTCACTGCCACCGGCCTGCGCGGTGGCGAGCCCTGGCCCGCCACCGCGGCCGCCCTGGAGGACCTGGAGGCCCAGCTCGCCGACGGCGCCTGGCAACCGGCCGACGAGAGCGACCCGCTCATCGAGGCGTGGCATGCCGCCTACCACTCCTTCGGCACCAACCCGCGCCGCATTCGCCCCAGCGTCGACGCCCTGGGCCGCCGCCTCGCGAAGAAGGGCACTCTGCCCCGGATCAATCCGGCCGTCGACTCGTACAACTACGTCTCTGTCCGCCACGGCCTGCCTGCCGGCGCCTTCGACCTCGACCACGTAACCGGCGAGGTCGAGATCCGCTATGCCGACGGCAGCGAGAGTTTCACGCCGCTCGGCGAACCCGACACCGTCGAGAACCCCAGGCCCGGCGAGATTATCTACACCGACACCACCGACGTGCTCACCCGGCACTGGAACCACCGCGACGCCCACCACACCCGCGTCACCGAAGACTCCACCCGCGTCTCCTTCGTCCTGGAAACCGTCGCCGCCACCCGCGACGGGGACCTCCTCAAGGTCGCCGCGGAGGACCTGCACGGCCTCCTCGTTCCGCACACCCGACAGAGCACCGTCTACTACCTCAGCCCGGCGCACCCCGACGCCACCGTCTGACCACCGCCCCCCTGGCCCGCCCGCCTGCACGGCGGCACCGGGTTCACGATGGCAGGGGCTGCACCCCGCCGCCGACAAAGGACCACCCGCACCCCCTGGAGGTTCGTCTTGTTCACCGGTCTGAGCGCCTTCCCGCTCACCCCCATCCCCGGGAACGGCAACGTCGACGAGAAGGCGTTCGCCGCACTGGTCAACCGGCTCGCTGCCGCCGGTGTCGACTCGATCGGGGCGCTGGGCTCCACCGGCTCGGCGGCCGGGCGGGCCGCACCGCTGACGTAGGCTCAGCCGGTATCCGCCTCGTAGAGAGTCCGCCCGGGTGACCGTCGTCGTAGCGCCGCCACGTCCTGTCGGTGGGCTGCTGCATGTCCAGCAGCTCGCCCGCGTCGAGGACGGCGAGCGGCTTCACGCGCTGCTGTGGAGAGCGGGCGACGGCTGGCGCATGGTCTCCAGTGCCGTGCTCGGCGGGGGTCTGGGGGAGCGTGCCTGGGTCCTGAACGCCCAGGTGTCCCACGGGTATCGGCGCACCGACCCCGACCGTCACCTTGCCGGGCTGGCCGACGCTGCGGGCGTGCACGGGACAGGGGTGGGACTGATGACCGCGGCCGATGTCACGTCGTACGGTCTGGCCCACGACGGGGGCATCGATGCAGTCGTCACCGCGGGTCTCGGAGTCAGAGGGTGGGCGGCAACGCCCGACGAGGGCAGCGCGTTGCCGGCCGCCCCGGGCACGATCAATATAGTGGTCGCGCTCCCGGTGCCGCTGACGGACGCGGCTCTGGTCAACGCGGTGGCCACGGCCACCGAGGCGAAGGTCCAGGCGCTCGTCGAAGGTGGCTACGACTGCTCGGGTACGCCGACTGACGCCGTGTGTATCGCGGCACGCACCGTGCGCGGCGGCGAGGAGGCCCACGCCTTCGCCGGCCCGCGCTCTGTGTGGGGTGCCCGGCTGGCGCGGGCCGTCCATGCGGCCGTAGGGGCGGCATCGAGTGCGCCGTGAGGGCGCCGAGGCGCGTCAGGCGGCTCGGGGACACCCTCCGTCATCATTGTCCCGTCAGGTGATGACGCTGTGAGCCTGGCGTTCCGGCGGCCAGCAGGCGGCATTCAACTCGCGTACACCCGGTTTCAAGATCCTTCCGCCAGAGTTCCGCCTCGTGCCTACCTCACACTCGCGTGTCAGCGCCGCCTCCCTCTGTGCTGTGGCTTTGGCCTTCTCAGGATTGCTCGTCACGGGACTGGTCGCCGCGTCGCCCGCGGCCGCCGCCGACCCGGCCGGCTACCAGAACGTCCGGATCAACGAAGTCACCTCGTCCGGCAACGACACGGTAGAGCTGTACAACGCCGGCTCCGCCTCCGTCAGCATCAGCGGCTGGAAGATGTCCGACGACAGCTTCTCGCAGCAGACCTTCGCCCCGTCGTCCCCCACGATCGCGGCGGGCGGCTTCGTCACCTTCAACTCACCCAAGGGGCTGGGCGATTCCGACAAGCTGGTGATCTACACCTCCGGTGGCACGGTGGTCGACCGCGTCGAGTGGGCCACCGACAAGGCCAAGCCGGCGATGGCGCGTTGCGGCGGCGACGGCACCGGGGCGTGGGTGACCACGACCACCGCGGCCACCTTCGGCGCCGCCAACGCCTCGGGTTGCCCGTCGTCGGTCTCGGCGGCGAGCAAGGTGCGCGTCAACGAGGTCACCTCCGACGGCGCGGACACCGTGGAGCTGTACAACGGCGGCACGAGTGCCGTGAGCATCGGTTCGTGGAAGTACGTCGACAGCGACACCAGCCACTCCGCGGCCTCGGTCTCGTCCTCCTCGCCGAGCGCGACCAGTATCCCCGCAGGCGGCCGCGTCACGTTCAACTCCACCCTTGGACTGGGTGACAACGACTCCGTCTTCCTGCTCGAGGGCAGCGGCAACACGGTCGACTCCGTGACCTGGGCGACCGACGGCGCCAAGCCGTCGGACGAGCGTTGCGCCGACGGCGCCGGCTGGTTCCAGAGCGCCGTGACCGCGACGCTCGGCAGCGCCAACTCCTGCTCGGGCAGCGGCGGTGGCGGCACCGGCGGCGGTGGCGGGCAGAGCGGCCAGTTGTTGGGCGGAGGCGGCTCGCTCACCAGCGGCTGCACCCCCGAGGCGCCCAGCGGTACGGGTTCCACCCCCTCGGGCACCCTGGCGTGGCCGGGCGGGCTGGACGTCACGATCGCCGACAACGTCTGCGCGTTCACCACGTCCAGCGGCCCCGAGGGTCGTGACGTGAGCGGCCTGGCCTTCGACCCGTCGAACCCGTCCGTGCTGTGGGCAGCCAAGAACAAGAACTGGCTGTACAAGCTGATCAAGAGCAACGGGCTGTGGATCCCCGATGCGTCGTGGAGCGCGACCGGAAAGCAGCTCCGGTTCTCGAACGGTTCCGGCCAGCCGGACTCCGAGGGCCTGACGGTCGGCGGCAACGGCCACGTCTATGTGACGTCCGAGCGCGACAACGCCAACAACACGGTGCCCAAGGACACGATCATGGAGTTCGACCCGGCCGCGACCGGCTCGACCCTGACGCCGGTCCACCAGTGGGACATGACCTCGCAGTTCCCGCAGCTGAACACCGGCAGCAAGGACGACGCGAATCTGGGCTTCGAGGGCGTCGGCTACGTCCCGGACAGCTGGCTCACCGCCAACGGCTGGGTGGACCCGCTCACCGGTGCTGCGTACAACCCGGCGAACTACCCGCTGCACGGGTCGGGCCTGTTCTTCGCCGGCCTGGAGTGGGACGGTTCCCTGCACGTCTACGGCCTCAACTCCGACGGCACGTTCACCACGTTCGGCACCATCGCGACCGGCAAGTCCTCGGTGATGGACGTGACGTACGACGTCGGAACCCAGCGCATCATCGCGACCTGCGACAACACCTGCGGTGAGACGCACACCTTCATGAAGGTCAACGCGAGCGGTGCGATCGTCCCGGACGTGACCTACACGAACCCGGCCGTCATGCCGACCGACAACCTCGAGGGCTTCGCGATCGCGCCGACGTCGACGTGCGTCAGCGGCTCCCGCGAAGCGGTCTGGTCCGACGATGGCATCTACGGCTCCGGCTCCGGGACGTCCGCCTACGGGCACGCGCTCTACAGCGGCACTTTCCCCTGCTGAGTGTCGCGGCCGAAGCGGCACGGCCGGGCGTGGCGCCCGGCCTCCGTCCGAGGCGAGACAGGGGTCGTTGAGGCTCCACAGCAGTACACGACGGTGAAGCTCCCGGCAGGCGGGGTGACGGACACGACGCCCACGACCGCCGGGAGCTTCACCGCACGCTGTTTTCGACCTTGTGGACCGGCTCTGGCGCTGCGGCCGGGCCACGGGGCTGGTGTGCTGGAGGTGTGCCGGAACCGCCCGGCCGGGGGGATCGCCAGGCCGTAAGGACCACCCGGCACGCTTTCACCCGCAATCTTCGTCCGGAAGGTGCACACCATGTCCACGCAGAACACCGCCAAGCCGTTGCAGGGCCGTGTCGCGGTCGTCACCGGAGCCTCCAGCGGTATCGGTGAGGCGTCCGCCGAGAAGCTGGCCGCCCTCGGCGCGCATGTCGTCGTCCTGGCCCGCCGGGCGGAGCGGCTGGCCGACCTGGTCGCCCGGATCGAGAAGGACGGCGGCAGTGCCACGGCGATCGCCGCCGACGTGACGGACAAGGCAGCCCTCCAGGTAGTCGCCGACCGGGTGGCGGCCGAGCTGGGCGGCGCCGACCTGCTGTTCAACAACGCCGGTGTCATGCTGCCCGCCCCGGTCGAGGAGCTGGCCACCGACCAGTGGCAGCAACAGATCGACCTCAACATCACTGGCCTGATGAACGCCATCGGCGCCTTCACCCCGCAGCTGGTCGAGGCCGCCGCCGAACGCGGCGTGGCCGACCTGATCAACACCTCGTCGATCGCGGCGCAGAACATCTTCCCGAACTTCGCCGTCTACTCGGCCACGAAGGCCTACGTCAGCCATCTCTCCCGTCACCTGCGTGTGGAGCTCGGCCCGAAGAACGTGCGGGTGGCGGCGGTGGAGCCGGGCATCGTCGGCACCGAGCTGCAGGACCACGTCACCGACCGGGGTGCCCTGGACTGGCTGGAGAGCTCCAAGGAGACCATCGAGTGGCTGACGCCGCAGGACGTCGCCGAGACCATCGGCTTCATCGCCATGCTGCCGCCGCGGGCGAACCTCCAGCAGATCACGATCATGCCGACGGCTCAGGCCTCCTGAGCCCGGCCGCCGCCCGGAGATCCCACGCCCGGCCCCAGGCTGTGTCGGCTACGGCGGGTCGTGCCGTCGTCCGGGTTTCAGAGAACGGTGATCGTGCCGCCGCGGAGTGCGGCGATGTCCAGGGCGATGACGGCGGACGTTGGCAGACCGACGGCACATCGAAGCTCCGGCCGAGATCAGTCCCTGGGCGGTGTCGGCTCGTCCGGCTTGAAGCGTCGCCGGATGTCCGGGCGGTCGAGCAGCTTCGGCGGTGGGCTGACCGCGGTGGTGTCCATTGCTGCCATTGGGAATGCATGGGCTGCTTGTGACATCGGCAACGGCGTAACCAATGGCATGACTTTGCTGGTTCTTGTCCCTTTCATGTGGATCGCCGCTGCGGTTTCGTGGGTGATCCTGCACAGCACCCTCAAAAGACGTCATCGCAGGACAGCCCTGACTGCAGGGCTCATCTTCACCCTGTGGTTCACCTGGTTCGTTGTCACTTGGCTCGGCATGCCGGACTCCTACCCCGCCCCGTTGTGCCCGGGCAACGTCCCACCCTGGTGGCCGAGCTTCATCCCAGCATGACTCCGGCGTAGCCTGTGAATGGCCTCGGCAGCGACGCCGTCCGGCAGGACGACCTGCCTAGTCTCCATACCCTCGCCGCCGGCATCGACCGCGACCTCGACGCCGTCACCGCCGGATTGACCCTGCCCTGGAGCTCGGGCGCGGTCGAGGGGCATGTCAACCGGATCAAGATGCTCAAGCGCCAGATGGTCGGGCGTGCCGGCTTCGCCCTTCTGCGAAAGCGCGTCCTGCTCGCACAGTGATCGCAATGTCAGCGGCTGCTGCGAGGATCCCGGCGAGACGAGGAGATCAGCATGGGCACCTGGGACGCTGGCCCCTTCGGCAACGACACGGCCGCGGACTTCGCCAACACGCTCGGCGACGCCAAGCTTGAGGTGCGCGAGGCGCTGATCCGTGGCGTCCTCACGCGCACCGTCGACGCCACCGGCTGGCTCGCCGAAGGGGAAGAAGCGGTGGCCGCCGCCGCACTGATTGCGGCCCAATGTCCAGGCGGCGACCCAATCGACACACCTTACGGCCCTGAGAAACCCATGCCCGCCTTTCCCAACGATCTTCGGAGGCTCGCGGACGAGGCCCTCGCCCGCGTCATCAGCGACGAGGCCGGGCCAGCCTCGAACTGGGTCGACCCGGCAGACTGGAAGCAGTGGCGAGCCAACCTCACCCGCCTCCACACAGTCCTTGCCCCGCCTCCACCGTCCATCCCGCTGTTCGATGTCGAGCAATGACAGAACGTCACTCGCCACAAAACCTGGGCCAGAACCCCAGATTATGAGGTCACCTGGGGTGATGGGGCCTCTGCGAGGGGCCAGGATCTCCACCGGTCTGCTCGTCGCCCCATGTTGTTGGATGTTGAACGGTCTGGTGAGGGTGGGGAGCTGTCAGCGGCCACCTGGGATCCCCCGCGGACGGCCAGTTGCGATGCAGCAGTCGGTGACGAACATGCGGGCTGGCCGAGGCGCACGCCGGCCATCCATTTCGGGCCGCACCGAAGCGCCCGCTCGACGGGCAGCGGGGGATGGATGCACCCGCCGGAGGTGTGTGCCGGCGGTCGGGTCTACGTGTCTCGTTCTGCGGTGAGTCGCTGAAGTAGGTCGAGCAGGGTTGCGCGGTCCGCGTGGGGCAAGGCGGAGAAGCAGTCGGCGAGCACCTCGTCGGCAACCTTGTGGCCGGCCGCCAGGACTTGCTCGCCGGGGGGCGTGAGGTGGTGCTCGATGCGCCGGCCGTGTCCCGGTCGGCGTTCCACGAGGCCCTGTGCTGCGAGGCGGCCGACGAGCGTTCCGAAGGCTTGCTCGGTCTGAAACGTCGCTGCGGCCAACTCGCGGGCCGATGAACCGGGTGAGCGGCTGATCGCACGCAGGGCGTCCCACTGGGCCAGCGTCGTGCCGATGGCCGAGAGTGCGCTGTCTAGTGCCCGATGCTGTCGATACTGGGCTTGTTTGACCGCTCTGCCGAGTTCTTGCAGCTCACCATGCATGGAGTGAGTCTACATCGCAACTAAGCTAGCTTATATAAAGATGTTTAGTTACCGTGGTGGGCATGCTCAACGACACATCAGCTGTGTACGCCGACCTGTCCCTCACTCTGTCCGAGGCCGGAGCCGGCAGGCCGGTTCTCATCCTGCACGGCGGCGGAGGCCCCGCCACAGTCGCCGGCCTCGCCCAGCACCTCTCCCGCATCGCCCACACCCTCACGCCCGTGCACCCCGGCTGGGACGGCACGCACCGCCCCGCATGGCTCACCGGCATCGACGACCTCGCCCTCGCCTACCTGCACACCCTGCGCGAACGCGGGCTGCGCGACGTTCTCGTCGTCGGCTCCTCGCTCGGGGGCTGGATAGCCGCCGAGATGGCCGTACGCGACAACGCGGGAAGCATCACCGGCCTTGTCCTGATCGACGCTGTCGGCGTGGAGGTCGAGACGGAACCGATCACCGACTTCTTCGCCCTTGACGCCCGCGGCGTTGCGGAGCACTCCTGGCACGACTCGGACCGTTACTACCTCGACCCAGCCGACGTCCCATCCGAAGAACTCGCGCGCAGGCAAACCAACATGGCCACCATGCGCATCCTCGCCGGCGACCCCTACATGCACGACCCCAAGCTGCTGCGCCGGCTTGGGCACATCCAGGCGCCTGCTCTCCTGCTCTGGGGTGAGAGCGACCGCATCGTCACCCCCGCTTACGGCGCGGCGTACGCCGATGCTTTTGGCAACGGCCGGCTCGAGGTCATCCCCAAGGCGGGCCACCTTCCGCAGATCGAACAACCGGAACCCACCTTCGCCCTGATCGACGCCCACCTGCGCCAGACGAGCAACCCGTTCCATCAACAGTGAGTAACTGTCGGCGGCCAGTTACCTCCCCACCAGGTCCCATTCATCGAGTAGTTGGACCCGAAACCACACCTCGTAGGGCTCATCATCCGGATCTTCCCCAAGGCGTGCGCGGCCGACTGCGAGGAGAAACCCGTGCTTGCCGTCAAAGAGTCCGTACCCCGTGGCCATGCGGTGCCGGCCCGCGTTGACCTTGTCGGCGAAGTCCGAGGCACCCAGGTCGGCAACCTCAGCCGGCTGTGAGTCGAAGCGCCCATGCTCAGGCCCGGCGCTCGCAGGGCCCGTGACGGGAGGGGTGAGGCCGCGCGGCGGCTCGGTCTCACCACAGCAGGGTGCCCGGGCCGCCCTTGAACGGCCCGCGCACCTCTGAGGTGATCCAGCCGCCGTAGAAGTCGCCCTCCTGTGCTGTGACGGCC
The DNA here is from genome assembly GCF_009377175.1 of Streptomyces adustus. Taxonomy (GTDB): domain Bacteria; phylum Actinomycetota; class Actinomycetes; order Streptomycetales; family Streptomycetaceae; genus Streptomyces; species Streptomyces adustus. The sequence goes on from NZ_VJZD01000105.1 coordinate 28,492, forward strand.
TCTCCGGCGACCGTGCAGCGGTCCATGCGGCTTGGGTAGAAGGCGAAGTAGTCCTTGAGGGCAGTGAAGCCGGGTTCGGGACGGGGATAGCTCCAGGCGGCGTCGGCGCGGACGTCGTCTGCCACGACGACGTCCCAGTACCGGGCCGAGCCTTTCCACTCGCACCAGGTCCGGCCCGAGAGCGCCGGGATCAGCAGCTTTGTACGGACGTCCGCCGCAGGGATGTAGAACACCGGCGGATGACTGGTCTCCAGTACCCGCACGGACTTCCGGGTCTGCGCCACCACCTGGCCCGCGCACTCGACCCGCACGACGCGGTCGTCCTCCCATACGGCGGGCGGGCGCGGGTAGTCCCAGACGGACTCGGGCGGCCGTGGGGCGGAATGCGGCACGGGTTGTTCCGAGAGCGGATCCAGGTACACCTCGTCCTCGTAGCACCAGGCCCACTCCTGGCCGCGGGCCAGGGTGCGGGCCACCGGGTGGCCGCTGGAGACGAAGTGCGTCGTCGCGTGGGCGCCGGGGGAGCTGTCGCTGCAGCCCACATGGCCGCAGGTCAGGCAGAGCAGCAGGTCGGCCGGCGCACGTTCGCGTGCCGCGCACGTCGTGCATGTCTCACTCAGCGGCGCCGGTTCGGCCGTCCAGGTGTGGGAACAGGGCCTGCCCGAGGGCCGTCCGCCGTCGTGCCGGGGCGCCCACTTCGTCATCGGTGATCACCGGCCGGTGCAGTGCTGTCCACGATCTCTCCTTTGCCGTCCCTCGTCTCGCCCCGTGCTTCACCCCCACCCCGCGCAGGGGATGCAGGCGGCGGGCAAGTGCGCCGCCGTTCAGCGGGGCCGGCGAGTGCCGTCGTGCCGGTGTCGGCCGGGTTGATCGGAGCCGGCCGCCCAGCCGGCGAGGAGCTTGAGCCGGTCCTCGTCGGGGCATCCCCCAAGCCGACGGCACGTTCGTCGCCGTCGAGTTTTCGGGTCGGGGCCTGCCGGAGAAGGTCTGCGACGTGCTCGGAGGCCGCTTCGAGGCGCTTCTCGCCGAAACCGGCGTGGATACCCGTGGTCGGGTGGGCGTCTGGGGGCTGGGTGGTGT
>NZ_VJZD01000106.1 GCF_009377175.1 Streptomyces adustus
CGGGCCGTAGGGGGCCGGCGCGGGCGACGGGGGCGGTACGGTGCCGCCGCCGGGCGGGGCCAGGGGCGCGATGAGTGTCGGCGCGCCGTGCACCGAGGGTGCGGGGGCCGGGTGCGGCGGAGTGGCGCCGGGCGGTGGCGGGAAGCCCTGCGCGACGGTCCCCGGGTGCTGCGGTGCCGGAGCGGGGGCCGCGGGAGCCGCAGGCGCGCCGAACGCGGGCGGGGCGAAGCCCGGAGCAGCACCGGTCTGCGGCTGCTGGGGCTGCTGCGGGGCCGCGGGCGCCTCCTCCTCCAGGACCTCACCGCCGAAGTTCTTCAGCAGCGCCTCCAGGCCGCCGTCGAAGCCCTGTCCCACGGCCGCGAAGCGCCACACGTCCTTCAGATAGAAGTCGCCCAGCATCACCGCGCGCTCGGTGGAGAACTCGGAGCCGGTGAAGGAGTACCGGGCCACTTCCTCGCCGCCGGCGACGATCCGGATGTAGCCGGGGCCGACCTGCGACATCTGCCCGGCGCCGTCGAGGGTGGCCGTGAAGGACAGCTTCTGGATCTGCGCCGGGATCCGGTCGAGCGTGACCCGGAAGGACTCCGTGTCGCCCGCCTGCGTGCCCAGGAGCTGGATGGCCTCCTCGGGGGATTTCGGCTGGTTGAAGAAGATGAAGTACCGGTCGTCCGAGAGCCGTTCGTCCGCGTCGAGGCCGAAGCAGCTGATGTCGAAGCCCAGTCCCGGGCCGGTGATCTGCACGCCTACGTACAGATCCGTGCCTGCCGTGAGGTCACTGATCTTGGCCTTGTGGCCGCGTTGGAATTCCCTGGCCATGCGTAACGACCGTCCCCCATCCCGAATGCGAGTGCGTCGCGCCAGGCTAACGGCAAACTCCGACAACGCAGGCAGTCGGTACCGTCCCGGTACACAACCAGTGCTCAGCCCCGACGGACGCGCCGTCGCGGCGCGTCGTCACTCACTGCGCGCACCGGGCAAATGGGGCAGCCGGTCGGCGGCGACCACTCCCTCCAGATAGCCCCGCGCCCGTTCGGTACGCGGGTACGCCTCCAGCAGCCGCCAGAAGCGCGGCCCGTGACCGGGCACGAGCAGATGCGCCAGTTCGTGCAGGAGCACGTAGTCGATGACGTACTCGGGCATGCCCTGGAGCCGGTGCGACAGCCGGATGCTGCCCTCCGCCGGGGTGCACGAGCCCCAGCGCGTGTTCTGGTTGGTGACCCAGCGCACCGAGGCGGGCCGGGCGCGCCCGCCGTAGTACTGCTCCGACAGCCGCTCGGCGCGCTCGGCCAGTTCGGCGTCGCCGAGCACCCGCTTGCTCTCCTGGGCCGCGAGCTTGTCGAGCATGACGGTCACCCAGCGCTGTTCCTCCGCCGCGGACATCCGGGCGGGGATGAGCACGACGGTGCGATCGCCCTCGCGGTAGGCGGAGACCGTCCTGCGGCGACGGGAGCTCCTGCGCACCTCGATCGCGCTCGCCACCGAGCCGCTCGGCGGCTGGCTCGTCGTGCTGCGCTGTGGAGTTCCGGCACTGTGCAGTGGGTCGGCGGGCACGCCCCGACGTTACCCGCTGCACATGGGGGAAGTCCCGACTCCGGGACGGTTCGGTTTCCGATCTCCCGCCCTGTGTCCGATTCGTACGACGAACATCCCCTGCCTGTGGACAACTTTCGGCAGCGTCCGGCCGGGCCGGGCATCCTGGCATTCGCTGGCGGAGCATGGACCGGGCTCCACCGGCGAAGAGGGACGATCCCTTACGTTCTGTGACTTCCCTCGCGTTCCTGCGACTTCATCTCGGCTACGGGGGCCTGTCATGCATCCGATGGTGAAACCCGCGCTGCGGCGCGGCTGGCGCGACCTCAACACCGTGCAGTTCGGGATGACTCCCGCGCACGCGCTGACGCTCGGTCCCGTGGACACGGCGACCGGCAGCTTCCTCGATCTGCTCAACGGCACCCGCGGCCTCGCGCTGCTGCGCGAGGAGGGCCGCCGTATGGACCTGCCCGACGGGCATGTCGACACGCTGGTCACCCGGCTGGCGCGGGCCGGACTCCTCGACGACGCGAGAGGCGGCGGGCCGCCCGCCGACGCCTTGCGGGGCAGGAAGGAGGCCCTGGCCCGACTGGGCCCCGATCTGGCCTCGCTGTCCCTGACGACCTCCGGGCCCGGCGAGGCCATGGGCCGGCTGGCGGCCCGTCGTCGTCTGCGGGTCCAGGTCAGGGGCGCAGGGCGGGTCGGCGCCCTGCTGGCGGCGCTGCTGTCGGGCGCGGGTGTCGGCGAGGTCGACGTGCGCGACGACGGCCGCGTCGAGCCGGGTGACGTGGCGCCGGGCGGACTGCCCGCCGAGGCCGTCGGGGAGCGCCGGGACACGGCGGCCCGTCGCGCCGCTCGCCGGGCGGCCGCGGAGCGTCCGCCCCGCCGTGCCGTCGGCGCACGTGGGGTCGCGAAGCCGGCCGGGACCGCGGGCCCGGCCGGGGCTGCGGGCGAGCCGGGGTTCTCCCTGGTCCTCCTCACGCCACGGGACGACGTGGCCGTCCACGCCCCCGCCCCGTCCGTCGCCGCACCCCTCGTCGCCTCCGGCACACCCCATCTCCATGCCGGAGTCGTGGAGGCCACGGGTGTCGTGGGCCCCTTGGTCCTGCCCGGCGAGACGGGCTGCGCCGGCTGTCTGCACGAGGGGCGCCGGGAACGGGATCCGGTCTGGCCCCGCCTGGTGGCCCAGTGGCAGTCCGGGAAGTCGCGCCATGTGCGTGCCTGCGACCTGACGCTGGCCACGACCGTGGCCGGACTGGCGGCGGCGCATGCGCTCGCGTTCCTGGACGGCGGGCTCCCCTCCACCGCGGGGGCCCGCTGGGAGACTTCGCTGCCCACGCTCCAGTGGCACGCGCGGCCGGTCCGGGCGCATTCCGCCTGTCCGTGCGGGGCCGCGGAGAAAGGTAAGGCAGAACACACCTCCATGGAAGGGGAGTCGCACGAGACAATGGCCGGGCTACGGTCGCCGACGGAGCCATGCCGTACCGCAGGCACACCGCGACCGGCTGGGACTTGGAGGGCGCATGTCTGATCTTCCCCGCAAGGCGGTCACCCGGACCGCCAAGCTCGCCGCGCTCCCGCTCGGCTTCGCCGGGAGAGCGACGTGGGGACTCGGGAAAAGGATCGTGGGCGAGTCCGCCGAGCTCGTCGGCCGCGAGCTGCAACAGCGCACGGCGGACCAGCTGTTCAAGGTGCTCGGCGAGTTGAAGGGAGGCGCGATGAAGTTCGGGCAGGCCCTGTCCGTCTTCGAGTCGGCGCTGCCCGAGGAGGTCGCCGGACCCTACCGGGCCGCGCTGACCAAGCTTCAGGAAGCGGCGCCGCCGATGCCCACACGGACCGTGCACACCGTGCTGCGGGAGCGGCTCGGCGAGGACTGGCCCGACCTGTTCACGGAGTTCGAGGACAAGCCGGCCGCGGCGGCCTCGATCGGCCAGGTGCACCGGGCGGTGTGGCACGACGGCCGCGAGGTCGCGGTCAAGGTGCAGTACCCCGGCGCGGGCGAGGCCCTGCTCTCCGACCTGAACCAACTCAGCCGTTTCGCCCGCCTGTTGGGTCCGCTCATTCCGGGGATGGACATCAAGCCCCTGATCGCCGAGCTCCGGGACCGGGTCTCCGAGGAGCTCGACTACGGGCTGGAGGCGCAGGCCCAGCGGCTGCACGCGCAGGAGTTCGCGAACGACCCGGACGTGGTGGTGCCGGCCGTGGTCCACCAGAGCGACCAGGTCCTGGTCTCCGAGTGGATCGACGGCATCCCGCTGTCCGAGGTGATCGCCGACGGCACCCGGGCCCAGCGCGATCGCGCCGGGCAGCTGCTGGCCCGCTTCCTCTTCTCCGGCCCGGCCCGCACCGGGCTGCTGCACGCCGACCCGCACCCGGGGAACTTCCGTCTGCTGCCCGGCGACTCCGACAACGAGTGGCGTCTGGGCGTCCTGGACTTCGGCACGGTCGACCGGCTCCCGGGTGGACTGCCGACACCCATCGGCCACTCGCTCCGGATGACCCTCGACGGCCGGGCCGACGCCGTGTACGAACTCCTTTGCGCGGAAGGGTTCGTCAAGGACTCCATCGAGCTGGACCCCGACGCGGTCCTCGACTATCTCCTGCCCATCATCGAACCGGCCCGGATCGAGGCGTTCACCTTCACCCGCGGTTGGATGCGCGGCCAGGCGGCCCGCGTCGCCGACCCCCGCTCCCCCGCCTACCAGCTCGGCAAGCGGCTCAACCTGCCCCCGTCCTACCTGCTGATACACCGGGTGACCCTGAGCACCATCGGTGTCCTGTGCCAGCTGGGCTCGACCGTGCGTCTGCGCGGGGAACTGGAAGAGTGGCTCCCGGGATTCCTGCCGGATCTCAAGGAGGCCGAGGAGTCGGCCGCGGAGGCCTGAGCCCCCGGGGGGCGACTCGCTCCGTCACCACCAGGCCGAGTCCAGCCGCCCCTCGATCGCTCTGAGGTGGTCACGGGAGCAGGTGTCGCAGAAGTACCGTCGGCGGCCGTTCTCCACGGAGCAGGTCCAGGTGGGCCGGGGCCCCTCGGCCGATCTGCCGCAGCGGGCGCATTCGAGCAGGCGCGGCTCCGGCTCGGAGTCACGGTCGTCACTGCCTCCGGGAAGACTCGTCACCGTTCGACGATATCCCCGGGCCGGTGGATCACGGCTCACAACGCACCGCGGGGGCCGGTCCGTTCACACGGACCGACCCCCGCCCGAAGCCCGGCTCCCCGGGGGCCGGGGAGCCTGTTCCTCAGTTGTGGTCGGTGGTCACTGCATGACCGCCATGGCGAGCGCACGGCGGGCGCGCATCGAGGCGCGCTCGGCCCTGCGCTGCATCCGGCGGGCGGTCACCAGGCGCATGGCCCGGCGTTCCTGCTCCGCCTCGTGCAGCCGGTCGTGCATATGCGCACGAGCCAAGGCTTCTGGGATGAGTTGCATCTCTCGGGTCCTGTTCTGACGCGAGCCGGTCGCGCCGGTGGTGGTGAAGTCTGGAGTCGCGGAGCCGGTGGGCTCGCTGGCGGACGTCTTCATCGGGGCCTGCTTCTGGGGGTCGTTCGTGAGGGGACGGTCGATGGTTCCTGCGATGTTCATGCCGTGACCGGGTTCTTGCGCGGGCGACCACGCGGCCGCTTCCGGGCGACGACGACACCCTGGACGAACAGCTCGCCGCCCCAGACGCCCCAGGGCTCACGCCGCTCCTGGGCGCCGGCGAGGCAGGCCTCGATCAGCGGGCAGGTGCGGCACAGGGACTTGGCGTACTCCACGTCCGCCGGGGACTCGGCGAAGAAGACCTCCGGGTCGTAGGACCGGCAGGGGACCGGCACGCCGAGGCTCTCGATGGCGTCGTCGAGCGCGGTGAGCGCAGTGAGCGGGGTCAAGGTGGGGTCCTCCGTGAGGCCGGGCTTGGGGATCGCTTCGGAAGGCGGTACGGACGGGGCGTGCGCTTCGAGTTGCACGTCGGGTCTTCCTCGTCTGGTCGGTCCGGCTCTGTTGAACCGGTTGTCGGCGTGGTACCGGGTTCTTTTCTCTTGTCCCGAGGCCCCTTCGCTCCGTCGTCCCCGTTCGGGGACAAACAGAAGGGCCGCGGATCCCGGATGGGGTTCCGCGGCCCTGAAGGCGCCGGCCTGATCGACGATCAGGCTGGATCACTCCAGGGTTCTGGCCCACGGAAGGCCCACATCAGGTGGTGGTGCGTCGTCTGCTTCCGGATTCCGGCACCGGTCGCCGTAAAGGCATAGGCCTTGGCCTGTGCCACTACTGCTGCTTCCAGTGCCTCGATCGGTCGCTCACTGCGTTCGCGGACGGGAAGACCCGCGAGGGACAGTGAGGTGGCCGGACGCTCGACACGAATGCCGGACGCACCGGTGCCCAGGTTGGAGACGCCGAGCATGCATGCGGAGACGACCGAGGGATCGGTCATTTTCACGGTGCTGGTGGAGCTGGTGTTGATGCTGATCACTGGAATCGCCTCCTCTCGGCGTCTTGGGGGACCGGGCGCGAGCCCAGTCCGACGGATATGTAAGTACAGCACGGATTCGGGGCCTTCGAGAAGGCCTCCGTCCCCGTGCCTAAGAACCTATGGGGATTGCTGGGGCGGGCGCAAACTATTTTTTCGACGAGTTCGCATCAGTCCACGCCGGTGCCTCCACCGGGCTCCCGGCCTGCGCAGATGGCCAGGACGTCGGCTCCGTAGCGGTTGAGCTTGCGGGTCCCGACACCCGGGATCCGCGCGAGGTCGCCCGGTTCGTCGGGGGCGGCCTCTGCGATCGCCATCAGCGTCTTGTCCGTGAAGACGCAGAACGCCGGCTGTCCGCTGCTGCTCGCCTGCACCCCACGCCACTCGCGCAGCCGCTCGTAGAGACCCTCGTCCATGTCGGAGGGACAGTCCTCGCAGCGCATCAGTTTCATCTCGCCGGCGTCGGTCAGGGTGCGCCCGCAGACCCGGCAGCGGGCGGGGGTGCGCTGTGTCCGGCGCGGGACTGCGGTCTGCCCCCCGCCGGTGAAGCCGCGTTCGATGCCGCCGGTGCCGCCCTGCCCGGCGCGTCCGGCCGTGCTGCCCGAGCCGGGACGCAACCCGTCGAGGAATCGGCTGGGCCTGCGGCTGGCGCGTCCGCCCGGGGAGCGGGACAGCGACCAGGAGACGTGCAGGTGCTCGCGGGCGCGGGTGACGCCGACGTAGAGCAGGCGGCGCTCCTCCTCGATCTGCTCGTCGGTCCTGGCGTAGGTGATCGGCATCATGCCCTCGGCCACGCCGACCAGGAAGACGACGTCCCACTCCAGGCCCTTGGCCGAGTGCAGGGAGGCGAGGGTGACGCCCTGCACGGTGGGGGCGTGCTGGGCGGTCGCCCGTTCGTCGAGCTCGGCGACCAGGTCGCTGAGGGTGGCACCCGGCTTGGCGGCGGCGAAGTCCTGGGCGAGGTTCACCAGGGCGGCCAGCGACTCCCAGCGTTCCCTGACGGCGCCGGAGCCGGCCGGGGGCCGCGGGGTCCAGCCCTCGCCGGACAGCACGGCACGCACCTGGGACGGCAGGTCGACGACGTCGTCGAGGAGGGAGTCGTTGCCGCCGAAGCGGGCCGCGCCGCGCAGGGCGATGCCCGCCTTGCGGACCTCGGGACGGTCGAAGAACCGCTCGGCGCCGCGCAGCTGGTAGGGCACGCCGGCGTCGGCGAGGGCCTGTTCGTACGTCTCCGACTGGGAGTTGGTGCGGAAGAGGACGGCGATCTCGCCGGCCGGGACGCCGGCGCCGATGAGGTCGCGGATGCGGCGGGCGGCACCCTCGGCCTCGGCGGGCTCGTCGGAGTACTCGGTGTAGAGGGGCTCCGGTCCGGGGGCGCGTTGGGAGACCAGTTCGAGGCGGTGGTCGGCGGCGCGGCCGCGGGCCTGGGCGAGCAGGCCGTTGGCGAGGTGGACGACCTGGGGGGTGGAGCGGTAGTCGCGCACCAGTTTCACGACGGTGGCGCCGGGGTGGTGGGTGCGGAAGTCCAGCAGGTGGTCGGGGGTCGCTCCGGTGAAGGAGTAGATCGTCTGGCTGGCGTCGCCGACCACGCAGAGGTTGTCGCGGTCGCCGAGCCACAGCTCCAGCAGACGCTGCTGGAGGGGGCTGACGTCCTGGTACTCGTCCACGACGAAGTGCTGGTACTGGGCCCGGACCTGCTCGGCGATGTCGCGGCGGTCCTGGAGGACGGCGACGGTCAGCAGCAGGACGTCCTCGAAGTCGATGACGCCGCGGTCGCGCTTGAGATCCTCGTAGGCGGCATAGAGCTGGGCGATCTCGGCGGGGGCGCGGGGCACCTCGCGCCCGGCCCTGGCGGCGGCCGCCGCGTAGTCGGCGGGGACGGTCTGGGTGACCTTGGACCACTCGATCTCGGCGGTGGTGTCGCGCAGCTCGCCCCGGTCCAGCCGGATGCGGCAGGCGGCTGCCGCGTCGGCGACGAGCTGGACCTTGCGGTCGACCAGCCGGGGCATGGAGCCACCGATGGCTTTCGGCCAGAAGTACTGGAGCTGACGCAGGGCGGCGGAGTGGAAGGTGCGGGCCTGGACCCCGGCGGCACCGAGTTGGCGCAGTCGGCCGCGCATCTCTCCGGCGGCCCGGTTGGTGAAGGTGACGGCGAGCACGCTGGAGGGCTGGAGGATGCCCGCCCGGACGCCGTAGGCGATGCGGTGGGTGATGGCCCGGGTCTTGCCGGTGCCCGCGCCGGCCAGCACGCACACCGGTCCGTGCAGGGCGGTCGCGACCTCGCGCTGCTCGGGGTCGAGCCCGTCGAGCACCGCGTCGGCCGAGTCCGGTACCTGCGGGAAGAGTGTGGAGTGCGTTGCTGGTGTCACATGGCCATGCTGCCAGGTCGCCCGGGACGGGTGCGCCGGTTGTCCACAGGCGGGCCCTCGCAGTCGTACGAATGCGGCAGGTATCACGTCCCCGCCGCCCGCCGGGCGGGAATGGCGGCCTCATCACGTACGTTCACCCCCTGCGAGCACCCGTCCACCGAACGCCGAAGGAGCACAAGAGACATGCCGGGCACTGTGACGATGTACAGCACCACGTGGTGCGGCTACTGCACGCGGCTCAAGAGCCAGCTGGACCGCGAGGGCATCACGTACAACGAGATCAACATCGAGCACGACCCGGACTCCGCGGCATTCGTGGAGAAGGCGAATGGCGGAAACCAGACGGTCCCGACCGTCCTGGTGGTGCCCGCCACGGGTGGCACCGAGGTCGTCATGACGAACCCGAGCCTCGCCCAGGTCAAGCAGGCGCTCGGCGCCTGACCCGCGCACGACACGACCCCCGACGACCCTCGCGGCCGATCGGGGGTTCTGCGTATCCCGCGTGCCCCTCCCGGCTCCGGAAGCCCGCACGCCGCCCGATTGTCAGACCCTCCGTCTACCGTGCGCGGCATGGACATGAACGACCCGCAGGACGTGGGCGCCGCGTTCGGGGCGCAGATGCTCGGCTTCACGATCAGCGAGGAGCCGCCCCCGCCGGACAGCCCACTGGGCCGTGTGCGCGCCTTCGTCGCAGAGCACGGTCAGGACGCGCTCAGGACGGAACACATCGGGGACGCGATCGCGGGGCGCCCCCTGCTCCCCTGAGAGAGACGCCCCCTGCTCCCTGGAGCCGGCTCAGACGAAGCTGCGCGTCGGCAGTGGCTTGCCGTACCAGAGTTCGATCAGGCGGGCCGCGATCGAGATGCCGTACGGGGGCAGCACCTCGCCGGTCTCGAAGGCAGCGGTCAGTTCGTCGCGCGAGAACCAGCGGGCCTCGTGGATCTCGTCGCCGTCGACGTCGATCTCGGTGGACGTGGCGCGCGCCTGGAAGCCCAGCATGAGGCTGGACGGGAACGGCCAGGGCTGGCTGGCCACGTACTCGACCCGGCCGACGAGGATGCCGACCTCCTCGAGGACCTCGCGGCGCACGGACTGCTCGATGGACTCGCCGGGCTCGACGAACCCGGCCAGCGTCGAGAAGCGGCCCTCGGGCCAGTGGACCTGGCGTCCGAGCAGGATCCGGTCGTCCTCGTCGGTGACCGCCATGATCACGGCGGGGTCGGTGCGCGGGTAGTGCTCGGCACCGCACGCCTGGCAGCGGCGGATGTGGCCGGCCGCGGCGATGACCGTGCGCTCACCGCAGCGGGAGCAGAAACGGTGGGTGCGCTGCCAGTTCTCCAGGCCGACCGCGTGCACCATGAGGCCCGCGTCCCGGGGGGACAGCAGCAGACCGGCCTCGCGCAGCCCGGCGGGGCGGGCGGACTGGTCGATACGGCCGGGCAGGCCGTCCTTCTGGAGCGCGAAGTAGCTGACGCCGTCCTCGTCGGTGCCCAGGAAGTAGCGGTGCGCCTCGGTGAGCGGAGCCTCGAAGGAGGGCGTCATGACGATCTCGGTGCGCCCGTCGGACGTCTCGTCGATGAGGACCTGGCCGCCGGAGACCACGAAGCAGCGGGTCGTGGGGTGGCTCCACGCCGCCGCGAGCCAGGCTTCGTCGAGTCGGTGGTGGGCGGCCCGGTCGATGCCGCTGGGCGCGGCGAGCGAGATGGGTCGGTCGGCGGTGTGGTCGGTCCAGGTGGTCACAGGTGCTTCCATCTCCCCCGGTGGAACGGTTCGTTTCGGCGGGCGGTTCAGCGGAACGTGCGGCAGAAGGTGACCGGGTCCGGCGGGGCTTCCGGCTGCGTGGCGGTTTCTCCAGTGTGCCCCTCGCGCGGTCCCCTGCCGGAGAGCGCACGGCGGTCAGGGCGCATGGCGCCAGTTCTGCGCGAGGTCGCCCCACAGGTACGCGCTGGTCTCGACGCCCTTGAGGAGCAGATCGAGTTCGACCTTCTCGTTCGGGGCGTGCCAGCCGTCCGAGGGGACGGAGATGCCCAGGAAGAGCACGGGGGCGCCGAGCACTTCCTGAAGGTCGGCGGCCGGGCCCGAACCGCCCTCGCGGGTGAAGCGGACGGGCTGGTCGAAGGCACGGCTCATGGCGCGTACGACGGACTGGAGCGCCGGGTGGTCCAGCGGGGTCAGGCAGGGGCGGGTGGCCGCGCCGAACGTGATCTCGCAGCGGATCCCGGCGGGCACCTGCTCGGCGGCCCAGGCGCGGACGGCCTTCTCGATGTGGTCCGGGTCCTGGCCCGCGACCAGCCTGAACGACAGTTTCACCATGGCCGTGGACGGGACGATCGTCTTGCTGCCGGCGCCCTGGTAGCCGCCGCCGATGCCGTTGACCTCGGCGGTGGGGCGGGCCCAGATGCGCTCCAGGGTGGTGTGTCCCGCCTCGCCGTGCAGGGCGTGCGACCTGGCAGTGCGCAACCACCGCGACTCGTCGAAGGGCAGCTCGGCGAAGAGCTCCCGCTCGCGCTCGGTGAGTTCGACGATGCCGTCGTAGAACCCGGGCACCGCCACGTGCGCGTCCTCGTCGTGCAGGGCGGCGACCAGGCGGGCGACGGCGGTGGCCGGGTTGGGCACGGCGCCGCCGAAGGAGCCGGAGTGGATGTCCTGGTCGGGTCCGTACAGCCGGATCTCGCACTCGGCGAGGCCGCGCATACCGGTGCACACCGTGGGGGTGTCCTCGGCCCACATGCCCGTGTCGGAGACGATCACGGCATCGGCCGACAGCCGGTCCGCGCGCTCCTCGACGAGAGCGCGGAAGTTCGGGGAGCCGGACTCCTCCTCACCCTCGATCAGCAGCTTGAGGTGGACGGCGGGGGCGGTCCGGCCGGTGGCCGCGAGGTGGGCGCGGACACCGAGTGTGTGGAAGAACACCTGGCCCTTGTCGTCGGCCGCCCCGCGCGCGTAGAGGCGGTTGTCGCGTACGACGGGTTCGAAGGGTTCGCTGTCCCAGCCGTCCTCGCGGGCGGCGGGCTGCACGTCGTGATGGCCGTAGACCAGGACGGTGGGTGCCTCGGGGTCCTCGGCGGGCCACTCGGCGTAGACGGCCGGGGCGCCCGCGGTCTCCCAGACCTCGGCGGTCGGGAAGCCGGTCTCGCGGAGCTTCGCGGCGAGCCAGTCGGCGCTGCGGCGTACATCGGGCGCGTGGTCGGGCTGGGCCGACACGGACGGGATGCGCAGCCATTCGGTGAGCGCGTCGAGGAAGGCGGCGCGGTGCTGCTCGATGTACGTACGGACGGCGCTGTCCGGGGTCTGGCTCATGTTCACGAGCCTATAGGCACTCAGTGACATCCCGGCTGGGCGTTTCGTCACACGGACGGCTCTCCGGCCAGCAGGCGCTCCAGCGCGACCCGGTCGGGAAGCCGGTCGGGCCGTACCACCTCGCCGTCGCGGACGTACAGGAAGGCGGCCGTGACGGACTCCAGGGGCACGCCCTGCTGCTCGGCCCAGGCCAGCCGGTACAGGGCGAGCTGGAGCGGATCGGCGGTGCGGGTGCGGCTGGTCTTCCAGTCGACGATCTCGTACGTCGTCCCGTCGGCGCCGCGGTGCCGGTAGACGGCGTCGATACGGCCCCGGACGACGCGTCCGCCGAGCGCGAGCTGGAACGGGGTCTCGACCCGGTAGGGCGTGCGGTGGGCGTACTCGGTGCGCTCGAAGGCGTCCTTGAGCGTCTGGAGGTCGTGCTCGTCGGCGATGTCGTGCTCACCGCCGGGCAGTTCCTCGGGTTCCAGCAGGGGCAGCGTCAACTCTTCGAAGCGCGCTTCCACCCAGGCGTGGAAACGGGTGCCCCGGCGCGCGGCCGGTTGTGGGGGGCGCGGCATGGGGCGCGCGAGTTCCTGGGCGAACCCATCCGGGTCGGCGGCCAGGCGCAGGATCTGGGACGCGGTGAGCGTCATGGGCAGGGGGACGTCCCTGACGCTCTGCCGGGCGCGCAGCAGCTCGTCGGTGAGGGCGTCGAGGTCACGGTCCCAGGAGGCGACGGCACGGGCTTCCTCCGGGGTGAGGGGGCCGCGCTCGGGGAACCCGCCGTGCCCGGGGACCGCTCGGTGCCCGGGGTCGGCACGGTGCCCGGGGTCGGCACGGTGCCCGGCCTGTTCGGGTTCCGGGGCGGTCGCCTGGTGCGGGACCGTCGGGCGGTCCGCGGGCGTGGGGCGGTCGGTGGCCAGTGACTCCCAGTCCGGGGTGTCCTCGTCGAAGGGGTCGCCGTCCTCGTCGAGGGATGCGCGGTCCTCGTGGAGGGGTGCGTGGTCGTCGTAGGGAGGTTCCCCGGAGAAGGGTGGTTCGTCGAACGGGTCGATCCGGTCGAAGTCGCCGGCGCGGTCCGGGTGAGGGGGCTCGTCGGACTCCGGCGGGGCGGGCCAGTCCGGGTCGTCGGCGGTGTCGGGGGCGAACGCGGCCGCGGAGTGGCCGTCCCCGTGGGCGGCGAGGGTCTCCAGCCGGGCGAGGACCGTCTCGGCGGCCGCACGGCGCCGGGCGAGGGCGTCCTCGTCGAGGGGAAGGGGCCACACCTGGTCGGCGGTCGCCCGGTGCAGGGCCGGGTTCTCCTCGTCCTCCTCGGGCTCGTCCGCCCAGGCCTCGATCTCGCCGTGCCCGGCCACGCAGTGGTCGTACAGGGCCTGGAGGAAGTCGGACGGGCCGCGTGGCTTCTTCTGGGTGGGGCCCCACCAGTGGCCGGAGCCGAGCAGCAGGGAGCGGGGGCGGGTGAAGGTGACGTACCCGAGGCGGAGTTCCTCGGTGTGCTGGTGCTCCTTCATGGCCTCGTGGAAGGCCTTCATCCCGCGGGAGTCCCAGGAGTCGATGTCGGGCAGGGTGTCGGCGTCGCCGCGCAGCTCGTGCGGCAGCACCTTCCCCTGGGCGGTCCACTTCTCCCGGCCCCGGTCGCTGGGGAAGGCCCCCGTGACCAGGCCTGGGACAGCGACGACATCCCACTCCAGGCCCTTGGAGCGGTGCGCGGTGAGCACCTTGACGGTGTTCTCCCCGCCTGGGAGGGCGTTGTCGAGGCCCTTCTCGTACTGGGCGGCGGTGCGCAGGAAGCCGAGGAAGGCCAGCAGGGAGGCCTCGCCGTCCCCCGCGGCGAAGGCGGCGGCGACGTCGAGGAAGTTCGACAGGGTCTCGCGGCGGCGGGCGGCCAGGGCGTGCGGGGACGCCGACAGCTCCACCTCCAGGCCGGTGACGGCGAGGACGCGGTGCAGCACGTCCATGAGCGGGTCGGACAGGGAGCGGCGCAGGTCGCGCAGCTCGCCGGCGAGCCGGGCGAACCGTACGCGCGCGTCGGGCGAGAAGGGCAGCCCGTCGTCGTCCCCGGCGCCGTTCAGCGGTGTCTCCAGGAACGTGTCGAGGGCGTCCGCCAGCGAGGTCACCTCGGCGGGGTCGACCCCCTCGACGGCCTCGGCGAGCCTGCGGTCGGGGTCGTCGTCGGCGCCCACGCGCGCGTGGGAGACGAGGAGCCGGGCCCGCCGGCCGAGGAGAGCGAGGTCGCGCGGGCCGATGCGCCAGCGCGGACCGGTCAGCAGCCGCACCAGCGACGCGTTGGCGCCCGGATCCTGGAGGACCTCGCAGACGGCGACGAGGTCGGCGACCTCGGGCAGGTGCAGCAGGCCGGACAGGCCGACCACCTCGACGGGTACGTCCCGAGCGACGAGGGCGCCCTGGATCTGGGCGAAGTCGCCGGCCGTACGGCACAGGACGGCGATCTCACCGGGGGCCGTCCCGGTCCGCACGAGGTGGGCCAGGGAGTCGGCGAGCCAGTCGATCTCCTCGGCGTGGGTATCCAGCAGGGCGCAGCGGACCACGCCGTCGCGTTCGGCGCCGGGGGCCGGGCGCAGGGCCTCCACGCCCGCGTGCATGGCGCGCAGCGGCTCGGCGAGGCCGTTGGCGAGGTCCAGGAGACGGCCGCCGCTGCGGCGGTTCTCGCTGAGGGCCCGGCGGGTGGCGGGGCGTCCGTCGGCGTGGGGGAAGTGCTCGGGGAAGTCGTCGAGGTTGGCGACGGAGGCGCCGCGCCACCCGTAGATCGCCTGGCAGGGGTCGCCGACCGCGGTCACCGGATGGCCGGTGCCGCCGCCGAACAGACCGGAGAGCAGGATGCGCTGGGCCACCGACGTGTCCTGGTACTCGTCGAGGAGCACCACGCGGAACTCGTCGCGCAGCACGCGGCCCACCTCGGGAAGCCGGGCGAGCCGGGCCGCGTGGGCGATCTGGTCGCCGAAGTCGAGCACGTCGCGCTCGCGCTTGGCGGCCCGGTAGCGCTGCACGAGACCGGCCAGCTCACGGCGGGCGGCGGCCGTCTCGGGGACCTTGCGCAGCTCCACGTTGGTGAGCTTGGCGCTCTCCAGGGCACGCAGCAGTGCGGTGTCCCACGCGCGCAGGTCCTCGGGGCTCACGAGGTGTTCGGCGAGCTCGCCGTCGAGGGTGAGGAGGTCGCCGACCAGGTCCGGGAAGGAGCGGGTGAGCGCGGGGTAGGTGCCCGGGGCCTCGCGCAGCACGCGGGCGGCGAGCTGGTAGCGGGTGGCGTCGGCGAGGAGGCGGGTGGTCGGTTCGAGTCCGATGCGCAGGCCGTGGTCGGTCAGCAGACGGCCGGCGAAGGAGTGGTACGTGGAGATCACGGGCTCGCCCGGGGGGTGGTCCGGGTCGATGACGTCGGGATCCGTGACGCCCGCCTTGACCAGTGCCTTGCGGACGCGCTCGGCGAGCTCGCCGGCGGCCTTGTTGGTGAAGGTCAGCCCGAGGACCTGCTCGGGGGCGACCTGGCCGGTGCCGACCAGCCACACCACGCGTGCGGCCATCACCGTCGTCTTGCCCGACCCGGCTCCGGCCACGACGACCTGCGGGGCGGGCGGTGCGGTGATGCAGGCCGTCTGCTCCGGGGTGAACGGGATGCCGAGGAGCTCTTTGAGCTGCTCGGGGTCGGTGATACGGGCGGGCACGTCAAAGAGGCTAGCCGTGGGCACCGACAGCGGAGGCCCGATCGCCGCTCGGACGAGCATGAAGCGCAGGTCAGCACGGGTGGTGCGGTGCGTCACAGGGGCTGCGTCACAGGGCGGCCGCGCGGTGCGGCGCGCCTGCTGCGGTGCGGTGCGTCACAGCGGCCGTGCCGCGCGGGGGCTCGGGGGGCCGAGGCCTGGTGGTCGGATGCCCCGGTGGCCCCGGTGGCCCCGGTGGGCGGGCGCGGGTCACTCGACCACGTGCCGCCCCTCGGGACGCGCGCTGCACGAGGCCTGGAAGGAACAGTGCGTGCAGTGCTGGCCCGCGGTGGGGGTGAACCGTTCGTCGAGGACCTTGCCGGCGGCCGTGGCCAGCAGGTCGCCGACCCACTCCCCCTCCGGCCCCGCCAGGGATTCCTGCGCCTGCACCTTGGGCAGGGTCTCGCCGCCGTCCCGCTTCGCGGCGCCCTGGCGCAGCTGTACGAGTTCGGCGCCGCCCGGCTCGGGACGGGCACCGGCGAAGGCGTCGTCCACCGCGCCCTCGCGGACGGCGAGCTGGTAGACGGCGAGCTGGGGGTGGCGGGCCACCTCGGCCGCGCTGGGCGTCTGCTTGCCGGTCTTGAAGTCGACGACGTAGGCACGGCCGTCCGCGTCGCTCTCGACACGGTCCATCTGGCCGCGGATGCGCACTTCGTAGTCACCCGCCCCGAGGGTGACGTCGAAGTCGTGCTCGCTCGCCACCGGCGTACGCCCGGCGCGGTCCATGACGTGCCACTTCAGGAAGCGTTCGAGCGCCACGCGCGCGTTCTCCTTCTCCTGCGCCGACTTCCAGGGCGCGTCGAAGGCGAGCGCGTTCCACACCGAGTCGAGGCGCTCCATGAGGACGTCGAGGTCGGCCGGGGTGTGCCCGGAGGCGACCTCGTCGGCGAGGACGTGCACGACGTTGCCGAAGCCCTGCGCGGCACTCGCGGGCGTGTCGGCCTTCACCTCGCGGCCCAGGAACCACTGGAGGGCGCAGGTGTTGGCGAGCTGGTCGAGGGCGCTGCCGGACAGCACGACGGGGTGGTCGCGGTTGCGCAGCGGCACCTTGCTCTCGGTCGGCTCGAACATGCCCCACCAGCGGTAGGGGTGCGCGGACGGCACCAGCGGCCGGCCGTCGTCGTCGGCGAGGGCGGCGAGCCGGGCCAGTCGGCGGGCGGCGGCCTCCCTGAGCGCCTCGGAGACGCGCGGGTCCACGGTCGTGGCGCGCAGTTCGGCGACGAGCGCGGCGACGGACAGCGGGCGGCGGGGGCGGCCGGTGACGTCCCGGGGCTCCACCCCGAGCTCGGTGAGGAAACGGGAGGGCTGGTCGCCGTCGTCGGCGGGGGCCTTCACCGCGGTGATCACGAGGCGTTCCCTCGCGCGCGTGGCCGCCACGTAGAACAGCCGTCGCTCCTCGGCGAGGAGCGCGCCGGGGGTGAGCGGTTCGGCGAGTCCGTCGCGTCCGATGCGGTCGGCCTCCAGCAGGGAGCCGCGGCGGCGCAGGTCCGGCCACAGTCCCTCCTGGACGCCGGCCACGACGACCAGGCGCCATTGCAGGCCCTTCGAGCGGTGCGCGGTCATCAGCCGGACGGCGTCGGGGCGTACGGCACGGCGGGTGAGCGTGTCGGCGGCGATGTCCTCGGCCTCGATCTCCTCCAGGAAGTTCAGCGCGCCCCGGCCCCCGGTGCGCTGCTCCGCGCGCGCGGCGGTGGCGAACAGCGCGCACACGGCGTCCAGGTCACGGTCGGCGTTCCGGCCGGCCGCGCCGCCGCGTCGCGCGGACCGTTCCAGACGGCCGGGCCACGGTGTGCCCTCCCACAGGTCCCACAGCGCCTCTTCGGCGCTTCCGCCGCCCGCGAGCCGTTCGCGGGCCTTCCTCAGGAGCGCACCGAGTCGCTGTGCGCCGCGGGCGTACGCCGGGTCGTGCGCGACCAGACGTTCGGGCTCGGCGAGCGCCCGCGCGAGCAGTTCGTCGGAGGGCGGCGGCACGGGGTTGCCGGCCGCCCGCTCCTCCTCGCGCAGGGCCCGGCCGAGGCGGCGCAGATCGGCCGCGTCCATGCCGGCGAGCGGGGAGGTGAGCAGGGTCAGCGCGGTCTCGGTACCCAGCCAGCAGACATCCGCACCCGACTCCGGCCCTGACTCCGTCTCCGTCGCCGATGACGACCTCGACTCCTCGCCCTGGCCCGACGCCGGCTCCGACTCCCCGCCCTGCTCCTGCTCCTGCTCCTGCTCCTGCTCCTGCTCCTGCTCCTGCTCCTGCTCCTGCTCCTGCTCCCGGGGATCGTCCGTGTGATCGTCCGTGTGTGCGTCGCCGCCGCGTCCCGTGGCCTCCGCCTCGGCCACCGCCCGCAGCGCCGTCAGCAGCGGAGCCACCGCCGGCTCGTGCCGCAGCGGAAGGTCGTCGCCGTCGATGTCGAGCGGGACGCCCGCGGCCGTGAGGGCGCGGCGGACGGACGGTATGACGCGCGCGCCGGCGCGCACCAGCACCGCCATCTCGCCCCACGGCACGCCGTCCTCCAGGTGCGCTCTGCGCAGGATGTCGGCGATGTTGTCCAGCTCGGTGCCGGCCGTCGGATACGTGTAGACCTCGACCCGCCCGCCCTCGTGGACCGGGGTGAGCTCGCGGTGGGCACGTACCTTCTCCGCCGGAAGGCGGGTCAGCGACATCCGGCGGGTCAGCAGCCGGG
This sequence comes from Streptomyces adustus, assembly GCF_009377175.1. GTDB lineage: Bacteria > Actinomycetota > Actinomycetes > Streptomycetales > Streptomycetaceae > Streptomyces > Streptomyces adustus. Next base: position 18,013 of record NZ_VJZD01000106.1, read on the forward strand.
TGGCGGCCAGCAGTGCGGCACCGGAGCGGCGGGAGGTGCGCAGGACTTCGACCGGGGCGGTCCGGCCGTCGGCCTGCGGGAAGGTCCGGGGGAAGTCGAGGATGCCGCTCAGGTCCGCGCCCCGGAAGGCGTAGATCGACTGGTCGGGGTCGCCGAACGCGACCAGGGTGCGGCCGCCGCCGGCGAGGGCGTGCAGCAGTCGGACCTGGGCCGGATCGGTGTCCTGGTACTCGTCCACGAAGACCGCGTCGTACTGCGCGGCGAGCCGCCCGGCGACCTCGGGACGGCGGGCGAGGAGCACCGCGCGGTGGACCAGCTCCGCGTAGTCGAGCACGCCCTGGAGGTCGAGGACGTCGAGGTACTCGGCGAGGAAGACGGCCGCCGCCCGCCAGTCGGGGCGGCCGATACGGCGGGCGAAGGAATCCAGGGCCCCGGGCCCCAGGCCGAGCTCACGGCTGCGGGCGAGGACCGCACGGACCTCGTCGGCGAAACCGCGGGTGGTCAGACAGGCACGCAGTTCGTCCGGCCAGCGCACATGGGCGAGGCCGAGCCGCTCCAGGTCGACCTGGCCGGCCAGCAGCCCGCGGACGGCGACGTCCTGCTCCGGGCCGGACAGCAGGCGCAGCGGCTCCACGAAGAGCTCGCTGTCCTGGTGGGCGCGGATCAGCGCGTAGCAGAAGGAGTGGAAGGTGGTCGCCTGCGGCGCGCGGGCGGCGCCGACCCGCTGTGCCATGCGGTCCCGCAGATCGACGGCGGCCTTGCGGCTGAAGGTGAGCACCAGGATGCGCGCGGGGTCGTCGCCCCGGGCGACCCGGGCCGCCACGGACTCGACGAGGGTGGTGGTCTTGCCGGTGCCCGGACCGGCGAGGACGAGCAGTGGTCCGCTCGTGTGGTCAACCACGGCGCGCTGGGCAGCGTCCAGTCGAGGGGGCTGCGGCCGCGTCGGCGGGGTACGGACCAGTCGGTAAGCGCCACGGCTCCCCTGCCGCACGGGGTGCGGCAGGTGTTCGGTGGAGAAAGAGGAGCTCACGTGGTTCGCCGGTCCTGGTGGGTGTGCTGGGGGCTGTCGCGGTCGGCGCGGGACGCCGTCGCGACGGTGGTCGTCGGGTCACGGGCAGGCGCCTCACGCGTGGCGGGCGATGTCCGCGGGGTGAGGGGGACGCGTGCAGGCGACGCTACGCCGACGGATGCGGCGGAAGCAGGTCTTCCTCTTCTTCCCGCACAGCGCTCGCGACCCTCGCGGCCCGTGCGTCGCGCACGCCCCGCGCCTCACGAACGTACGGCATGCGACGGGCGTGCCCGGCTTCCCTCGTACGGGCCGCGCGTTTCCCCCGGGCCCCTGCGGTGGCGGAAGCTGTCAGATGTGACCATCCGCACGTTCACCGCCGTCCCAGCGTGCCTGCCGCAGGTCGACCCGCGGCGCATGGCCCTGGGCGGCCCTGCTCGCCGCCTTCAGCGGTGTGCCCTCCGCGCGGTAGTGGTCGAGCGCCCGCAGTTCGTGGCCGGGCAGCAGCACACCGTCGGCGCGCACGACACGCCACCAGGGGGCGGCTCCCCCGTAGAGGGACATCACCCGGCCGACCTGCCGCGGGCCCCCCTCCTCCAGCCATTCGGCGACGTCCCCGTACGTCATGACACGTCCGGGTGGGATCGACTCGGCGACCTCGAGGACCCGCTCGGCGTACTCCGGCAGCGCGTCCGCGTACTCCGGGTGGGCGTCCTCCGGAAGGCTCTGCTCGCTCATTCGCCCCATCCTGCCGCATGCCACCGACAGTGCGACGGTCTCGCGACCATGCGTGACTCTCGCCCCGAAGCGAGGCTTGGGGCAGACTGTGCGCCCTCACATTTGCACCCTGATGCCCCCGTGTGTCGGTGCGGCGTGCCACCATCGTGCGGGCGGTGAACCGGTGATACGAGACCAAGAAGAGATGATGAAGCAGCAGGGTGTGCACCCCGAGGACGCGGAGGGTACCTCTGACGCTGCGTCGCGTCCGGACACCGTCGACGCGTACCGCAAGCAGGCGGACGACGACGTCGACGGCGCGGAGGCGGCCGGTACGCGGCCCGCCGCGGACCGTGACCGGGACGAGGCGCACGCCGACGCGGTCGAGGGCGACGAACCGCTGCTCCCCGCGCGCGTGCACCGCCCCTCCGACCTCATGCGGCTGCTGGTGGGCGTGCTCGCCATCGTCGTCCTGCTCGCGGTCGCCGCGTTCGCGCACGGGACGACCTCGGGGCTCGAACAGGACATCAACAAGGGCACCGGTCAGGCACCCGATCTGCTGATCAAGATCGCGGGGCTGGCGTCCAGCATCGCGATCCTGCTGGTGCCGGTCGCCTTCGCGATCGAGCGGCTGATCAAGCGGGACGGGCTGCGCATCGCCGACGGCGTGCTCGCGGCGGTCCTCGCGCACGGGGTGACCCTCGCCACGGACCTGTGGGTCGCCAAGGGCGCTCCCGGTTCGATCCAGGAGGCGCTCACCCAGCCCTCCCCCGGCGACATCCACGCCCTGACCGACCCGGTGCACGGCTATCTCGCCCCCGTCATCGCGTACATGACGGCCGTCGGCATGTCCCGCAGACCGCGCTGGCGCTCGGTGCTGTGGATCGTGCTGCTCCTCGACGCGTTCTCCATGCTGGTCACCGGCTACACCACACCGTTCTCGATCATCCTGACGGTGCTGATCGGCTGGACCGTGGCCTACGGAACGCTCTACGCGGTCGGTTCGCCGAACGTCCGTCCCACCGGGCGGACGCTGATGGCGGGGCTGCGGACCGTCGGCTTCCACCCGGTCAGCGCGGCCCGCGAGGACCTCTCCGAGACCACGGAGAACGGCGATCGCGGACGGCGCTACTTCGTCACCCTGGAGGACGGTCCGCCGCTGGACGTCACGGTGGTCGACCGGGAGCAGCAGGCGCAGGGCTTCTTCTACCGTGCCTGGCGCAACCTGACGCTGCGCGGCTTCGCCACCCGCAGCAGTCTCCAGTCGCTGCGCCAGGCGCTGGAGCAGGAGGCACTGCTGGCGTACGCGGCCATCGCCGCCGGCGCCAACGCGCCCAAGCTGATCGCGACCTCCGAACTCGGCCCCGACGCCGTGATGCTCGTCTACGAGCACACCGGCGGGCGCACCCTCGACTCGCTGGCCGACGAGGAGATCACCGACGAGTTGCTGCACCACACCTGGCACCAGGTGCAGGCGCTTCAGTCGCGGCGCATCGCGCACCGCCGGCTGTCGGGCGAGGCGATTCTGGTGGATCGTTCCGGCAAGGTCATCCTCACCGACCTGCGCGGCGGCGAGATCGCGGCCGGTGATCTGCTGCTGCGCATGGACGTCGCCCAGCTCGTGACCACGCTCGGACTGCGGGCGGGTGCGGAGCGCGCGGTCGCCTCGGCGGTGGGCGTCCTCGGTCCCGACGCCGTCGCCGGCTGTCTGCCGATGCTCCAGCCGATCGCGCTGACCCGCTCCACGCGCGCGACGCTGCGGAAACTGGCCCGGGAGCGCGCGCACCGCGAACGCGAGGCGGTCCTGGAGGCGTCCCGGCAGGCCAAGCAGGACCGTCTGGAGGCGGCCGGGGACGAGGCCGTGCCCGCGGTGTCCGACAAACAGGACAAGAAGGCCGTACGAGCGGAGCAGCGGGCCGAGAAGCGCGCCATCGACGAGGCTCTGGAGGAGGCGCGCGAGGAGGATCTGCTCACCCAGATCCGGCACCAGGTGCTGCGGATCAGACCGCAGGCGCCGGTCGAGCCGGCCCGCCTCGAACGGGTACGGCCCCGCACTCTGATCAGTTTCATCGCGGGCGCCATCGGTGCCTACTTCCTGCTGACGCAGCTCACCCACATCGAGTTCGCGACCGTGTTCTCCGACGCCCAGTGGGGCTGGGTCGTCGCGGCGGTGCTGTTCTCGGCGCTGAGCTATGTGGCCGCGGCGATGAGCCTGCTCGGTTTCGTGCCGGAGCGGGTGCCGTTCCTGCGGACCGTGGGGGCCCAGGTGGCCGGGTCCTTCGTGAAGATCGTGGCGCCGGCCGCGGTGGGCGGTGTCGCCCTCAACACCCGGTTCCTGCAACGGGCGGGTGTACGGCCCGGGCTCGCGGTGGCGAGCGTGGGCGCGTCGCAGCTGTTCGGGCTCGGCTGCCACATCCTGATGCTGCTGTCCTTCGGTTATCTGACCGGCACCGAGAAGACGCCGTCGCTGTCGCCGTCCCGGACGGTCATCGCCGGTCTGCTGACGGTCGCGGTGCTCGTGCTGGTGGTGACCTCGGTGCCGCTCCTGCGGAAGTTCATCGTCACGCGCGTGAGGTCACTGTTCGCCGGAGTCGTGCCGCGCATGCTGGACGTGCTTCAGCGGCCCCAGAAGCTGGTCACCGGCATCGGCGGCATGCTGCTGCTCACCGCCTGCTTCGTAATGTGCCTGGACGCGTCGATCCGGGCCTTCGGCGGAGATTCGGTCTCGGTCAGCATCGCCAGCGTCGCCGTCGTCTTCCTCGCCGGGAACGCGCTCGGGTCCGCGGCGCCGACGCCCGGCGGCGTGGGCGCCGTCGAGGCGACCCTGACGGTCGGCCTGATCGCCGTCGGGCTCCCCAAGGAGGTCGCAGCGCCCGCCGTGCTGCTGTTCCGGCTGCTGACGCTGTGGCTGCCGGTGCTGCCCGGGTGGCTGGCGTTCAACCATCTGTCGCGCAGGGGATCGCTCTGACGGGGACGGCCGCCGCACCTCGTACCGTCGTACCTCGTACGGCCCGTGCTTCCGCGCGGGCGGGCGGGCGGAACCCCACGATGGGATCATGCCCAGTCTCTCCCGGCCGTGTGCCGCCGCGCTGACCGCCTCCGCCGTGCTGCTGTCCTCGGTGCTGGCGGGCTGCGGCGGCGGCTCCACGGACGGGGATCCGACGGCCCAGAAGCTCGACTGGCAGGACTGTCCGGCCCCGTCCGAGGCGGAGGGCGGCGGTACGGCGCCCTCCCCGCTGCCGGACGGCGACGCGTGGCAGTGCGCCACGATGAAGGCCCCCCTCGACTGGAGCGACCCCACGGGCGACACCATCGACATCGCGCTGATCAGGGCGAGGACGAGCGGCCCGGAGGACAGACGCATCGGCTCGCTCGTGTTCAACTTCGGCGGGCCGGGCGGCTCGGGCGTCAGCACGCTGCCGGCCTTCGGCGAGGACTACGCCGCCCTGCGCACCCGCTACGACCTGGTGAGCTTCGACCCGCGCGGGGTGGGCCGCAGCGCCGGAGTGAAGTGCGAGAACGACCAGCAGCTCGACCGGTACTTCCAGCAGGACGCCACCCCGGACGACGACGCCGAGCGCACCGCCTTCCTGAACAACACCCGGCAGTTCAACGCCGCCTGCGAGAAGAACTCCCCGCGCGTACTGCCGCATGTCCGCACCACCGACGCGGCCCGCGACATGGATCTGCTGCGCCAGGTCCTCGGCGACGACAAACTCCACTACTTCGGCATCTCCTACGGCACCGAACTCGGCGGCGTCTACGCCCACTTGTTCCCCAAGAACGTGGGTCGCGCCGTCTTCGACGGGGTCGTCGACCCGACGCAGACCTCGGAGCAGAGCTCGCTCGGGCAGGCCGCCGGTTTCCAGCTCGCGCTCGACAACTACGCCGAGGACTGCACCTCGAAAGCCGGGGAGTGCCCGGTCGGGGACAGCCCGCAGAACGTCAAGGACCGTATCGCCGCCCTGCTCAAGGACCTCGACAAGCGGCCGATCCCCGGTATCGCGCCGCGTGAGCTGACCCAGACGGCGGCGACCAACGGCATCGCCCAGTCCCTGTACTCGAAGGACTTCTGGGAGTACCTCACCGAGGGCCTGCAGGACGCGTACGACGGCGACGGCAGGATCCTGATGCTGCTGTCCGACTCGATGAACGGGCGCAGCACCGACGGCGGGTACAGCAACATCGTCCCCGCCAACGTCGCCATCAACTGCGCCGACGACAAGCCCCGCTACACCGCCGACTACGTGCAGACGAAGCTGCCCGAATTCCGGGCCGCTTCACCGCTGTTCGGGGACTTCCTGGCCTGGGGCATGGTGAACTGCGCCGACTGGGCGGTGGCCGGGGCCGCCGACCGTCCGGACGTCCACGCCCCCGGTGCCGCGCCGATCCTCGTCGTGGGCAACACCGGTGACCCGGCCACGCCGTACGAGGGGGCGCGCAGGATGGTGGACGCGCTGGGCCCGGGCGTCGGCGTGGAGCTGACGTACAAGGGCCAGGGGCACGGCGCGTACGACAGCAAGAACGAGTGCGTGCAGAGCGCGGTGAACGACTATCTGCTGCGGGGAAAGGTACCCGCGGCCGGGACCGTGTGCTCCTGACATCCCACTCAAGTCAGCAAAACCGCAGGTCAGACGGTTATCCACAGGGTCCGGCGGGGTGGGCCCGCTCCGCCTAGTATGGCCTGACCGCCGTGCACTGTTCGGTGCGGACGGCCCGCTTGGGGGGATCACACGGATGACTCGATTGGCACGCTGGGCGGCACTGGGGGCCGCCGCCGCACTGCTGGTGGCGGGTTGCAGCAGCGGCTCGTCGTCCGACAACGACAAGAACGACACGGGCACGAGCGGGGCGACGACGTCCTCCGGACCGTCCTCTTCCGACTCCTCCGCCAAGACGCCCGCCCTGCCCGCGTCGCTGACCTCCCAGAAGGTCGCCTGGGGACGCTGCAAGGCCACCGCCGACTCCCCCGCACCAGGCGACGACTGGCAGTGCGCGCGACTCAAGACCCCGCTGGACTGGGCGAAGCCGGAGGGGCGGACGATCAATCTGGCGATCATCCGTTCCAAGGCCCGCGGCGGGGACCGCATCGGCTCGCTCCTGTTCAACTTCGGCGGCCCCGGCGGCTCGGGGGTGTCGACGATGCCGTCGTACGCCTCCACCGTGTCCGCGCTGCACGAGCGCTACGACCTGGTGAGCTGGGACCCGCGCGGGGTCGGTGCCAGCGGCGGGGTGCGCTGCCGCGGCGACCGGCAGATCCAGGCCGCCGAGGCGATCGACGTGACGCCCGACACCCCCGCGGAGGAGCAGGCGTACTTCCAGGACGCCACCGACTTCGGCCAGGGCTGCAAGAAGGCCGCCGGTGACCTGATGGCGCATGTCTCGACCACCGACACCGCCCGGGACATGGACCTGATGCGCCAGGTCCTCGGCGACGCGAAGATGCACTACTTCGGCATCTCCTACGGCACCGAACTCGGCGGCGTCTACGCCCATCTGTTCCCCGGGAACGTCGGGAGGCTGATCCTCGACGCGGTCGTCGACCCCAGTGCCGACACGGTGGGCCACGCCGAGAACCAGACCCGGGGCTTCCAGCGCGCGCTGAACGACTACCTCGAATCCACCGGCCAGGACCCGCAGAAGGGCACGCGGAAGATCGCGGACCTGCTCGCGCGGATCGACAGCGCGCCGCTGCCGACCTCGTCGGGGCGGAAGCTGACCCAGTCGCTGGCGGTCACCGGCATCGTCCTGCCGCTGTACAGCGAGGCCGGCTGGCCGAGCCTGACCAGCGCGCTGAAGGAAGCCCAGCAGGGCGACGGCACCGGGCTGCTGGGGCTCGCCGACGGCTACAACGAGCGGGACGGATCGGGCCACTACGGCACGACGACCCACTCCCAGCGGCTCATATCGTGCCTGGACGACAAGCAGCGGCCCACCCTGGAGGAGACGAAGAAGCGGCTGCCCGAGTTCGAGAGGATCTCGCCCGTCTTCGGGGACTTCCTCGGCTGGGACACGGCCGGCTGGTGCCACGACTGGCCGGTCGCAGGACAGTACGACACCCCGGAGGTGAGCGCGCCGGGTGCGGCGCCGATCCTGGTGGTCGGCAACACGGGCGACCCGGCGACGCCCTACGAGGGGGCCCGCAGGATGGCCGACGAGCTGGGCAAGGGCGTCGGTGTGGTGCTCACCTGGAAGGGCGAGGGCCACGGGGCGTACGGGAGCGGCAGCGACTGCGTCGACTCGACGGTGAACGCGTACCTGCTGAAGGGAACGGTGCCGAAGGACGGCAAGACCTGCTCCTGAGCACGGCGGGGCCCGCCGACGGCGGTGCCGAGCACGCGCCCGGCCGACCACGGACGAAGCCCACGGCGTCCGGGTCGGTCGGGGCCGTGGGCTTCGGGAGCCGAGCGGGTCGCTCGACGGTGCGGTCAGTAGACCGGCTTGTGGGGCTCGATCTGGTTGACCCAGCCGATCACGCCGCCGCCGACGTGTACGGCGTCCGCGAAGCCCGCGGACTTCAGTACGGCCAGGACTTCCGCACTGCGGACACCCGTCTTGCAGTGCAGGACGATCTTCTTGTCCTGCGGGAGGGACTCCAGGGCGGTGCCCATGAGGAACTCGTTCTTCGGGATCAGCTTGGCGCCGGGGATCGAGACGATCTCGTACTCGTTGATCTCGCGGACGTCGATGATCTCGATGTTCTCGCCGTCGTCGATCCACTCCTTGAGCTGCTTGGGAGTGATCGTCGAGCCGGCCGCGGCCGCCTGGGCCTCCTCGGACACGACGCCGCAGAAGGCCTCGTAGTCGATGAGCTCGGTGACGGTCGGGTTCTCGCCGCAGACCGCGCAGTCGGGGTCCTTGCGGACCTTGACCTGGCGGTACTGCATCTCCAGGGCGTCGTAGATCATCAGTCGGCCGACCAGCGGCTCGCCGGTGCCGGTGAGGACCTTGATCGCCTCGGTGACCTGGATGGAGCCGATGGACGCGCAGAGCACACCCAGGACGCCGCCCTCGGCGCAGGAGGGGACCATGCCCGGCGGCGGGGGCTCCGGGTAGAGGCAGCGGTAGCAGGGACCGTGCTCCGACCAGAAGACGGAGGCCTGTCCGTCGAAGCGGTAGATCGAGCCCCACACGTACGGCTTGTTGAGCAGCACGCAGGCGTCGTTGACCAGGTAACGGGTCGCGAAGTTGTCCGTGCCGTCGACGATCAGGTCGTACTGGCTGAAGATGTCCATCACGTTGTCGGCCTCGAGCCGCTCCTCGTGAAGGATCACGTTCACGTACGGGTTGATGCCGAGGACGGAGTCACGCGCGGACGCGGCCTTGGAGCGGCCGATGTCGGACTGACTGTGGATGATCTGGCGTTGCAGGTTCGACTCGTCGACCTCGTCGAACTCCACGATGCCGAGCGTGCCCACGCCCGCCGCGGCCAGGTACATCAGTGCCGGCGAGCCCAGGCCGCCGGCGCCCACACAGAGCACCTTGGCGTTCTTCAGCCGCTTCTGCCCGTCCATCCCGACGTCGGGGATGATCAGGTGGCGGGAGTACCTGCGGACCTCGTCTACGGTGAGCTCGGCAGCCGGCTCGACCAGGGGTGGCAACGACACGGGGACTCCGTTGGTCGGTCAATCACTACGGTTGTTCTCCTCGTAACACTGCCATGGCCATCTTCATTCCGAGACTCCCGTTCCGATCCGCGAGACGATGTCGTCCCAGTAGCCGGGCAAGGTCTCCCAGGGGCCGGTGCTGCCGCCGCGGTCCGGCCGGTCGGTGAACCAGATCGTCGAGGCGCCCTGCCAGCGGGCGATGCGCAGGGCTTCGTCGAGGTGACCGCGCGGGACGCCGTGGACGAGGTGGCAGAACCGCTCGGGCGGGTAGTCAGCGGTCCATTCGGCCACCTGCGACCAGCGGTAGTCGCTCCAGGGGCCGCTGAACGTGACGAGCTGGTCGGCGTTCTCGGCGTAGCCGGGGTGCGGGTGGGTGCCGTGGGCGAGGACGATGTGGGTGTCGTCGCGCAGGCCGCGCAGCGCGGCCACCGTGCGGCGGATCGCGGGGAGCACGGCGCGTTCGTCCGGGCATCGGTCCAGCAGGAAGCCGTCGACCCGGTACCAGTCGCGGTAGCGGTGCGCGTCGGACATCAGGTCGGCGAAGGGGCGGCCTCCGTAGGCGGTGTCGAGGTGGCCCAGGACCCGGACGCCCGCGTTGCGGACCCGGCCCGCCGCTTCCAGGCAGTGCGGATCGGGGCGGCTGCCGGGGCCGTCGGCGACGTTCAGCACGACCCAGTGCAGCGGGGTCCCGGGGCGGGAGAGTTCGCCCCACTCGGTCGGGGCGAGCAGGGGGTGCCCACAGCCCGGGACACCGAAGCCGGTGCGGACCTCGGTGCGCGCGGCACCGTCCGTCGAGCTGGTCAGATGCGGCATGCCGCCTCCATCCAGATGTCGGCGAGGGACTCTTCGAGGTTGATACGGGGGCGCCAGCCGAGCCGGTCGCGTGCGGTGCGCACATCGGCCTGCTGCCAGCTGCCGCAGCCGTCGGGGTAGGCGACCGGGGCCGCGTGGTCGGGGTCGGGGCGCGGGTGGCCGACGGTCGCCCGCAGGTGGTGCACGCCGGACGGCCCGTCGAGTTCGTGCAGAGCGCCCGCGTAGCCGGCCACGCGGGCGAGGACCGTGGCGGCGTCCCGCAGGCGTACGGCGCGGCCCGAGCCGATGTTGATGACGCCCTGCGCGGCGGAGAGCGAGGCCGCGTGGACGGCGCGGGCCACGTCGCGGACGTCGATGAAGTCGCGCTGGGCGCCGAGTCCGCCGAGTTTGAGTTCGCCGTCGCCGGACTGCATCGCGCGGCGCATGGCCTCGGCGAGGCGGCCCAGCGGGGAGCCCGCGGGGGTGCCGGGCCCGGCGGGCGAGAAGACCCGCAGGACGACGGCGTCGAGGCCCGATCCGAGGACGAGTTCGGTGGCGGCGAGTTTGCTGACTCCGTAGGGGCCGCCGGGGCGCGGCACGGCGTCCTCGGCGGTGGACGAGCCGGGTTGGCTCGGTCCGTACTCGGCGCCGCACCCGATCTGCACCAGGCGGGCTCCGCAGCCGCTGCGGCGCAGGGCCTCGCAGACGGTGGCGACGGCGACGGTGTTGTGCCGGGTGAGGTCGCGGGCGCCGCCGCGGGTGGCTCCGGCACAGTTCACGACGACCTGGGGATGGACCGCGTCGAGGAAGCGGGTGAGTGCGCCGGGACTGCCGGACGCCAGGTCGAAGCGGACATCGGCGTCGTCGCCGCGGCCGAGCGCGGTGAGCTGGACGGCCGGGTCGGCGAGCAGGCGGTCGGCGACGAAGCGGCCGATGTAGCCGTTGGCTCCGATCAGCAGGACCCTCATCGCTCGGCTCCCGGGGTGCGCGCTCCGGATGTTCCGGTGGCTCCGGACGCCCCGGGTCGGGAGGTGGTCATCTCGTGTCTCTCCTTCGAGGGGGTGGTGCGGTTGCCGCCGGCTCCGGGGCTGGTGCCCCCCGGGCGGGCGGCGGATCGGGAATTCCGGCACGCGTACGACCGCGGGATGTACGCGACGGCCGGTACGGCGGGTGCGACGGACACCGCGCGCACGGCAGGCGCCACCTGCACAACGGGCGCCGCGCGCACGGCCGACGCCACGTGTGCGGCCGACGCCACGTGCACAACGGGCGCCATGTGCACAGCGGGGACCATGTGCACGGCCGACGCCGCGGGCGCCGTTGTCGTGGCGGTCGTCGTGGGGGTGGGGCTTGGTGGGAGCG
>NZ_VJZD01000107.1 GCF_009377175.1 Streptomyces adustus
CGCCCGCCCCGCCCATGGACGGGACCGCGAGACCGGGGCCAGGGGCGGGATCCAAGCGACACGGGCGGGACCGCGGGATCAGTGAAGTCAGTGCCCCTGACCGGCGACAAGGGCCGAACGGCCCTGTCGGGCATGGCGATGGGCCCGGCCTGGGGCGCAGAGCGGTGCGGCCGAAGCCGTGGGAAGTCGAGGACGAGCCGTGGGCGGTGAACGCCCTGGACCTTCTTCCGGGCGGCCGTCGGCGATCAGCGAGTTGATCCCGGCAAGCTCTAGGTCACCGGAAATCCCGCCGTCCGCCACGCCTGGAACCCGCCGACCAGGTCGGTCGCCCGGTGCAGGCCCAACAGGTGCAGGGACGCGGCGGCCAGGCTGGAGGCGTAGCCCTCGTTGCAGATCACGACGACGCGCAGATCGTGGCCGGTGGCCTCCGGGACGCGATGGCTGCCCTGCGGATCGAGCCGCCATTCCAGCTCGTTGCGTTCTATGACGAGCGCGCCGGGGATCAGGCCGTCCCGCTCGCGCAGTGCCGCGTACCGGATGTCCACCAGCAGTGCCTCGCCCGCCCGGGCGGCCTCGTACGCCGTCGGCGCCTCGATCCGCTCGTAGCCCTCGCGCACCCGCTCCAGCAGTTCGTCGATGCCGGTCGGCCGGTGCTCGCCCGGGCCGCTCACTGCCAGTCCTGCGGACGCTCGACGTGCTCCAGCCGCAGCACCGGGCCGGTACGGCTGTAGCGGCGGATCTGCGGCAGCGGCGGGTAGTAGGCGTGTACGGAGATCGCGTGCTCGGCGGTGGACTCGTTGAGGACCTCGTGGACGTGGTGGCGGCCGAAGGAGCGCCCTCGGCCCGCCGGGAGCCGGCGTTCGCGATCGACGCCGTCGGAGAGTTCCAGGGTCTTCCAGCCGTCGGTGGGCAGGCGCGCGGCGAGGGAGCTCTCCTTGAGCTCGCCCCGCGCGGTGAGGAAGGCGCCGACCGACTCCGCGTGGTCGTGCCAGCCGGTGCCGCTGCCGGGCGGCCAGCCGATCAGCCAGGCCTCGCTGCCGCCGGGCCCGTCCAGGCGCACCCAGGTGCGGCCCTGCGGGTCGAGCGGGAGCGAGGCGATCAACTCGGTGTCGGCGGCGGTGCGCCGTACGAAGTCGAGGAGGTCCGCCTGCGTGGGGGCCTGGGCCGGGTGCGGCACGGAGGCGGCGGGGGCAGAGGGAGTGACAGACACGGGCACCGTCCTGGTCAGCGTTCGCGAGAGCGCGCGGCAGCCGAGGGGGCGCGCGCGGGTGAAGAGGGATGCGAATTCAGCAGGACGGGCGACACACGCAGCCCGCGTAGCGGACGAGGTCCATATGGACCCTCCGCCAAAGGCGCACGCAGGTGTCGGTCACGATCCGGAGTAGACCATGCCGGTGCCGGACGGTCAACTCACTGTCACTATGCGGACCGCAGGGTGACAGCGAGTCGCGCGCGGGTGGCCGCGCGGGGGCGCGCCCGCCGCCCGCCCGGTCACGTCGAGGCCGAGCCGACCGTCGCCTCTCTGCGGGCCGGCCCGCCGAGCGCCGCCTCGGCGGCCGCGTACAGGTCGGCCGGGCGCACGCCGTTCAGGGCGGTGACGAGATGACCGTCGGGGCGGACGAGGAGCACGGTGTGGGCGGCCGCCCCCGGGTAGCTCTCGGCGACCAGCAGCTCCGCCGGGTGCGGCAGCGCGGTCACCGCGGCGGCGAGCCGGGGCATGATCCCGGCCGTCACCCAGTGCTTGCGCTCCCACACACCCGTGCCCGGCGCGACCAGGACGACGAGCAGCGCCCCCCGGCCCAGCCGCTCCCGCAGCGGTACGAAGGAGCCGTCCTCCGCCGTCACCCGTACGTCCGCGACCTGCGCGCCCGGCGGGGTGTCCACGGGGACCTCGGCCTCCAGGAGCGGAGGTGCGAGCGGGGAGCCGGCGTACCCACCGGGTTCCCCCAGCGGGCCGCGGCCCAGGTGGCCGTCGGTGAGCAGCGCCTCCTGCCCCCGGGCCGAGCCGGGGACGAAGGAACGGAGCCCGCCGCCGCCGCGCAGCAGCGGCAGTACCTGGTCGGCGGCGCGCAGCCGGGCGGCGACCACGGCGCGCCGCTCCGTCTGGTAGCTGTCCAGCAGCGTCTCGTGCGGGCCGTGGTGCCAGGCGAGCGCCAGCTTCCAGGCGAGGTTGTCGGCGTCCCTGAGCCCCTCGTCCAGCCCCTGGGTGCCGAGCGCGCCGAGCAGGTGGGCGGCGTCCCCGGCGAGGAAGACCCGCCCCGCGCGCCAGCGGCGGGCCAGCCGGTGGTGGACGGTGTGGACGCCGGTGTCCAGCAGTTCGTACGGCGGTGTGGAGCCGTCCGTCCAGCCGGCCAGGGTCTCCCGGACCCGGGTCACCAGGAGCTCGGGGGTGACCAGGTCCTTGCCGGGCGGCAGCAGCCAGTCCAGTCGCCAGGCACCGTCCGGCAGCGGGCGTCCGGTGACCTCTCCGGCCCAGGGGCCGGACGTCCGCCACGGCGGCATCCGGTGGATCAACGCTTCGTCGGTCCAGGGAAGTTCCGTGCGCAGCGCGGCCACGGCGTGTCGTTCCACCGCGGTACGGCCCGGGAAGCGGATGTCCTGAAGTTTGCGTACCGTCGAGCGCGGACCGTCGCAGCCCACCAGGTAACTGCCGCGCCACCAGGTGCCCTTGTCGCCCCGGGTGCGGGCGGTGACGCCGGAGGTCTCCTGCTCGACGGCGTCCAGGCGGCTGTTCACGGCGACCTTGACGAGCCGCTCGCCGGCGACGGCCGCGCGCAGGGCGCCGGTCAGCACGTGCTGGGCGAGGTGCAGCGGTCCGGGTTCGGTGTCGTCGAAGGTGATCTCGCGCATCACCTGCTTGCGCCGCAGCGACCGCCATCCGGCCCAGCGCACGCCCTCCTCGGCGAGCGGCGTCCCGGTCAGCCGTTCCACGAGCGCGGCGGTGTCCGCGCGCAGTACGACCGTGCGCGCGAGGCGGGGTTCGTCCTTGCCCGGTCCCTCGTCCAGGACGACCGAGGGCACCTCCTGACGGGCCAGCGCCAGGGCGAGCGTGAGCCCCACGGGCCCCGCGCCGACGATGATCACCGGGTCCACGGCGCGGCGCCTCCTGCCCGCAGCGAAGTCCTCGGGGACGTGGGTGAGCAGGAGGTCGGGGCAGGGTGCACGATCACAGAACGTATGCAACCCATTGCCGCTGCTTGCGTCAAGTGACGGAGGCCGTGGCGATCACGCCACGGCCTCCGTATCGGTCACCCGACGGCCTCCGGCAGGTTTCCGCACTGGTCACGCCACTGTTCCCGGGCCGCACCAGCCACTTGAGCGAGTGTCAGATGCTGCCGCCCGCGCCGGCGCCGAAGGAGCCCCCGACCTCCGCCGCGTTGAGCTCCTCGACGTCCTCGGCGCCGAGCACCTTGCCGGTGCCCCGCTTGCTTCGGCGCAGCCGGCGCTCCAGCCAGGAGGCGAAGGTGGTGAGGGCGAAGTTCAGCGCGACGAAGATGATCCCCACCACGATGAAGCTGGGGACGACGTTGGCGTAGTTGGCCGCCAGGGTGCTGCGCGAGCTCATCAACTCGGGGAAGGTGAGCATCACACCGCCCAGCGCGGTGTCCTTCACGATCACGACGAGCTGGCTGACGATGGCCGGCAGCATCACCGTGACGGCCTGCGGCAGCAGGATGCTGCTCATCGTCTGGCCCTTGCGCAGACCGACCGCGTACGCGGCCTCCGTCTGTCCCTTGGGCAGGGAGAGGATGCCGGCCCGGACGACCTCGGCGAGGACCGAGGCGTTGTAGAGCACCAGACCGGTGACGACGGCGTAGAAGGGCCGGTCGTCGCTGGAGACGTTCGTGGAACGGACGTAGAACTCCATCGCGAACAGCATCAGCAGCAGTACCGGTACCGCCCGGAAGAACTCGACCACCACTCCGGCCGGGACGCGGACCCAGCGATGGTCGGACATCCGGGCTATGCCGAAGACCGCGCCCAGCGGAAGCGCGATGACCACGGAGAGCGCGGCGGCCTTGATCGTGTTGCCGAGCCCCGGCAGCAGATAGGTGTTCCAGGCCTGGGCGGTGACGAAGGGCTCCCACAGGGCCCATTCGAGCTGGTTCTTGTCGTCCATCTTCCCCCACGCCCACCACAGCAGCAGGGCGAGCAGCAGGAAGAAGACGATCGACAGGGCGATGTTGCGCTGTCTGGCCCGCGGGCCGGGGGCGTCGTAGAGGACCGAACTCATCGCTTCACCGCCATGCGCTTGCCGACCCAGCCGAGGAGGAGGCCGGTGGGCAGGGTCAGCACCACGAAGCCGAGGGCGAAGAGCGCGCCGACGGCGATGGTCTGGGCCTCGTTCTCCAGCATGGTCTTCATCAGGGTGGCGGCCTCGGCCACGCCGATCGCGGCCGCCACGGTGGTGTTCTTGGTCAGGGCGATCAGCACGTTCGCCAGGGGCGCGATCACCGCCCGGAAGGCCTGCGGCAGCACGATCAGCCGCAACGACTGGCTGAAGCTCAGCCCGATCGCGCGGGCCGCCTCCGCCTGCCCCACGGGCACGGTGTTGATGCCGGACCGGATCGCCTCGCAGACGAAGGCCGCTGTGTAGGCGGAGAGGCTGAGCACCGCCAGCCGGAAGCCCTGGAGCTTGAAGTCGTCGGACGCACCCATGGTGACGCCGAAGATGTCGGCCAGGCCCAGCGAGGAGAAGACGATGATGACCGTCAGAGGGATGTTCCGCACGATGTTCACGTAGGCGGTGCCGAAACCGCGCATCAGCGGGACCGGGCTGACCCGCATCCCCGCCAGCAGGGTGCCCCAGACCAGGGAGCCGACGGCGGACAGGGCGGTGAGTTGCACCGTCGTCCAGAACGCCCCGAGGACGTCGTAACCTTCAAGAAAGTCGAACACGATCTCCCGCGCTTCCGGGTGTGTGGCGTACGTGGAGGGTGTGGCGCGCCGCCCCCCGCCTGTCAGGTGGCGGGCGGCGGCGCGTCCTGGGAACCCCGCGTGGCTCGGCCGGAGCCTCGCGTCACTTGACGATGTTGCCGATCGTCGGGGCGGGCTCGTTCTTGTAGTTCGCCGGGCCGAAGTTCGCGTCGACCGCCTTCTGCCAGGAGCCGTCGCTGACCATCTTCTTCAGCGCGTCGTTGATCTTGTCGACGGTCGCGGAGTCGCCCTTCTTGACGCCGATGCCGTAGTTCTCGTTGCTCAGCTTCAGGCCGGCGAGCTTGAACTGACCCTTGTACTTGTCCTGCGCGGCGAAGCCCGCGAGGATCGAGTCGTCGGTGGTCACGGCGTCCACGGCACCGCTCTGGAGGGCGGCGATGCACTCCGAGTAGCCGCTGTTCTCACGCAGGTTGGCCTTCGGGGCGATGGACTTCTGGACGTTCTGCGCCGAGGTCGAACCGGTCACCGAGCACAGGTTCTTGCCGTTGAGGTCGTCACCCTTGGCGATCTTGGAGCCCGCCTTGACCAGCAGGTCCTGGTGCGCCAGCAGATACGGGCCGGCGAAGTCGACCTTCTGCTTGCGCTCGTCGGTGATGGAGTAGGTGGCCGCGATGAACTTCACGTCGCCGCGGGCGAGCGCGTTCTCCCGGTCGGCGCTCTTGGTCTGGACCCACTCGATCTTGTCGGGCGAGTAGCCGAGCTGCTTGGCCACGTAGGTCGCCACGTCGACGTCGAAGCCGGCGTACGTGCCGTCGGGCTTCTGCAGGCCCAGACCGGGCTGGTCGAACTTGATGCCGATCTTGATCTTGCCGCCGCCGCCGGAGCCGCCGCTGTCGTTGTCCTTCTTGTCGCCACCACAGGCGGTGGCGCTCAGCGCGAGGGCGAGGACGACGGCCGAGGCGGCGGTGACCTTGCGGAGCTTCATGGTGAACATCCTTCGGTGATGAGGGAATGCGGGCCGGCAGGTGCGGGTGCCGCGGGTCGTCGGGGCACGACGGGCGTGCCGGGCGCGGTCAGTGGTGCAGGATCTTCGACAGGAAGTCCTTGGCGCGGTCGCTGCGCGGGTTGCTGAAGAACTGCTCGGGCACGGCCTGTTCGACGATCCGGCCGTCCGCCATGAAGACCACGCGATCCGCCGCAGACCGGGCGAAACCCATCTCGTGGGTGACGACGATCATGGTCATGCCGTCCCGGGCGAGCTGCTGCATGACCTCCAGCACCTCGTTGATCATCTCCGGGTCGAGAGCCGACGTCGGCTCGTCGAAGAGCATGACCTTCGGGTCCATCGCCAGCGCCCGCGCGATGGCGACGCGCTGCTGCTGCCCGCCGGAGAGCTGCGCGGGGTACTTGTCGGCCTGTGCGCCCACACCGACCCGGTCCAGCAGCGCCCGCGCCTTCTCCTGGGCCTGCTGCTTGTTCGCCCTGCGGACCTTGATCTGGGCCAGCGTCACGTTCTCGAGCACGGTCTTGTGCGCGAAGAGATTGAAGGACTGGAAGACCATCCCGACGTCGGCACGCAGCCGGGCCAACTCCCGCCCCTCCTGGGGCAACGGCCTGCCGTCGATCGTGATCGTGCCCGAATCGACGGTCTCCAGACGGTTGATGGTGCGGCACAGGGTGGACTTGCCGGACCCGGAGGGCCCGATGACCACGACCACCTCGCCGCGGGCGATCGTCAGATCGATGTCCTGGAGCACGTGCAACGCGCCGAAATGCTTGTTGACGCTCTTCAGGACGACCAGTTCGTCGGTCGCGACCGCGTCCTCCTCGGCCACCGATACTTCGGTCATCGCTTCAAGGCTCCGTCCTCCTCGGTTTCGCAGGACAGTAGTGATGCCGCACGACCAGCGTCATTACATCTGAGGGGAATCTGAGCATCACGATCCGATAGCAATCGGACACGTGTCGTAGCAGTTGCGCCCGAGGCGCGTATCGGCCGGGTAACGGAACGTGCCCGGAGCCGGAACCCCCTTGACGCCGTTGTCGTCAATCAGCGTGACTGCCATCGTGCACGCGCTGTATCCGACGACTTCGTAGCGATGTCGTACAACCGATGAACCGGAGGGGGCGGGGGTGAGACTGCTCCTCGTCGAGGACGACAACCATGTCGCCGCCGCGCTGTCCGCGGTCCTGGCGCGGCACGGCTTCGAGGTCACGCACGCCCGCAGCGGGGAGGAGGCCCTCCAGGCGCTCGTCCCCGAAGGCCCCGGCTTCGGGGTGGTCCTGCTGGACCTGGGCCTGCCCGACCAGGACGGCTACGAGGTGTGCGGCAAGATCCGCAAACGCACCGCCACCCCGGTGATCATGGTGACCGCCCGCGCCGACGTGCGCTCGCGCATCCACGGCCTCAACCTCGGTGCCGACGACTACGTGGTCAAGCCGTACGACACCGGTGAACTCCTCGCCCGTATCCACGCCGTCAGTCGGCGCGCCGTGCCCGAGGACGCCTCCGGCGGCACCGACAGCGCGCTGCGTCTGGGATCCGTACTCATCGAACTGCCCACCCGCCAGGTCAGCGTGGACGGCTCGGTCGTCGCGCTGACCCGCAAGGAGTTCGACCTGCTCGCGCTGCTCGCCCAGCGTCCCGGCGTCGTCTTCCGCCGCGAGCAGATCATCAGCGAGGTCTGGCGCACCAGCTGGGAGGGCACCGGGCGCACCCTGGAGGTGCATGTGGCGTCCCTGCGCGCCAAACTGCGCCTGCCCGCCCTGATCGAGACGGTACGCGGCGTGGGCTACCGGCTCGTCGCCCCGGACGCCTAGCGGGGACGTCTTGCGCACCCGTCTGCTGCCGCTGCTCATCGTCCTGATGGCGGCCGTGCTGCTCGCCCTCGGAATCCCGCTCGCCGTCAGCGTGGCCGCGGCCCAGCAGCAGAAGGTCGTCGTCGACCGCATCGACGACACGGCGCGCTTCGCAGCCCTCGCCCAGTTCGTCACCGAGGTGCCCGGCGGTTCGCGTACCACGAACAGGGACGAGCGCAAGGAGACGCTCAGCACCGAACTCGCCAGCTACTACAAGGTCTACGGTATTCGTGCCGGGGTGTTCTACCGCACCGACACCCCCATGGCCCAGGCACCCGCCGACTGGTTCCTGCCGCAGGCGGGCGAGGTGCGGGAGGCCTTCGGCGAAGCGCTGCTCAGCCGCCGCAGCCACGACCCGGAGCAGGTCTGGCCCTGGCAGCGCCGTCATCTCGTCGTCGCGTCGCCGGTCATCCGGGACGGTGACGTCGTCGCGGTGGTGGTCACCGACTCGCCCACCGGCGCGATGCGGGCCCGGATCCTGCACGGCTGGCTGATCGTCGGCGCGGGCGAGATCGCCGCGATGCTGCTCGCCGTCGGCGCCGCCCTGCGGCTGACCGGCTGGGTCCTCAGGCCGGTACGGGTCCTGGACGCCACCACCCACGACATCGCCACCGGACGCCTGAAGTCCCGGGTCGCGGTGGGCGGCGGACCTCCGGAACTCAGAAGACTGGCCCGCTCGTTCAACGAGATGGCGGACAACGTCGAGGACGTGCTGGAGCAGCAGCGTGCCTTCGTCGCCGACGCCTCGCACCAGTTGCGCAACCCGCTCGCGGCGCTGCTGCTGCGCATCGAACTGCTCGCCCTCGAACTGCCCGACGGCAACGAGGAGATCGCCTCCGTCCGGACCGAGGGCAAGCGCCTGGCGCAGGTCCTCGACGACCTGCTCGACCTGGCGCTCGCCGAGCACGCCGACGCGGACCTCACGCTCACCGACATCGGCGCGCTGACCGCCGAGCGGGTCGCGGCCTGGTCGCCGACCGCCGAGGCCAAGGGCGTACGCCTGGTGGGCAACTGTCCGCCCGTCACCGCCTGGGCCGACCCGGTCACCCTGTCCAGCGCGCTGGACGCGGTGATGGACAACGCGGTCAAGTTCACGCCCGAGGACGAGACCGTCGTGGTGACCGTCGCCTCCCACGGCGACACCTCGACCGTCGTCGTCACCGACAACGGCCCCGGACTCACCGACGAGGAGCTCGGCCGGGTCGGCGACCGCTTCTGGCGCAGCGGCCGGCACCAGAACGTCAAGGGCTCGGGTCTCGGTCTGTCGATCTCCCGGGTCCTGCTGGCGGCCGGCGGCGGCACGATCTCCTACGGCCACCACGAGCCGGGCGGGCTGCGGGTGACGGTGACGCTGCCGCGGTCGGAGCCTACGGCTTGACCGACCGGTAGTAGCGCCGGGCGCCCTCGTGGAGCTGGAGCGGATCGGTGTAGATCGCCGTGCGCAGGTCGACCAGCTGGGCCGAGTGGACGTGCGCGCCGATGCCGTCCCGGCTCTTGATCACGGTCCGGGTCACCCACTCGGTGAGCCGGGGGTCCATGTCCGCCCGGGTGATCAGCAGGTTGGACACCGCCATCGTCGGCACGACCGACCCGTTCTGCACGGTCGGGTAGGCCGACTCCGGCATGTTGGTGGCGCGGTAGTACCGGGTGACGTCGCCCTTCCCGTGCAGCTTCGTCACGAGTTCGGGCTCTATGGGCACGAACCGGAGGGAGAACCCTTCGGCGAGCCTGCGCACGCCCTCCGTCGGCAGGCCGCCGGACCAGAAGAACGCGTCGATCCCACCGGACCTCAGCCGGTCGGGCGCGGTGCCGATACCGTCGGGCTCGGGGGTGATGTCCTTGCGCGCGTCGATGCCGGCCGCCCCGAGCACCCGGTCGGCGATGAGCCGCACGCCGGACTCGGGCGGCCCGATGGCCACGCGCCTGCCCCTCAGGTCCGCCACGGAGTGGATGCTCGAGTCGCGCGGCACGACCAGTTGGACGTAGTCGTCGTAGAGGCGCGCGACCCCGCGCAGCCCGGCGGCGCCCCTGCCGCCGTTCACTTCGTACGTCTCCACCGCGTCCGCCGCGGCGATGGTGAAGTCGGCCTGTCCGGAGGCCACGCGCGCGACGTTCTCCTGCGAGCCGTCGCTGGTCCGCAGCTTCACCGTCAGGTCGGGCATGTCCCGGTCCAGCTCGCTGCGCAGCAGCCGGCCGTACTCCTGGTAGACCCCGCTCGGGGTACCGGTGCTGAACGTGATCGTCCCGCCCGGCGGCTCCTCGCCGAGCGGCACCAGCCACCACACCAGCAGCCCGAGGGCCACGAAACCGGCGGCCGCGCCCTGGAGGGCTCGGCGCCTGCCGACACGGGGGATCACCTTGGACATGGGCGCGATCCTGCCAGCACGGGCGCGGTGCTGGCCAGGGGCCGAGGGGACCGGGCGGAGGTGATCGGGGCGGGGATCGGCCCGGCCGGGACTGTCGGTGGTGGTCGGTACAGTCGGGCGCATGAGCACCTCGCCCGCCGATCTGGTCCGTGAGTTCCACCGCGCCTTCGGGCTGGACGCCCGCAGCATTCCCACCCAGGTGTCCCCGCAGCTCGCCGCGCACCGGGGCGAGCTGCTCGCGGAGGAGGCCGCCGAGGTGGCCGAGGTCTCGGTCGAGGGACCGCTCGACAGCCTTGCCCACGAACTGGCCGACGTCGTCTACGTGGCGTACGGCACGGCCCTCGTCCACGGGATCGACCTCGATGCGGTGATCGCCGAGATCCACCGCTCCAACATGACCAAGCTGGGCCCGGACGGCCAGGTCGCCCGCCGCGCGGACGGGAAGGTGCTGAAGGGCGACCACTACGAGGCACCGGACGTGTCGGCCGTGCTGCGCCGCCAGGGATGGGTGCCCGACGGCGCCGCCTGACCAGCTCCCCGCCGACCCGTCCCCGCGTGCGTGGGCCCCACGCACGCGACCCCTGGATGTCGGCCCTCGTGCACGTGGTTCCCGTGCGTCGGCTCCCGGGTGTCGGCCCTCGCGCATCCGGTTCCTGTGCGTGGGTCCCGCGCATCCGGTTCCCCGTGCGTCGGCCCCGCGCGTTCGGCCCCGTGTGCGTCGGCTTCGGGCACCCGGTCCTTGGGCGGTGATCCCGCGCATCCGGTTCCTGTGCGTGGGTCCCGCGCATCCGGTTCCCCGTGCGTCGGCCCCGTGCGTTCGGCCGCCTGTGCGTCGGCCTTGCGCACCCGGTCCTCGGGTGTCGGCCCTCGCGCATCCGGTTCCTGTGCGTCCGCCTCGCGCATCCGGTCTTTTCCGGGCTCAGTCGCCCACAGTCGTCCCGGTCCGTGCGCCGCCCTCGGCCGCCGCGCCCTCCGTCGCGCGCGGCGCTTCGTCCAGGGCCGCCCGCCGGGTCGCGCCGCGACGGCTCCACCAGGTCGCGAGCGGCTCCGTGTAGCGCGCGGTGAGCGGGCCGAGGACGACGAGCAGAAGCACGTACGCCGTGGCCAGCGGCCCCAGGGACGGCTCGATACCGGCCGTGACCGCCAGGCCCGCGATGACGATCGAGAACTCGCCGCGGGCCACCAGCGCTCCACCGGCCCGCCAGCGCCCCTTGACCGAGATGCCCGCGCGCCACGACGCCCAGTACCCGGTGGCGATCTTCGTCGCCGCGGTGACGACGGCGAGGACGAGGGCGGGCAGCAGGACCGGAGGGATGCTCGCCGGATCCGTGTGCAGACCGAAGAACACGAAGAAGACGGCGGCGAACAGGTCGCGCAGCGGGCTCAGCAGCGTGTGCGCGCCCTCCGCGGCCTCCCCGGACAGCGCGATGCCGACCAGGAACGCGCCGACCGCCGCCGACACCTGGAGCTGCTGCGCCACGCCCGCCACCAGGATGGTCAGCCCCAGCACGACGAGCAGCAGCTTCTCCGGGTCGTCGCTGGAGACGAAACGGGAGACGACCCGGCCGTAGCGGACCGCGACGAACAGCACCAGCCCGGCGGCCCCCAGCGCGACGGCCAGCGTGACACTCCCGGCGGCCAGCCCCGCCCCGGCGACCAGCGCGGTGACGATGGGCAGGTACACCGCCATCGCCAGATCCTCCAGCACCAGGACGCTGAGGATCACCGGGGTCTCCCGGTTGCCGACCCGGCCGAGGTCGCCGAGCACCTTGGCGATCACCCCGGACGACGAGATCCAGGTGACCCCCGCCAGCACCACCGCGGCCACCGGGCCCCAGCCGAGCAGCAGGGCCGCCGCCGCGCCGGGCAGGGCGTTGAGCGCGCAGTCGACCAGCCCGGACGGGTAGTGGGCCTTGAGGTTGGAGACCAGATCGCTCGCCGAGTACTCCAGACCCAGCATCAACAGCAGGAGGATGACGCCGATCTCGGCGCCGGTGGCGACGAACTCCTCGCTCGCGCCGAGCGGCAGCAGCCCGCCCTCACCGAAGGCGAGCCCGGCCAGCAGGTACAGCGGGATGGGCGAGAGCCGGAAGCGGGCGGCCGCCCGGCCGAGCAGGCCGAGCGCAAGGATGATGGAACCGAACTCGATCAGCAGGACCGCTGAGTGCACACTCACTCCCGTCCGAGGATGGCCGCCGCCGAGTCGACGCCCTCGCGGGTGCCGATGACGATGAGGGTGTCGCCGCCCGCCAGCCGGAAGTCCGGCGCCGGGGACGGGGTGGCCCCGGACCGCCGCAACACCGCCACGATCGACGCGCCGGTCTCGGTCCGCATCCGGGTCTCGCCCAGCACCCGCCCGTTCCAGTACGAGCCGGCCGCGATCTCGATGCGCTCGGCCACCAGGCCCAGGTCGGTGGTGTACAGCAGGTTCGGGCTGTGGTGGGACGGCTTCAGCGCGTCGATCAGTGTTCCCGCCTCCGCGCCGGTCAGCCGCAGCGAGTGGGCGCAGGAGTCCGGGTCGTCAGTCCGGTACATGTTCACCGTGCGGGTGCCGTCGCGGTGCGCCACCACGGACAGGTGGCGCTGTTCTCGCGTCACCAGGTCGTACTGGACCCCGATGCCCGGCAGCGGCGTCGCACGGAGGCGTGGAGCAGACACGTTTCTTCCCCTTGCTGATCGTTCTTGTGGACCGTCCTGCCGACGGCAACGGACCTCGTCGCGGGTCCCGCCGGCCGCCCGGCGGACGGATCGTGCGCGGGACCCCGGAGCCGCCATGCTGCCATTCGCCCGTACGGTGGCGATATGGGTGTCATGACGGATGTACGGGGACGGCGCGGGGCGGAGAAGCTGGTAGGCCCTGGTGGCGGAAGCGGGTCGGCGGACATGGCGGAAGGCGGGTACTGGACCTTGTCGCTGTTCTGGCGGATCTTCTCGCTCAACGCCACTGGCCTGGCCGTGGCCGCCGCGCTGCTGCTGGGACCGGTCACCGTGTCGACCCCGGTGCTGCCGCGTGAGGCACTGGTCGTCGCCGTGGGGCTCGCGGCCCTCCTGGTGGGCAACGCCGCCGTGCTGCGGATCGGGCTCGCCCCGCTGCGCCGGCTCGGCAACGCGATGGCCACCGCCGACCTGCTGCGTCCGGGACCGCGTGCCCCTGTCGCCGGTCCCGCCGAGACCGCGGCACTGATCACCACGTACAACACGATGCTCGACCGGCTGGAGCGCGAGCGTGCCACCAGCGCCGCGCGGGCGCTGTCCGCGCAGGAGCGCGAGCGCCGGCGCGTCGCCCGCGAGCTGCACGACGAGGTCGGCCAGACCCTGACCGCGGTCCTGCTCCAGCTCAAGCGGGTCGCCGACCGGGTGCCCGAGGAACTGCGCGCGGAGGTGGGACAGGCACAGGAGGCGACCCGGGCGGGTCTCGACGAGGTCCGCCGCATCGCCCGTCGGCTGCGCCCCGGCGTGCTGGAGGAACTCGGCCTGGCCAGTGCCCTGCGCGCACTCGCCGCCGAGTTCACCACCCCCGGGGTCACGGTGAGCCATCGGGTCGCCGGCGAGCTGCCCCCGCTGACCGAGGAGTCGGAGCTCGTGCTCTACCGGGTCGCCCAGGAAGGCCTCACCAACACCGTCCGGCACTCCGGTGCCGACCAGGCCGAGATCCGGCTGCACCCCGTCCCGGACGGCGTCGAACTCCTCGTACGCGACAACGGCACGGGCCTGGAGGAAGGCCGGGAGGGCGCCGGGATCCGCGGGATGCGCGAGAGGGCCCTGCTGATCGGCGCGACCTTGTCCCTGACACCCGCGCCCGGGCGCGGCACCGACATCCGTCTGCGAGTGCCCCGATGAGCCACCACGCCCCGACGCCCCAGACACCTCCGACGCCCCAGGCCCGGTCCGGCGCTCCGATCCGAGTGCTGCTCGCCGACGACCACACGCTCGTACGACGTGGTGTGCGCCTCATCCTGGAGGGCGAGCCGGACCTCACGGTGGTCGCCGAGGCGGGCGACGGCGCCGAGGCGGTGGCCCGGGCCCGGGCCGGCGACATCGACCTGGCTGTCCTCGACATCGCGATGCCCCGGATGACAGGGCTCCAGGCGGCCCGCGAGCTCTCCCGCAGGCTGCCCGGCCTGCGCATCCTGATCCTGACGATGTACGACAACGAGCAGTACTTCTTCGAGACGCTCAGGGCCGGTGCCGTCGGCTACGTCC
The DNA here is from genome assembly GCF_009377175.1 of Streptomyces adustus. Lineage (GTDB taxonomy): Bacteria > Actinomycetota > Actinomycetes > Streptomycetales > Streptomycetaceae > Streptomyces > Streptomyces adustus. The sequence goes on from NZ_VJZD01000107.1 coordinate 14,307, forward strand.
TGAAGTCCGTGGCCGACCGTGACCTGGTCGAGGCCTGCCGGGCGGCCGTGCGCGACGAGCCGTTCGTCTACCCGGGCGCGGAGCGGGCCCTCGTCCGCTCCTACCTGGAGCGGCTGCACCGCGGCGACGGCCTGCCCGAGCGGGTCGTCACCGACCGCGAGGAGGAGATCCTCAAGCTGGTCGCCGAGGGGCACACGTCGAAGGAGATCGGCGAGCTGCTGTTCATCAGCGCGAAGACCGTCGAGCGCCATCGGGCCAACCTGCTGCACAAGCTGGGGATGCGCGACCGGCTGGAGCTCACCCGGTACGCGATCCGGGCGGGCCTCATCGACCCGTGACCGGCCCGTGGCGCTTCCCCGGCTCACGCGCTGCCCCCGGGGGCGGCGGCCCCGGGAACACCCGGGCGGGGCTGTCGTCGGCACCGCCTACTCTGGAGGCATGACCAGCAGCAGCGACCGGAGCCTCGCAGTGGACGTCGAAGGAACCAAGAGTTACGAGATCCGCACCTACGGGTGCCAGATGAACGTCCACGACTCCGAGCGATTGTCCGGGCTGCTCGAAGACGCCGGGTACGTGCGTGCCCCCGAGGGCTCGGACGGCGACGCGGACGTCGTGGTCTTCAACACCTGCGCCGTCCGGGAGAACGCCGACAACCGGCTCTACGGCAACCTCGGCCGCCTCGCGCCGATGAAGACGAAGCGCCCCGGCATGCAGATCGCCGTCGGCGGCTGCCTCGCCCAGAAGGACCGCGACACCATCGTGAAGAAGGCGCCCTGGGTGGACGTCGTCTTCGGCACGCACAACATCGGCAAGCTGCCCGTCCTGCTGGAGCGCGCCCGCGTGCAGGAAGAGGCGCAGGTCGAGATCGCCGAGTCGCTGGAGGCCTTCCCCTCCACGCTGCCGACCCGGCGCGAGAGCGCCTACGCGGCCTGGGTGTCGATCTCCGTCGGCTGCAACAACACCTGTACCTTCTGCATCGTCCCGGCGCTGCGCGGCAAGGAGAAGGACCGCCGCACCGGCGACATCCTCGCCGAGATCGAGGCCCTGGTCGGCGAGGGCGTCAGCGAGATCACGCTGCTCGGCCAGAACGTCAACGCCTACGGCTCGGACATCGGCGACCGCGAGGCCTTCAGCAAGCTGCTGCGGGCCTGCGGGAGCATCGAGGGCCTGGAGCGCGTCCGCTTCACCTCCCCGCACCCGCGCGACTTCACCGACGACGTCATCGCCGCCATGGCCGAGACCCCCAACGTGATGCCGCAGCTGCACATGCCGCTCCAGTCCGGCTCGGACCCGGTGCTGAAGGCGATGCGCCGGTCGTACCGGCAGGACCGTTACCTCGGCATCATCGAGAAGGTCCGGGCCGCCATCCCGCACGCCGCGATCACCACCGACATCATCGTGGGCTTCCCCGGCGAGACCGAGGAGGACTTCGAGCAGACGCTGCACGTGGTGCGCGAGGCGCGGTTCGCGCAGGCGTTCACCTTCCAGTACTCCAAGCGTCCCGGCACCCCGGCCGCCACCATGGACGACCAGATCCCCAAGGAGGTCGTCCAGGCCCGCTACGAACGTCTCGTCGCGCTCCAGGAGGAGATCTCCTGGGACGAGAACAAGAAGCAGGTCGGCCGCACCCTCGAACTGATGGTCGCCGAGGGTGAGGGCCGCAAGGACGGTGCCACCCACCGTCTGTCCGGCCGCGCCCCCGACAACCGCCTGGTCCACTTCACCAAGCCGGACCAGGAGGTCCGCCCCGGCGACGTGGTCACGGTCGAGATCACGTACGCGGCCCCGCACCACCTCCTCGCCGAGGGACCCACGCTCGACGTGCGGCGCACGCGCGCGGGGGACGCCTGGGAGAAGCGCAACGCGGAGAAGGCGGCTCCCTCGGCCGGCGTCATGCTCGGGCTGCCGAAGATCGGCGCGCCGGCTCCGCTGCCGGTCGCCACGGGCAGCGGCTGCGGCTGCGACTGACCGCGGAGCGGAGCGGCCCCGGGTCCTGTGAGCACTCGGCTACCCTGCGGATCATGCTCGTCGCCGCCGCAGTCTGCCCCGCCCCGCCCCTGCTCGTACCGGAGGTCGCCGCGGGCGCCGCGTCCGAACTGGACGCCGCCCGTGCCGCCTGCGTGCAAGCGCTGGGACTGCTCGCCGCCGCCCGGCCGGACCGGCTCGTGGTCGTCGGACCCGCCGACCAGGGCGCACGCGGCCCGTACCCGGAGGGCGCGCGGGGCTCGTTCCGCGGCTTCGGTGTGGATCTCGGCGTGACACTGGGCCGCGACCGGGGCACGCCCGGCGAGCGCCCGTTGCCGCCCTCGCTCGCCGTGGCCGCGTGGTTGCTGGAGCGGACCGGCTGGTCGGACGCCCCGATCGAGGGACTCGGTGTCGGGGAGCCGCTGGCGGCCGAGCGTTGCGTCGAGGCGGGCCGGGACCTGGTGGCCGACGGCGAGCGGCTCGCGCTGCTCGTGATGGGCGACGGCAGCGCCTGCCGGACGGTGAAGGCACCGGGCTATCTCGACGCGCGGGCGGAGCCGTTCGACGCGGCGGCCGCGCGTGCCCTGGGGGCGGCGGACGTCGCCGCCGTCAAGGCGCTGGACGCCGAGCTGGCGTACGAGCTCAAGGCCTCGGGCCGGGCTCCCTGGCAGGTCCTGGCCGGCGCGGCCGAGGACGCGGGGCTCGCCGGCACCCTGCTGTACGAGGACGCGCCGTACGGGGTGGGATACCTGGTCGCCACCTGGTCGTAGCGCGGGACGACCAGCGGGCCGGGCCCACCCCGTACGGCGGACGATCCTGTTTTTCAGGAGGTCGGGGGAGGTGTCTCCGGCGGGGTGGCGGTGCTGTCGCCCGCCTCCGGGCCCTTCTTGTGCGCGAGCCGGTCCATGGCGCCCTTGGCCTTGCCCGTGCCCGTCTGGATCTTGTCGCTGTACTTGCCCTTGGTCTTCTCGTCGACCACCTTCGCGGCCTTGTCCAGACCGTGGGTGATCTTGCCCCCGTGCTGGTGCGCGAGATCGGAGACCTTGTCCTTCGCCGGGCCGATCCTGGCCTTCAAACTGTCCTTCAGACCCATGGGGTCACCTTCCCTCGCGGCGCGGTTGCCTACGGGCGCCCTCGCCCGCCGCGCGGTCCGCCGCCGCCGATCCGGCGGGCGCCGCCACCTCGGGACCGGTCGCGGCCGCCTCGGTTCGCTCCTCGGCGGCCGCCGACTCCCTGCCGGCCTCCTCCGTGGCTTTCGACCTCCGAAGAAGACGAGCAAAAACGCCCATATCCACTCCATACGTTACTCGCGCGGACGAAACGTCGCGTCACCCGGTGCGTCCGATCGCACCGTCCGGGAACCGGCGGCCGGAATCCCGCAACGGGCAACGGCACCGAACGGGTGCTGTCACGTAACTCGTTCGAGGGCAGGTCGCGAGGTTTGCGAGACTGGTGCGGTGAGCAGCGCACCCCTCGCCCCCCGAGTCATCGCCGTCGTCGGACCGACCGCGGCCGGAAAGTCCGATCTGGGCGTCTTCCTGGCCCAGCGGCTCGGCGGCGAGGTCGTCAACGCCGACTCCATGCAGCTCTACCAGGGGATGGACATCGGCACCGCCAAGCTGACGCGGCAGGAGCGCGGCGGCGTACCCCACCACCTCCTCGACGTCTGGGACGTGACCGTCACGGCCTCGGTCGCCGAGTACCAGCGGCTCGCCCGGGAGCGGATCGACGCGCTGCTCGCCGAGGGGCGCTGGCCGATCCTGGTCGGCGGCTCCGGCCTGTACGTGCGCGGTGCCGTCGACAACCTGGAGTTCCCCGGCACCGACCCCGAGGTCAGGGCCCGCCTGGAGGAGGAGCTGACCCTGCGCGGCTCCGGCGCGCTGCACGCCCGGCTGGCCGCCGCCGATCCCGAGGCCGCCCGGGCGATCCTGCCCGGCAACGGGCGCCGTATCGTGCGCGCCCTGGAGGTGATCGAGATCACCGGCCAGCCCTTCACCGCCAACCTCCCCGGTCACGACTCCGTCTACGACACCGTGCAGATCGGCGTCGACGTGGCCCGCCCCGAGCTCGACGAGCGCATCGCGCGCCGGGTCGACCGGATGTGGGAGGCGGGGCTCGTGGACGAGGTACGCGCGCTGGAGGCGCGAGGCCTGCGCGAGGGGCGTACGGCGTCGCGTGCGCTCGGCTACCAGCAGGTGCTCGCGGCGCTCGCGGGGGAGTGCACGCACGACGAGGCGCGGGCGGAGACCGTCCGTGCCACCAAACGCTTCGCGCGCCGTCAGGATTCATGGTTCAGGCGCGATCCGCGGGTGCACTGGTTGAGTGGGGCTGCGGCGGATCTCACAGAACTTCCCCAGCTTGCGATGGCGTTGGTCGAACGACCGGTTACAGCCTGATCACGTGATGGCATCGGGACGCCCAGGCCGTCATCCAGGCCTGTTGCGTCATGCCATCATCGAGCTTCGATCGACCAAGTGGAGTCCGAGTTGGGAGGGCGCGTGGCGATGGAGGCCGGCCCTCGCGACACCGCACGAGACACCGAGCCCGTCATCATCGACCGTGGTGATGCGGAGCAGGAAGTGGATCGGCTGAGTCCCGACGGCCCCGACGAGATCCAGGGCGGTGTGACCGCCGACGGTCCCGAGCCCGAGGAGATGTTCGCGAGCGGGCCCGAGGTCGAGGTCGAGCTGCGTCCGCAGCGCCGACTGCGCATCTGGCAGCTCGCGCCCATCGTGGCCCTGGCCGCGACCGGCTCCCTGATGTTCGCCTTCCCGCTGGCCTTCGACTTCGGCGACAGCGGCGCGGTCATCGCCATGCTCGGCCTGCTGATCTCCTCCTGCGCGGCCGGCTGGGGCATGATGGCCGCGCTCCGGGTCGGACACACCTGGCCCGGACTGCCCGCCCGGGGCTCCGGACGCCGGCCCGACTGGCGGATGGTGCTCATGTACGTGGTGCTGGTCGCCGCGGTCGTGGTCCTCGCCGTCTGGCGCGTCGCCCGGCTGCGCTGACGCGCCGTCCCCGTCGGGCGGGCCTCTCGCCGCCGTCGGAGTGTCACCCTCACCCCGTACGATCGAGGGATGAGCTCGCGGATCGCCTTCCTCAAGGGTCACGGCACCGAGAACGACTTCGTGATCGTCCCGGACCCCGACAACGTCATCGACCTACCCGCGGCCGCCGTGGCCGCCCTGTGCGACCGCCGCGCGGGCATCGGCGGCGACGGCCTGCTGCACGTGGTGCGCTCCGCCGCGCACCCGGAGGCCAGGGCGATGGCGGCCGAGGCCGAGTGGTTCATGGACTACCGCAACGGCGACGGCTCGACCGTCGAGATGTGCGGCAACGGCGTACGGGTGTTCGCCCGCTATCTCCAGCACGCCGGCCTGGTCACCGAGGGCGATCTCGCGGTGGCCACGCGCGGGGGCGTGAAGACGGTGCACATCGCCAAGGCGACGGCCGACGGCGGTCCGGCCGCGGGCGAGATCACCGTCGGCATGGGCAGGGCGGTCCTCCCCGACGGGGACGTCACCGTGACCGTCGGCGAGCGCACCTGGCCCGCACGGAACGTGAACATGGGCAACCCGCACGCGGTCGCCTTCGTCGAGGACCTCGCGCACGCCGGTGACCTGTACACCCGGCCGCCGTTCCACCCCGCTTCCGCCTACCCGCACGGGGTGAACGTCGAGTTCGTGGCCGACCGCGGCCCGGGGCACGTGGCGATGCGGGTGCACGAGCGCGGCGTCGGCGAGACCCGCTCGTGCGGTACGGGCGCGTGCGCCGTCGCCGTGGCGGCCGCCCGCAGGGACGGTGCCGACCCGGCCGTGACCGGGACTCCGGCGACGTACACCGTCGACGTGCTCGGCGGACGGCTGCTGATCACCGAGCGGCCCGACGGAGAGATCGAGATGACCGGTCCCGCGGTGATCGTCGCCGAGGGCGAGATCGACTCCGACTGGCTGGAAAACGCGGTTCGCTGAGCGAGTGGCGGGCATGGCATCCCAGTCGCGGAACCCGTCGTGTGCACGATGTGTCCATCTGAGCGACAGACGTGCGTACGAAACCACGGCCGATCTCAACTCGCTTGGCGTGAAAGCGTAAACCTCGTTTTCATCGCTCGAATGGGTGATCCGTTTCACGCTCGGCGAGAGACGGTCGGCCGCACGTGGTGGGCTCGGTAGCATCAAGCACCGGTTCGGACGGGGGATCGTCGTCATCCCCCGAGCCGTGCCCGCCATGGGGCACCCGTCCGCCGGTCCACGCAGCCGGAGGTGCCCATGAGTGCGGAGGCCACGAATCCCGCGACCCCAGGCCCGGTCACGCCGACCGTCGCCGTTCCCGCGGCGCCCGCCGCGCCGCGCCGGAGGGCCCGCCCCCGGATCGACCTGCGCCGCCTCGGCCGGGCCGCCCTGCTCGGCCCCGCCTCCCGCGACCGGCTGCCCGACGCGATCAGCCATGTCGCCGAGGCGCACCGCGCCCACCACCCCGACGCCGACCTGGAACCGCTGCGCCGCGCCTACGTGCTCGCCGAGTCCTCGCACCGCGGCCAGATGCGCAAGAGCGGTGAGCCGTACATCACCCATCCGCTCGCCGTGACCCTCATCCTCGCCGAACTCGGCGCCGAGACCACGACGTTGACGGCCTCGCTGCTCCACGACACCGTCGAGGACACCGAGGTCACGCTCGACCAGGTGCGGGACGAGTTCGGCGAGGAGGTGCGCTACCTCGTCGACGGCGTCACGAAGCTGGAGAAGGTCGACTACGGCGCCGCCGCCGAGCCCGAGACCTTCCGCAAGATGCTCGTCGCCACCGGCAGCGACGTCCGCGTGATGTCGATCAAACTCGCCGACCGGCTGCACAACATGCGCACCCTCGGCGTCATGCGCCCCGAGAAACAGGCCCGCATCGCCAAGGTCACCCGGGACGTCCTCATCCCGCTCGCCGAGCGGCTCGGCGTCCAGGCGCTCAAGACCGAACTGGAGGACCTCGTCTTCGCGATCCTCCACCCCGAGGAGTACCGGCACACCCGCGAACTGATCAGCGAGGACGCGGCCCGCCCCGACGCCCCGCTCGCCGAGATCGCCGACGAGGTACGCGGGGTCCTGCGCGAGGCCGACATCCAGGCCGAAGTCCTCATCCGGCCACGCCACTTCGTCTCCGTGCACCGCGTCGCCCGCAAACGCGGCCGACTGCGCGGCGCCGACTTCGGCCGGTTGCTGGTCCTCGTCAACGAGGACGCCGACTGCTACGCCGTGCTCGGTGAACTGCACACCTGTATGACGCCCGTCGTCTCGGAGTTCAAGGACTTCATCGCCGTCCCCAAGTTCAACCTGTACCAGTCGCTGCACACCGCCGTGGCCCGCGGGGACGGCCAGGTCGTCGAAGTCCTCATCCGCACCCACCAGATGCACAAGGTCGCCGAGGCCGGGGTGGTCGCGCTCGGCAATCCGTACGCTCCGCCCGCGGAGGAGCAGGCCGTGAGCGACGGCGAGCGCGTCGACCCCACCCGGCCCGGCTGGCTCTCCCGCCTCCTGGACTGGCAGGAGGCCGCGCCCGACCCCGACACCTTCTGGTCCACCCTGCGCGAGGACCTGGCCCAGGACCGCGAGATCACCGTCTTCCGGCCTGACGGTGGCGCGCTCGGCCTGCCCGAGGGGGCCAGCTGTGTCGACGCCGCGTACGCGCAGTACGGAGAGGACGCGCACGCGTGCATCGGTGCCCGCGTCAACGGCCGGCTGGCGACGCTGAGCACGGTCCTGAAGGACGGTGACACCGTCCAGCTGCTCATGGGCCAGGACCCGGCCTCCGAGCCCTCCAGGAAGTGGCTGGAGCACGCGCACACGCCCGCCGCCCGGATCGCCATCCAACGATGGCTCGCCACGCACCCGGTGAGCGAGGAGGACGACACCGAGATCCGCGACGAGGCCGACACCGGGGGCGCGGTACGAGCGGCGGAGGCGGCCGCAGGGGTGGACGGCGCTCCGCGCGTCGGAGCCCGGGGCGCGCACCGGACACCGACCCGTGGCGCCCAGGACGGGACGGGCCCGGGGAGCGCGCGAACCGCGCCGGGCGCGTCCGGCGGACCGGTCGCCACCGGGGGCGCATTCCGCCCCGCCGCGAGTGCCGTGGTCGACCTGCCCGGCGCGACCGTACGACTGGCCGGCTGCTGTACGCCCGTACCGCCCGACGAGGTCACCGGCTTCGCCGTACGCGGGGGAGTGGTGACCGTGCACCGCGTGGAGTGCGCCGGGGTGACGCGCATGAAGGACGCGGGACGTCCCGAGATGGGCGTGCACTGGGGGGACACCACCGCGTGCCGGGTCACCCTGGTCGCTGAATCGTTCGGCCGCCCCCACCTCCTGGCCGACCTCACCGAGGCCATCGCCCAGGAAGGCGCCGAGATCGTCTCCGCGACCGTGGAGCCCCCGAGCCAGCAGCGCGTACGCCACACCTACACCCTGCAACTCGCCGACGCGGCCCACCTGCCCGCCCTGATGCGGGCGATGCGCAACGTGCCCGGCGTGTTCGACGTGAGCCGCGCGCAGCATCACGCGCCGGCGATCTGAGTACACCCGGCCGCGCCGCACCGCACCTCGTGGCGCCCCATCGCACCCCGAATGCGCCTGAATTACCCGTTCGGGTGGGTTCGACGCGCGCCGTCACCAGAGTGCATGCATGCGCTGGTAGCCGTGGTGCATGTCGCACACCCTCCGCAACCGGGCTTCCCGGCCGCGTACCCGGGCCCCCCGACGGCTGACGGCAGCACTGCTCGCCTCGGCCGTCTCCGTCTGCCTCGTCGCCGCGAGCGCCCCGCCGGCCCCGCTCGGCGTCGGCGACCGCCTCTTCCCGTACCTCGGCAACCCCGGCTACAACGTGGCGTCGTACGACCTCTCCTTCACCTACCCCGGCCGCAACGACAAGCCCCTCCAGGCCGTCACCACCATCGACGCCTGGACGACCGCCTCGCTGGACCGCGTCAACCTCGACTTCGCCCACGGCACGGTCCGGTCGGTCGAGGTCGATGACCAGCCCGCCTCCTTCACCGCAGCCGGCGACGACCTGGTGATCACTCCCGAGACACCGCTGCCCGCGGGCAGCTGGATGCGCATCACCGTGCGGCACACCAGCGACCCCCGGGCCGTCAAGGGCCGAGACGGCGGCTGGGTGCGGACCGCGGACGGACTCGCGATGGCCAACCAGGCCGACGCCGCCCACCTGGTGTTCCCGTCCAACGACCACCCGTCCGACAAGGCGATGTTCACCATCCGGGTCACCGCGCCCAACGCCTACACCGCCGTCGCCAACGGGATCCCCACCGGGGTCGAACGAGTGGGCGGGGCGACCACCTGGACGTACCGCACCCTGCACCCCATGGCGACCGAGCTCGCCCAGGTGTCCATCGGCCGCTCCAGCGTCCTGCACCGCAAGGGACCGCACGGACTGCCCGTCCGGGACGTCGTGCCCACCAAGGACCGCGCCGTGCTCGAACCGTGGCTCAAGAAGACACCCGACCAGATCGCCTGGATGGAGAGCAAGGTCGGGCCCTACCCCTTCGAGACCTACGGCCTGCTCATGGCCCAGGCCTCCACCGGCTTCGAACTGGAGACACAGACCCTCTCCCTCTTCGAACGAAACGTGTTCACCGATCCCGCCTACCCCAAGTGGTACGTCGAGTCGGTCATGGTGCACGAGCTGTCCCACCAGTGGTTCGGCGACAGCGTCACCCCGCGCACCTGGTCCGACGTGTGGCTCAACGAAGGACACGCCACCTGGTACGAGTCCCTCTACGCCCAGGAGAAGGCGCACAAGCCGATGGCGGCGCGGATGAAGGCCGCCTACACCGCCTCCGACCGCTGGCGCGCGGCCGGCGGACCGCCCGCGGCCCCCAAGCGGCCCGATCCCGGCCAGAAGATCGGCATCTTCCGGCCCAACATCTACGACGGCGCCGCCCTCGCCCTCTACGCCCTGCGCCAGGAGATCGGCCGAGAGCGCTTCGAGCGTCTGGAGCGGATCTGGGTGCAGACCCATCGGGACCGCACCGTCACCACCGCCGAATTCGTACGCCTCGCCTCGAACGTCGCGGGACGTGACCTGACCGGGTTCTTCAGGGCGTGGCTCTACGGGAAGAAGACCCCGCCGATGCCGGGCCACCCGGACTGGAAGTCCACCGCCCCGGCCGCCGCCCCCGCGCCCGCTCCCACCGGCAGGCACAGCGCGCGATAACACGGATGACGGCACGGCTCGTCCCGTGCGACCATCGTCGGGCCGGCGGCGCGCCCCGGCGGTCCGCCCTCCGCGTCACGAGTGGCCGGGAATCTCCCGGGGTACTCGAACGTTGTGAGATGTGACGGATCGCGCTCCGTCGCCGAACCCGAATCACGATCGACGTAAGGATCCAATGACCTCCTCTTCTTCCTTTTCCCAGGACACCAAGCGCTTCGCGCACGCCTACCCCGAAGGTCTTCGGGCCGATGCCCTGATGGAAGAGGACGTCGCCTGGAGCCACGAGATCGACGGGGACCGGGACGGCGATCAGTTCGACCGCTCCGAGCGCGCGGCCCTGCGCCGCGTGGCCGGCCTCTCCACCGAGCTCGAGGACGTCACCGAGGTCGAGTACCGCCAGCTCCGTCTGGAGCGGGTCGTGCTCGTCGGTGTCTGGACCTCCGGAACCGTGATCGACGCGGAGAACTCCCTCGCGGAGCTCGCCGCGCTCGCGGAGACCGCGGGAGCGCTCGTGCTCGACGGCGTCATCCAGCGCCGCGACAAGCCCGACGCCGCCACCTACATCGGCTCCGGCAAGGCCCAGGAGCTGCGCGACATCGTCCTCGAGACGGGCGCGGACACCGTCATCTGCGACGGTGAGCTCAGCCCGGGTCAGCTGATCCACCTCGAGGACGTCGTCAAGGTCAAGGTCATCGACCGTACGGCCCTGATCCTCGACATCTTCGCCCAGCACGCGAAGTCCCGAGAGGGCAAGGCGCAGGTCGCGCTCGCGCAGATGCAGTACATGCTGCCCAGGCTGCGCGGCTGGGGTCAGTCGCTGTCCCGCCAGATGGGCGGCGGCAAGGGCGGCGGCCTCGCCACCCGTGGTCCCGGTGAGACCAAGATCGAGACGGACCGGCGCCGGATCCGCGAGAAGATGGCGAAGATGCGCCGGGAGATCGCGGAGATGAAGACCGGCCGCGAGATCAAGCGGCAGGAGCGGCGCCGCAACAAGGTGCCGTCCGTCGCCATCGCGGGCTACACCAACGCCGGGAAGTCCTCGCTGCTCAACCGTCTCACGGGCGCGGGCGTCCTGGTCGAGAACGCACTGTTCGCGACCCTGGACCCGACCGTGCGCCGGGCCGAGACCCCGAGCGGCCGGCTGTACACGCTGGCCGACACGGTCGGGTTCGTCCGGCACCTGCCGCACCACCTGGTCGAGGCGTTCCGCTCCACCATGGAGGAGGTCGGCGACGCCGACCTGATCCTGCACGTGGTGGACGGCTCGCACCCGAACCCGGAGGAGCAGCTGGCCGCCGTGCGCGAGGTGATCAGGGACGTCGGCGCCACCCAGGTGCCCGAGATCGTCGTGATCAACAAGGCCGACGCGGCCGACCCGCTGACGCTCCAGCGGCTGATGCGGATCGAGAAGCGCTCCATCGCCGTCTCGGCCCGTACCGGCCGGGGCATCCAGGAGCTGCTCGCGCTGATCGACAACGAGCTGCCCAGGCCCTCGGTCGAGGTCGAGGCGCTCGTGCCCTACACGCACGGCAAGCTGGTGGCCCGCACCCACTCCGAGGGCGAGGTGATCTCCGAGGAGCACACCCCGGAGGGCACTCTGCTCAAGGCCCGGGTGCACGAGGAGCTCGCGGCGGACCTCGCGCCGTACGTACCCGCTCCCGCGCTCTGACCGACTGCGCGAAGGCCCGCCCTCCGGGAGACGTTCTCCACGGGGGGCGGGCCTTCGCGTACGACGAGCCTGTGGCCAGTGGCCAGTGGCCTGTGGCCAGTAGGCAGTAGCCAGTGGCTAGTGGGCGAACTTGTCGCTGACCGAGGCGTACACGCTCTTGGCCACCGGACCCAGCCGCGGACCCGCCAGCCAGCCCGCCGTCACCGGGCCGATCGAGGTGTTGGACACCAGCGCGGGCTTGCCGTCCGCACCGGTCGCGACCCAGCCGCCGCCCGAGGAGCCACCGGTCATGGTGCACCCGATCCGGTACATCGTCGGGTCCGAGGCGTTGATCGACAGCCGGCCGGGCTTGTCCTGGCACCGGTACAGCGTCTGACCGTCGTACGGCGGCGCCGCCGGGAAGCCCGTCGCCGTGATGCTGTTCACCTTCGGCACGGCCGGAGCGTTGAAGTTCACCGGGAGCGCGGAACCGACCGTCTCCTCCAGCGACTTGCCCGTGCCGCCCTTCTCCGGCGTCACATGGATGACGGCGAAGTCGTACGGGGCTCCGTCGCCGCCCGTCGGACCGCCCCCGTTGATCCACTGGTCCGAGGTCTGGGCCCAGTCCGCCCACCACACACCGTAGGGAGCGACCTCCTCCTTGGGCGCGGTCTGCAACTGCTCCGCCGTGTCACCGGAGTTGTTGTACGACGGCACGAACGCGAGGTTGCGGTACCAGCCGCCCTTCTTGCCGGCGTGCACACAGTGGCCCGCCGTCCACACCAGGTTGGACTTGCCGGGGTGGGCCGGGTCCTGCACGACCGTCGCCGAACAGACCATCGTGCCCTCCGGGGAGTCGAAGAACACCTTGCCCGCCTCCGGGGCGTTGGCGTGGTACTTGGGCGCCACCGACGCGGCCCGTACCGGCGCGGGCGTCGGGTCGGTCACGCCCTGGTCACCCGAGAGGTCGTTCTCGTCCACGCCCTGATCAGGGTCGTCGGCGCCCCGCATCCGGTCCGAGCTCCACAGCCCCTCGATGATCGGGTTGACGTAGTCCTGCGCCTCGCGCAGCCAGTCGTCCTTGTCCCACTTCTTCCAGGCGCCCTTCTTCCACTTGTCGATGTCGATCCCGTGCTTCTTGAGCTTGTCCCTGATGTCGTCCGGGATCTTGATCTTGTCGTCGCCACCGCTGGTCGCGGAGGCCGACGCGGACGCCTGGATCCCGGCGTCCGTGTCGCCCGACGAGCACGCGGTGGCGGTGAGCGCCAGCACCGAGGCCAGGGCGACGGCCGCCGGCACGGGGGAGGTCCTGCGGCGCCTACTCCCCCCACGTCGAGCGGTGAACGACGGCCGTATGGATCGCATGGTCTGACTCCCCCTGAACGGAAACGACTTGGCGTGGGACACACGCCGTGGGAACGGCAACACACACTATGCGCTCGCTGTGGGCGAGCGCCGACGGATCGGCAACGGTTCGGCTACAAGGCGCCTGACCTGCCCCGTCGTTCGGAGAGCTGCCGAATCGGCGGCCTTACGCACCTGGTTGCTGCCTCCCCGCAGGTCCCGGCACGGCAAGGATCTTGAAGCAGGCCGTAACCCCGCGGGCGGTCCACGGTTGTTACCGGTGGGGACTGCGCGGGGGCATGCGGGGAGGAGTGGGAGCCGTGGCGGTGACCGAGGGAATCCTGCGGCGGCAGTCGGCACGCGAGTCGGCGGCGCGCACCTACGCACGAGCCCTGCCGATCGTGCCGGTGCGGGCCCGCGGGCTGACCATCGAAGGTGCCGACGGCCGCCGCTATCTCGACTGCCTCTCCGGCGCCGGGACCCTCGCCCTGGGACACAACCACCCGGTCGTCCTGGACGCGATCCGCAAGGTTCTCGACTCGGGCGCGCCGCTGCACGTCCTGGACCTGGCGACCCCCGTCAAGGACGCCTTCGTCACCGAGCTGTTCCACAACCTGCCCCCCGGACTCGCCGACCGCGCCCGCGTGCAGTTCTGCGGACCGGCCGGCACGGACGCGGTGGAGGCCGCGCTCAAGCTCGTACGGGCCGCGACCGGCCGCTCCGGCGTCCTCGCCTTCACCGGCGCCTACCACGGCATGACGGCCGGAGCCCTCGCCGCGTCCGGCGGGGCCTGCGACGTCCGCGTCACCCGCCTGCCCTATCCGCAGGACTACCGCTGCCCGTTCGGCGTCGGCGGTCCGAGCGGTGCCGAACTCGCCGCCCGCTGGACCGAGTCCGTCCTCGACGACCCCAAGTCGGGGGTGCGGCAGCCCGCCGGGATGATCCTCGAACCCGTTCAGGGCGAGGGCGGGGTGATTCCCGCGCCGGACACCTGGCTGCGGCGCATGCGGCAGATCACCGCGGACCGGTCCATCGCGCTGATCGCCGACGAGATCCAGACCGGGGTCGGCCGGACCGGCGCCTTCTGGGCGGTGGAGCACAGCGGTGTCACCCCCGACGTGATGGTGCTCTCGAAAGCCATCGGCGGCAGCCTCCCGCTGGCCGTCGTGGTCTACCGCGACGACCTCGACGTCTGGGAACCCGGCGCCCACGCAGGTACCTTCCGAGGCAACCAACTCGCCATGGCCGCGGGCACCGCGACCCTTCGCTACGTCCGCGAACACCACCTCTCCGAACGGGCGGCCACCCTCGGTTCGCACATGCTGACCCGACTCCGCGACCTGGCACGGGAGTTTCCCTGCATCGGGGATGTGCGGGGGCGCGGGCTGATGATCGGCGTCGAGCTGGTGGACGCGGAAGCCGACGCGGACGGGGAAGCCGAGGCGTACGCGGAGGCCGACGCATACGGAGTCGGAGACGCCTCCGCGCGCGGGCCGCGACCGGCGGCCCCCGAACTCGCGGCCGCCGTCCAGCGGGAGTGCCTACGACGCGGCCTGATCGTCGAACTCGGCGGCCGCCACTCCAGCGTCGTACGCCTGCTTCCGCCGTTGACCATCACCGACGACCAGGCCTCCGCCGTGCTCGACCGCCTGGCCGACGCGGTGGCGTCGACGGCCGGGAAGCGTGCGGCCCCGGACCGGACGCCGGTGCCGCAGGGCCGTCGACGCCGTCAGGACGACCGCGCCGACCGCGCCGAGCGTGCGGGGTAGCGGGCGACGGACGGCGCAGCCCAGTCGGCGCGGACCACATCCGGACGCCGGTCGCCGCACCAAGCCAGAAACACCCGTGAGGAACCGACTTGAACACCACCCCCTATGCCACCCC
>NZ_VJZD01000108.1 GCF_009377175.1 Streptomyces adustus
ATGTGGAGTGCTCCCGGGACGGAGGGGGGTTGGACCGCGAGGTTCACGATCCACGCCGCATCGCGCGACCGGCGGTGTGCCGTGCGTGTGGAAGGACTGGATCGTCTTCAAGCCCCAGGCCTGCCCCTTGGCGCGCTCCGCCTCGGTCCAGGTGATCAGCGGCCAGTCGGGGGCCAGCACCAGCCGCGTGAGCGGGTTGCACAGCTCGATCCGGTTGCCGCCCGGCTCGTAGACGTACAGGAAGAACGTCTGCTGGATGGCGTGCTTGTGCGGACCGGTCTCGATGAACACACCGCTGTCGATGGCGAGATCGGCGGCGCGCAGGATGTCCTCGCGGGTGTCGGTCGCGAACGCGATGTGGTGCAGCCGGCCGGCCGAGCCGGTCCAGTCCGAGGTGTAGACGACGTCGTACGACTTGTCGGTGAAGGTCAGCCAGCGGGCCGCGATCTTCCCGGTGTCGAGGCGGATCTGCTCGGTGGGCCGGGCGCCCAGCACGTTCTGCTGGAACTCGGCGTTGGCGAGCACGTCGGCGGCCAGGAAGTTGATGTGGTCCAGGCGCCGCACGCCCACGCCCCGGTTCGGCTTGGCCTGCGGCTGGTTCTTCAGGGCCGGCTTGAGCTCGTCCGGGGCCTGGTAGTACTCGCTCTCCCAGTACAGGGCGTGCTCGTGGCCGTCCGGGTCGGTGGTGACGTACACCTTGCCCAGACCCGGTTCGTCCTCGGCCCAGTGGCCGGTGCCGCCCGCCGCCTCGATCGCCTCGATCCGGCGGTGCAGGGCCTCCTCGCTGGAGGTGCGCAGGGCGAGCCGGCCGAGGCCGGGCTGTTCGCGGGCGGTGAGCACCAGGCTGTGGTGCTCGTAGTCGTCGAAGGTGCGCAGATATACGGTGTCGCCCTGCTGCCCGTTGACGGTGAGGCCCAGGTAGTCGGTGAAGAAGGCGACGCTGGCGTCCAGGTCCGGGGTGAACAGCTGGGCGTGGCCGATGTGGGCGATGTCGCCGAGCGGCGGAGTCATCGCTGACCTCCTGGAGATGGTGCGGATGCGGGCGCGGCACACGGTGCCGGGGACCGGAACGGTCCCGTCTCGGCGGACCTGGGGAACACGGTGCCGTCGAAGATCTTGCGAGCCGTGCGGACGACGGCGGTGCGGCGGGCGGTGGGCAGGCCGTCGGGTCCGGCCTCGAGGCTACTTTCGATGTCCAGGAACCCGGTGGGATGCTCGATGCGAACTCGGTCACCCCGGGCCGGGAGCCGGGCGAGCTCGGCGCCCACACCCCCTTCGATCCGAAGGCCCGCGGCGACGCTGGCCGCCCCGAGCACCCCGATCGACGGATGGCAGCGCACCGGAATGAAGGTCCGGGTGGTTATCGCGCCGCCGTCGCGCGGTGCGGCGAGCAGCGTGAGCTTGGGCACGGTGGTGTCCGAGACGTCGCCCAGTCCCATCAGCCGGCCCGCCGCCAGGCGGATCTCCCGCAGCCGGTCGGCCAGCGCGAGGTCCTCCTCCAGGTCCCTGGGGCTCTCGTAGCCGGTGACCTTGAGGTCGGCGGCCGCCACGAGCACGGTCGGCATGCCGTTGTCCACGCAGGTCACCGCGATGCCGCCGATGGTGTCCCGGACGTTCCCGGTGGGCAGCAGCGGGCCCTCGCCCGGCGGGAACTCGATCGTCACGGGGGCGGCCGTACCTGGCACGCCCGAGATCTCGGCGTCCCCCGTGTAGTCGACGCGGCCGCCGGGGGTCGGGAAGGTCGCGGTGGCGAGATCGCCGCTGTTGACCATCCGGATGCGTACGGAGGTGCGCTCAGGGCCCGCCGGGACCAGTCCGCGTTCCACCGCGAACGGGCCGACCCCGGCCAGGATGTTCCCGCAGTTCTGACGGTCGCTCACCTCGGGGCGGTCGACGGCGACTTGGAGGAAGAGGTAGTCGACGTCGGCCCGCGGGTCGGCGGACGGCGAGATCACGCCCACCTTGCTGGTCAGCGGGTGCGCCCCGCCCAGGCCGTCGATCTGCCGCTCGTCCGGGCTGCCCATGACGCGCAGCAGCAGCGCGTCCCGGGCGGCCGGCTCGGCGGGCAGGTCGGCGGCCAGGAAGTAGGCGCCCTTGGAGGTGCCGCCCCGCATCAGCAGGCAGGGCACCTCCTCGGGCCCGCCGGTCACGACCCGGCTCCCTCGCCGGTGTACTCCTCGTAGCTGCGGTACTCGACGCCGAGGCGCACCAGGGTCTCGCGCAGGCCGTAGCGGTCCAGGCCGAGTTCGCCGTCGAGGAAGGCGGCCCGGGTCCTGGCCTCCTTGGCCTCGCGGGCCTCGGACGCCTCGACCGTGGCGCGGGCGCGTTCGCGGGGGACGACCACCACGCCGTCGTCGTCGGCGAGGATCACGTCACCGGGGCGCACGACCTGGCCGTCGATGGCGATCGGCACGTTGACCGAGCCGCCGGTGGCCTTGACCGTGCCCTGCGAGGAGACCGCCCGCGCCCAGGCCGCGAAGCCCATGTCGCGCAGCTCCTGGGTGTCGCGGATACCGGCGTTGGTGACCACGCCCCGCACCCCGCGCCGCTGGAGCGCGGTGGCGAACAGCTCGCCGAACATGCCGTCGGTGGACGGCGACGTGGTGGTCACCACCAGGATGTCGCCCTCGCCGCACTGCTCGACGGCCGCGTGGATCATGAGGTTGTCGCCGGGCCAGCTGAGCACGGTGACCGCGGTGCCCGCGACCCGTACGCCCTGCTGGACGGGACGGATGTCCGGGCCGAGTAGGCCGGTACGGCCCATCGCCTCGCTGACGGTGGCCACGCCGAAGCCGGCCAGCGCGTCGACGTCCTTGGCGTCCGCCTTCGGCGGGCCGGTGACGATCACGCCGCTCATGCCAGCTCCTTGGCGATCTCCGGGTACGGACGCATGTAGGCCTCGGCCATGGTCTTGTGCGCCAGGCCCAGGTTGGGGCCCGCGTTGCGCTTGAGCTGGACACCGCGGCGGACGGCCAGGTCGGTGTAGTAGTCCCACAGGTGCTGCTGGGCGCCGAGGCACTCCATGGCCTTGCGCTTGGTGTCCCACACCTCGGTGATGTCGAGCAGCACCTCGGGCCTGAAGCCGCTCATCTCGGGCTGGTGCGGCTCGAAGAAGAAGACCGGCGGGGCGCCGATGATCTCGCCGGGACCGGGGTAGCCGATCGCCTGGGCGAGTACGCGGGCCTCCAGCGCCATGCGGTTCGCTGCCGGGTGGTCGCCGTTGTAGGGGTCCTCGACCGGGTGGGTGAGGACGACGTCCGGCTGGGTCTCGCGGTAGACCTCGACCAGCTTGTCGGTCAGCTCGGCGGTGGCGACCAGGGGGTAGTCGCCCGCGTCGAAGAAGCGGACCTCGGCACCGAGGGCGGCGGCGGCGCGCTCGGCCTCGTCGCGGCGTATCGCCTTGATCTCGTCGAGCGTCCTGCCCTCGCGCCACGCCTTCGCGGACTCCCCGCGCTCACCGAAGGTCAGGCACGCGATGGTGACCTTCTCCCCCCGGGAGGCGGCCAGGGCGATGGCCCCGCCCGCACGCCAGACGAAGTCCCCGGCGTGCGCGGTGATGACGAGGGTCGAGCGGGGTGGGCCGGCGGGCGCATTGCCATGCGTCATTGCTGGGATCTCTCCTTCTTACGGGCTCGGTCGGCCGCCGGGCGCTGTCGCCTGTGCCGACGGGGCGGGCGCGCTCGGCCCTTCGGGCCCGCGCGCGCACCCTTCCGACACAGGCACGCCCTCTCGGCTCACCGGCCTTGATGGACAGGTACGCGCCCGCCCCGCGTGTGCCGGTCGGCTGCGCGTCAGTCGCGCAGCGCCTCGATCACGCTGACGAGGTGGGCGCGGACGGCCGCTTCGGCCGCCTGCGGGTCCCTGGCCCGGATCGCTTCGATCATGGCCAGGTGCTCGTTCAGGGATTGCTGCGGCCGTCCGGGACGCAGCGCCAACTGGAAGCGGTGCCGCACCAGTTGGGCGTTGAGTCGTTCCAGCAGTTCCTGGGCGGTCCGCTGGTCGGAGAACTCCCGGATCCGGACGTGCAGTTCGTGGTTGAGGTCGGAGTAGGTCACCGGCTCGCCGTCGGCCACGGCCTTGGTCATGGCCGTGCCGAGGTCGGTCAGTTCGCTCAGCTGATCGTCGCTGGCCGCGACGGCCGCCTTCGCCGCGCACAGTCCTTCGAGGACCATGCGGCACTCCGTGATGGCGACCGCTTCGTCCACGGTCACCACCCGCACCCGCGAACCGCGGTTGCGGATGCGCTCGACGAGTCCCTGGGACTCCAGGTCGATGAGCGCGGCCCGGATGCTGGCCCGTGTCACACCGAACTGCTCGGCGAGCTCGTTCTCCACCAACCGCTGCGCCGGTGCCATGTCGCCGTGCAGGATCGCCTGCCGCAGCTGCGCCAACGCGTGCTGCTTGGCCTGCTCCCCGGTGCTCGGACGGGCTTCTGTCGGCATGTGCCCTCCCTGAGTGAGTGCCTGTCGAACCTAAATCTAGCCAAACAAGATTGTCAACAATTTTGTCTGCTGTATTGCGGGCATGATCCGTCCCAGGGCGCGCGTGGTCCGCCGGCGCCGCGGTCCCGGAACGGCGCCGGGTGATCCTTCCGGCCGCTACTTGATGAGGGCGTTCGCGACCACGACGACCAGTCCGAGCAGCGCGTCCCCCAGCCCGACCAGCAGGCACTTGAGCCAGGACCGCCGCAGGCGCCGCGAGGTGACCAGGCCCAGCACGAACAGCAGCGCCATGTTCAGGGCGAACGCCGGATACTCCACCCCGTTCGGCGGCAGCCGGCCCCAGCCCGCCGCGGCCAGCAGCGCCACGGTGGGCAGCACGGCGGCGACCAGCGGCCACTCGTCGACGAGGCTGCGGGCCAGGTCCCAGCGGCGCTGCGGCCGGCGCTCGGCGACATAGTGGGCGTAGCCGTGCGCGAGGGCCGACGCGAGCGCCGTGACCAGCAGCCAGGCGGCGTCGTAGCGACGGCCCGCCTGGTCGGTGCGGCCGTAGCGGGTGAGCGCCGCGACCATCGAGCTGGCCAGTACGGCGCCGTAGACACCGCCGAAGAAGACGGCCTCCAGGGTGTCGTGCCGGTGCCCGTCGGCGGTCGCCGTGGTGTCGGTCATACCTCGACGATCACGCGCACCGGGCACCCGCGCCAGTGCGCGCCGCCGCGACGAAGTGTCCGGTCGCGCGGGCCGATACTGCACATCCTGTCGGCGGCCGCCCGGCGGACCGGCTCGCTAGGGTCGGTCCATGATCCCCAGCTTCGTGGTCCACGTCCCCGACGCCGAGCTCGAACCCGAGCCGCTCGACCCCGCCCAGATCGTCTCCGGCAACCCCGAGGTGACCGGGAAGGTGGTCTGGGAGTCGGACGACGGCCGGCAGCTCCGCGGGGTCTGGCAGATCACGCCCGGCGTCGTCACCGACACGGAGGCCGACGAGCTGTTCGTCGTGGTCAGCGGCTCGGCGACGATCGAGGTCGAGGGCGGGCCCACGCTGCGGGTCGGACCGGGTGACCTGGCGGTGCTGCGTGAGGGCGACCGGACGACGTGGACGGTCCACGAGACCCTGCGCAAGGTGTACGCCATCAACCTGTGACGGCCCGCCGGGCGCCGCGGCCGAGTGTCCGCGCGAGGGCCGGGCAAGGCCTGGCGGGGTCGGGCAGCGCACGGCCGGACAGGGCCGGGCCGGGTGCCGACCGGGGTCTTTGACACCGGGGTCCGCCGCGCCCAGGGTGGGCCGGACGGATACTCCTACCGGTCCAGGAGAGGCTGTCATGGTGCTGCGTACGCTCGGTGTCGCCGTCGTCGGGTTCGGCTGGATGGGCCGGGTGCACTCCCGGGCGTACGCCCGGGTCCGCCACCACTATCCGCACCTGGCGCTGACTCCGCGGCTGGTGGCGGTCGCCGACGACGTGCCGGGCCGGGCCGAGGAGGCCGCCGGGCAGTTCGGGTTCGCCACCGCCGTGCGCGACTGGCGCGAGGTGGCCGCCGACCCACGCGTCGAGGCGGTCAGCGTCACCGCCCCGAACTTCCTGCACCGGGAGATCGGGGTCGCGATGGCCGAGGCGGGCAAGCACCTCTGGATCGAGAAGCCGGTGGGCCTGACGGCCGCGGACGCCCGCGCGGTGGCGGACGCGGTCGCCGGGGCCGGGGTGCAGGGCACGGTCGGCTTCAACTACCGCGGCGCACCCGCCGTGGAGGCCGCCCGCGAGCTGATCGTCTCCGGCGGGATCGGCACCGTCACCCATGCCCGCATCCGGCTGTTCAGCGACTACGCCGCCCATCCGGAGTCCGCACTGACCTGGCGGTACGAGCGTCGGCGGGGCGGCAGCGGAGTGCTCGGCGACCTCGCCTCGCACGGCGCGGACCTGGCCCGGTACCTGCTGGGCGACATCGTCTCGCTGACCGCCGACACGGCCGTCTTCGTCCCGCGGCGGCCCCGCCCGCTCGGCGCCACGGCCGGCCACGAGCGGGCCGCGGGCGGCGAGTCCGGCCCGGTCGAGAACGAGGACTACGTCAGCTGTCTGCTCCGCTTCGCCTCCGGCGCCCGCGGTGTGCTGGAGGCCTGCCGGGTGTCGGTCGGCGAGCAGAACAACTACGGCTTCGCGGTGCACGGCACCCGCGGCGCCGTCTTCTGGGACTTCCGCCGGATGAACGAGCTGGGCGTCAGCCGTGGCACGGACTACCAGGACCAGCCGGTGACCACGCGCCACGTCGGGCCGGGCGACGGCGAGTTCGGCGCCTTCCAGCCAGGCGCGGCGAACGCGATGGGCTACGACGACCTGAAGGTGATCGAGGCGTACCGCTTCCTGCGCTCCGTCGCCGAGGACACCCCGTACGGCGCCGGCCTCGGCGACGCCGTGGCGAGCGCGGCCGCGCTGGACGCGATGGCCCGGTCGGCACAGCACGGCGGCTGGGTCGACGTGGCGCCGTCGTAGGCGGGTTGATCGGGGTATTTGTACGGACAAGAATGGCGGTCAGGCATCGCCCGCCCCGTACCCAAGGAGCGTCCGTCCCCATGCGCATCGGAATCCTCGGCCTCGGCCGCATCGGCGCCTTCCACGCCGAGACCCTCTCCGCCCTCGACGCCGTTCAGTCGCTCGTCGTCGCCGACCCGTTCGCCCAGGCGGCCAAGGCGGCGGGCGAGCGGTTCGGCGCCGAGGTCGCGGACTCGCCCGAGGAGCTGCTGGCCGCCGGGGTGGACGGCGTCGTGGTGGCGGCGGCGACCGATGCCCACCCGGCGCTGATCCTGGCCGCCGTGGACGCGGGTGTCCCGGTCTTCTGCGAGAAGCCCGTGGCGCGCACCATGCGCGAGGGCGTCGAGGTGATGAAGGCGGTCCGGGGCCGTGGTGTTCCGGTCCAGATCGGCTTCAACCGCCGCTTCGACGCGGGCTTCGTCGCGGCCCGTGCGGCCGTCCGCTCCGGCGAGCTGGGCAGGCTGCACACGATCCGGTCGACCACCCTGGACCCGGCGCCGCCGCCGGCCGCGTACGTCGCCGCCTCGGGCGGCATCTTCCGCGACTGTTCCGTGCACGACTTCGACATCATCCGCTGGGTGACGGGCCGTGAGGTGACCGAGGTGTACGCGGTCGGCGGCAACCGCGGCGCCGACTTCATCCGGGAGGCCGGTGACGCCGACACCACGGGCGCGGTCCTCACCCTGGACGACGGCACGATCGCCCTGGTCTCCAACAGCCGTCACAACGGCCGCGGTTACGACGTCCGACTGGAGCTGCACGGCTTCTCGGACTCGATCGCCGTCGGACTCGACGACAAGCTGCCGCTGCGCTCGGTGGAACCGGGCGTGCGTTTCCCGGCCGGTGTCCCGCACGACTTCTTCATGGACCGCTTCGGCGACGCCTACCGAGCCGAACTCGCCGCGTTCACCGAGGTCGTCGTCGGCACCCGGCCGTCCCCGTGCACGGTCGCGGACGCGCTGGAGGCCGGGTGGGTCGCGGAGGCGTGCACGCTGTCGCTGCGCGAGCACCGGCCGGTACGGATCGACGAGGTGCGGTCCGCCTGACGGGCGGCCCGGGCTTACCGTCGCCGTCACCGTCGGCTCAAAGGCAGTAGCGCACCAGCCACTCGTCCGGGTCGTAGGCGTTGCGCGCCGGGTCCGGCGCGGTGGCCGGCCGCTCCTCGACCGTGTCCTGCGGCCGGATCCGCTCCGGCAGAGCGCCGAACCGCGCCTGCCGCCGCGCCTCCGCGGTGTCCGGCACCGTCTCGTCGTGCTCCGTGTGCGTCAACTCGGCCTCCCCGTAGCAATGTCCGTCCACGTGTCCGGCACGCGGGCGCCTTCACCGCTTCGACGTATTTCACCGGGCCGCGGGTTCCGCCGGAAGGTTGAAGACATGGTCAGGAGAGATGATCTTGGTGATCGCCTCGCCGAGGACGGTGCTCGGCTCGGTGCCCTTGTAGTCGACATCGGTGTTGATGAGCACGACCAGCGTCGCCTGCGCCGAAGGCAGGTAGACGGTCAGCGACTCGTAGCCCGGCAGCGAGCCGTTGTGGCCGATCCAGCCCCTTACATTGAAAATGCCGAGGCCGTAACCGACGTCCGGGACCGGGGTCGCCGGAGTGGTCAGCCGCTGCTTCTGGACGGCGGGGCTGACCATGGTGTTCCCGTCGGGCAGGACGCCCGTGGCGACCGTCCGCGCCCAGATCCGCAGGTCGTCCAGGGTCGAGACCATCGCGCCCGCGGTCCAGGCCCAGGAGGTGTTCCAGCCCGCGGCGTCCTCGACCTGCCCGCTGGCGGTCTGGTTCGTGTAGCCCTGCGCGTGCGGCTCCGGGAACTCGGCCCCGGTCGGGAGGAGGCTGTGGCCCATCCCGGCCGGCTTCAGGATGTGGTCGCGGATGTAGTCCTCGACGTTCTGCCCGGAGAGCTTCTCGACGACCAGGCCGAGCAGGATCAGATTGGTGTTGGAGTAGTCGAACTTCTGACCCGGCTGGAACAGCACCGGGTGCTTGAACGCGTAGTCGAGGAGCTGCTGAGGCGTGAAGGAGCGCTGCGGGTCGGACGTGAGGGCCTTGAAGAAGCCGTCGTCGTCCGTGTAGTTGAACAGGCCGCTGCGCATCCCGGCCAGCTGGCGCAGGGTGATCCGGTCCCCGTTGGGCACACCGTCGACGAACCGGTCGATCGTGTCGTCGAGACCGGCCTTCTTCTGGTCGACCAGTTGCAGCAGCGCCGTGACGGTGAACGTCTTGGTCTCGCTGCCGATCCGGGTGTACAGGTCCGTCGACATGGCCCGCCCGTCGCTCTTGTCGGCGACCCCGAAGGCCTTCACGTACTGCCCCTGGTCGGGCGTCCAGATGCCAACGCTCGCACCGGGGATGCCCGCCTCTTTGATCACATGCTGCACGGTCGCGTCCAGGAGGCGCTGCACGGGCGGGGTGAGATCGCGGACGCCGCCGGCGGAGGGGGACGGCAGCCGCGGGTAGGCGGCGGTGGCGGCGCCCGGACCGGTCGGCGGCGCGGCCAGGGCCGACCCGCCGGCGACCGGCACCATGAGCATCCCCACCGCGGTGGCGAGGACGGCTCCCCTGCGCAGTCGTATACCCGCGTGCGTCATGGGCCAGCTCCTCCGTGCGGAGACAGAAGGAAGCGGATCCGCCTGGTCGTCGCCTCGCGCGGCGAAGGCCGGACGGCCCCGCATCCCCTCAGCATAAAAGCGGCCGTACGCCACCGCCTGTCGACGACGGCGCGACGCCCGTGCCCCGCTCGCCCGCCGCTCGGCGTGCGAGCGGGGGCGGAAGACGGCTCGGAGCCGGTCTACGCCTCCGGCAGTTCCTCGACGTCGACCCCGTGCACCTGGGCCAGTTCATGTCTGAGCGCGGCGAGTTCGGCCCCGCCGGCCATGTGGTGGGTGAGTTCCTGCAAGGTCACCTCGGCGCGGTCGGCGGCGAGTTCCAGGGTGCCCAGGCGCAGCACGCTGAAGTGGTCGCCGACCAGGTAGGCGTGGTGCGGGTTGTGGGTGATGAAGACGACGCCGAGGCCGCGCTCGCGGGCGGCGGCGATGTACTTGAGCACGACACCGGACTGCTTGACACCGAGCGCGGCCGTCGGCTCGTCCAGGATCAGCACCCGGGCGCCGAAGTGCACGGCGCGGGCGATCGCCACGCACTGGCGCTGGCCGCCGGAGAGCGTGCCGACGGGCTGTTCCAGGTCGTCCAGGACGATGCCCATGCTGCGCAGTTCCCGGTCCGCGGTCCGCTTCATGCCCTCGATGTCGAGGCGGCGCAGCGGCCAGCGGCCGCGCGTCGTCTCCGAGCCCAGGAAGAAGTTCCGCCAGACCGGCATGAGCGGGACCGTGGCCAGGTCCTGGTAGACGGTGGCGATGCCCAGGTCCAGGGCCTCGCGCGGGGAGCCGAAGCGCACCGGCACGCCGTCGACGAGGAGTTCGCCCTCGGTGTGCCGGTGCAGCCCCGAGATGATCTTGATGAGGGTGGACTTGCCCGCGCCGTTGTCGCCCAGGACGCAGGTCACCCGGCCGGGGCGGACCGCCAGGTCGACGCCGTGCAGGGCGCGGATGTTGCCGTAGGACTTGCCCGCGCCCCGCAGTTCGACGACGGGCGCGTCCCGCTCCGGCGGGTGGTCCTCGCGGCCGGCATCCTGCGGACCGCTGCCGTGGACAGTCATGCTCACCTCCGGGTCGCCGTACGACGGACCCACAGATTGACGAGGGCCGCGACCAGGAGCATCACGCCGAGGAACGCCTTGAACCAGTCGGGATTCCAGTTGGCGTAGACGATGCCCTGGTTGACCATGCCGAAGATGAAGGCGCCGATGACCGGGCCGATCGCCGAGCCGTAGCCGCCGGTCAGCAGGCAGCCGCCGATGACCGCGGCGATGATGTAGAGGAACTCGTTGCCGACGCCCTCGCCCGACTGCACCGTGTCGAACGAGAACAGCAGGTGCATGCCGACGAACCAGGCGCCGGCCCCCACTCCCATGAAGAGGACGACCTTGGTGCGGTCGACGGGCACGCCGACCGCGCGGGCGCTGTCCTGGTCGCCGCCGACCGCGAAGATCCAGTTGCCGAACCGGGTACGCAGCAGCAGCCAGGTGGCGGCCGCGGCGAGCACCAGCCAGTAGACGATGGTGATCTTGAAGTCCACTCCCCCGACGGTGAACTCGGAGGCGAAGACCTTCCTGGCCTGGCCGAAGCCGTCCATGTCCGCGATCGAATCGCTGGCGACATTGTCGGTGAAGATCTTCGTGACGGCGAGGTTGGCGCCCTGGAGGATCAGGAAGGAGCCCAAGGTCACCAGGAAGCTGGGCAGACCGGTCCTGATCAGCAGCCAGCCGTTGAAGGCGCCGACGGCCAGGGAGACGACCAGCGCCACGGCCACGCCCGTCCACACGTTCACCGTGAACTGGAAGCTCAGCACGGCGGCGGTCAGCGCCGAGGTGGTGACCGCGACACCGGCGGACAGGTCGAACTCGCCGCCGATCATCAGCAGCGCCACCGGCAGCGCCATGATGCCCATGACGGACGCCTGGTACAGGACCGTGGACAGGGCGCCCGCGGTACGGAACGAAGGGGCGACGGCGAAGAAGAAGAGGTACACGCCGATCGCGGCGATCAGCGCGCCCACCTCCGGGCGGGCCAGCAGTCTGCGCACCGGGGAGCGCCGGGTGCCGCGCCCGTCCGTGCGGCCGGCCGGCGGGGCCGGCGGCGAGGCGCTCGCCGCCGGTGCCGTTGCTCGGTTCATCTCAGCGGGTGCCCTTCGCGGCGAACGCGGCGACCTTGTCGACGTTGGACTTGTCGACGAAGGCCGGACCGGTCAGCACCGGCTGCTCCCCGCCGCCGCTGTAGTTGCCGTTGTTCTTGTAGAGCCACAGGGAATCCACCGCCAAGTACCCCTGGAGGTAGGGCTGCTGGTCGACGGCGAACTGGATGTCGCCCTTGGAGATGGCGCCGGTGAGCTGCTTGTTGAGGTCGAAGGTGGCGATCTTCGCCTTGCTGCCCGCGTCCGCGACCGACTGCACCGCGGTCAGCGCGTACGGCGCGCCGAGGGCGACGACGTAGTCGACGGCGCCGTCCTGCTTCAGCTTGGCGGTGATGGTGGACTTCACGGACGGCATGTCGGTGCCGTTGACGTAGAGCGTCTGCGTGGTGCCCCGGAAGGTCTTCTTCAGGCCGTCGCAGCGCTGGGTGAGGCCGACGTTCCCCTGTTCCTGGATCACACAGATGGTGTTCTTGGCGCCGACCTCGTTCAGCTTCTTGCCGAACGCCTCGCCCGCCACGCTCTCGTCCTGCCCGAAGAACGACATCAGACCGAGGTTCTTCCAGTCGCTGAGACCGGAGTTGAGGCCCACCACGGGTATCCCGGCCGCTTCCGCCTTGCCCGCCACGGCCTTCATCGCGTCCGGCTTGGCCAGGGTGATCGCGATGCCGTCGACCTTCTGGTCGATGGCGTTCTGGACCAGGTTGGCCTGGGCGCCGGCGTTCGGGTCGGCGGAGTAGACCAGCTTGATGTTGTCCTTGTCGGCGGCGGCCTGCGCGCCCTTGTGGACGATGTCCCAGAAGGTGTCGCCGGGGGCCTGATGGGTGACCAGCGCGACCGTCATCGCGGGGGTGCCGGCCTTGCCCGCGGCCGCGCCGTCCCCGCCCTCCTCGGCCTTCTTGCCGCCCGAACCGCTGGAGCAGCCCGCGAGGATCAGGGCCGCCACGGCGGCCAGCGCCGCCAGGGGTGCCGATCTGCGGGAGCGGACATGCGAAGAGCGATCCATGTTTCCTGCACCTCACTGTGCGACGGGGGAACGCCTGGTCGGCTTCCAGACCTACCCGCTGCGATCGGGCGTATCCCTGACGACGGCGGGCACCGGGTCAGTACGCCTCGTCCAGCCGGGCCCGCTGACCGCTTGTCAGTTCCAGTTCCACGGCCGCGAGGTTCTCCTCCAGCTGGGCCACCGAGGACGCCCCGGCCAGCGGGACGACGGGCAGCGATCCGCCCAACTGCCAGGCCAGGACGACCTGGTTGACCGTCGCTCCCGTCTCCCGGGCCACTTCGCGCAGCACGGTCAGACGGGCCGGGGTGCCGGGGTGGTCGTAGTCCGGCGGGAGCGGCTTGTCCGTACGGGTGTAGGCGCCGCCCACCAGCGGCGAGTAGGCGACCAGGGTCAGCCCGGGCTCCGCCCGCAGATAGCCGAGGAGTTGACCGTCCGCACCGCCCAGGCTGCCGTCCGGGAAGAGCCCCCTCGGCATGTCGGTACGCGGGCGCAGATGGCTGTGCTGGTACTGGAGCACCTCGTAGCCGGGCAGCCCCGCCGCCGCAGCGAGGGCACGGGCCCGCTCCACCCGCCACACGGCCTGGTTGCTCACCCCGAGCAGGCCGACGGTGCCCTCGGCGACCAGGGCCGCGAACCCTTCGACCGTCTCCTCGAGCGGGACGGTGAAATCGTCTATGTGGGCGTAGAGCAGGTCGAGCCGCTCCATACCGAGCCGCTCGCGGCTGCGCTCGGCGGCCTCGCGGATCACCTTCGCCGACAGCCCCTCCGGATTGTCGACGAAGCCCGTGCCGGGGGCCAGCGGCCGGGCGCCCAGCTTGGTCGCGACGACGATCTCGTCGCCGACGCCCCGGCTGCGCCGCCAGCGGCCCAGCAGCTCCTCGCTCTGACCGCCCTGGCCGCCGTCCTCCCAGAAGGCGTAGTTGTTCGACGTGTCGATGAAGGTGCCGCCCGCCTCGACATAGCGGTCGAGGACGGCGAAGGAGGTCTTCTCGTCCGTGCGCGAGCCGAACAGCATCGCACCCAGCGCGAGCACGCTCACCTCACGGCGGGTCCGCGGATCGGTGCCTATCGTGCGGTACTTCATGATGATTCCTCCCGTTCGCCCACGTTCGAGGCGCGCGAAACGGGAGTCTGCTGCTTGAAGAGCACTTGAAGTCAAGTACCGCCGACAGCAGTCGCGCGCAGCAGCTCAGTGGGCCGCCGACGTCGGCGACGCCGAGGCTCCCGGCCTTCCCTGCCGAGTATCCCGCCAGGCGCTCGACAAGGCCGTACAGCGTGCGGGTCGCCGTTGTTGCGTTGCCGGACCATTCGGTTGGTTTCCGCTGCGCTCTTCGAGATGCACGACGAATGGATCGCCTTGCCTCACCGCCGCCCCCGAAGGGGATATGGGCGATATCTACCGCAAACTCTCTTTTGGTTCCTCCGCGTTACCCCAACGCACCGCGATGCAAACGCCAGTTGATCCCCAGCACCATGACGAGGGACACTACCTGGCGGATGCGTTTTCCCGACCGCATAGCACTCGCTTCGGCATCCTCCCGTGCAGGTCATCGGAGGCCATTTACCCAAAGATTACTGGGCAGTTGACCTCGCGGTTTCGTGGTAGCGTCCCTGTTCGGAGGGACAGTGCAACCTGAAAGGGAAATCGTGAACACGGAGAAGATCGCCGCTCGCCGCCTCTCGCTGGAAGAGGTGACGAAGCTCGGCGTGAAGGACAGGGTCTTCGTTTCCGCCGACACGGCAGAACTCAAGCTTCCCGAGTGCTTTGTCCCTGCTTTTCTGACCAAGTCCGGTGAGGATTTCGAGGGCGGCTCGATCACGGCGAGAACCGTATTCCGGGAAGAGGTCTCCCTCCTTCCCGACGACGAGAATGAAGCCGGAATCTACTTGGCCGACGAGAACAGCTCGGTGACCATCGAGGTCCTCCAGTCCGCCGGCGTCGTGCTGGACCTGGCACTTTTCGTCCCTGGTGGGGACAAGGGTGCCCTCACGGCCCTTTACGCTGCGGCCCGGCAGGCGTTCGGCGCCGACATCGTGCAGATCTGGCGCCAGGGCCTCAAGGAGGTTCCCGACGTGAAGGTCGACATCTTCGAGGAGCAGATTCCCCGGGGGCGCAAGGGGGGCGACAGCGTCAAGCGTGACCGTCGCGCGATCGACACCTACCCCACCCGTGCGGACTTCATCGAGTTCTCCGCGGGGTGGAAGCCGGTCGTCGAGATTCACCGGCCGGTTGTCGACGACACCCCGACCATCTGAGGCGGCGTTACCTCTAGGTCTCGGCCTGAGGGAACTCCGAGAACGCATGCGCCGGACCCGGTCGCCGAATCCGCCTCGGACGGCGACCCGGTCCCGACAGTTACCGGCCTCGGCCGTGCGGACGTCGAACGCCACCACTTCCTCGCCATTGCCGCTTTCACCACAGCCGGCGTCGCCATGCCGCTCTCGCCTGCGAATCAGACCCTCATGGTCATGCGGCCCGGATGATGCGCGCCCTCGCCCACCGAGGAGATCCGCTCACGGCCGCCAGGGCGGCGCTCTCGGCCCACTTCAGCGTGCTGCACTCGCTGCCGAGCCCGATCGTCGTGACCCGCTGACCCCGGTCAAGGACGCCGGTCCCGGCCAATCCCCAGGAATGATCAAGGGCCGGTTTCGGATACCTCCGAAACCGGCCCTGACCTACGACTGTCTCCAGTCGGGACGACAGGATTTGAACCTGCGACCCCTTGACCCCCAGTCAAGTGCGCTACCAAGCTGCGCCACGTCCCGGTGCGGTTCCCGCGGCGAACCGCGTGATCACGCGGTCCGTACTTTACCCCACTGCGGGGGCTGCGCCGAAGGGGACGCCCGGCGCGCGACAATCGGCGGTATGAGCGGCACAGCGGACGCGGGCGGCGCACGGGACCGGGATGGCGAGGGGCGGGCCCGCAGCGCCCGGCCCCGGGACGGCCTGGGACGGCCGCTGCCCTACGGCGCGGCGGGCGTGGAGCGCCAGCCCGAGGGTGTCCTGCGCACCCCCGAGCAGACCGTCGCCGAGGCGCAGGCGCTGCTGGACGACGGGAAGCCGTTCCATGCGCACGAGGTCTTCGAGGACGCCTGGAAGTCCGGCCCCGACCGGGAACGGACCCTGTGGCGCGGGCTGGCCCAGCTCGCGGTGGGACTCACGCACGCGGCCCGGGGGAACGCCACCGGCGGGGCACGGCTGCTGCGGCGCGGGGCGGCGGCCGTGGAGGAGTGGGCGGCCGACTCCGACGTCCCGCCGTACGGGCTGGACCTCCCGGGGCTGGCCGGCTGGGCGCGGGAGCTGGCGGGCGAGGTGGAGAGCGGCCGGGGCGAGGTGGACGCGCGGGAGCGGGCGCCGCGGCTGCGGGGGCGCACCGCCGGGTGACTGGACCCGCACCGCCCGGTGTCGGTGCCGTACGGCAGACTCGGGGCGTGCGAAGGATTCATGTCATCGGTATCGGCGCGGGCGACCCCGACCAGCTAACGCTCCAGGCGGTCAGGGCGCTGCGCAGCACGGACGTCTTCTTCATCCTCGACAAGGGCGAGGTGAAGAGCGACCTGACACAGCTGCGCCGGGACATCCTCGACGCGCACCTGCCGGAGGGGACGTACCGCCTGGTGCAGGCGCGCGACCCGGAGCGGGACCGGGCCGCGGGCGGCGGCGCGTACTCCCCGGCCGTCGGCGACTGGCGCAGCGCCCGCGCCGGCATCTACGAGCGGCTGATAGCCGAGGAGCTGGGCGAGGACGACAGCGGCGCGTTCCTGGTCTGGGGCGATCCCGCGCTGTACGACAGCACGATCGGGATCCTGGAGGAGGTGCTCGGCCGGGGCGAGGTCGCCTTCGAGTACGACGTCGTGCCGGGCATCAGCAGTGTCTCGGCGCTCGTCGCCCGGCACCGCACCGGACTGAACAGGGTGGCGCGTCCGGTGCAGATCACCACGGGCCGGCGGCTGGCCGAGGGGTTCCCGCAGGACGTGGACGACGTGGTCGTGATGCTCGACGCGCACCAGACCTTCCGGCAGTACGCCGACCAGGACATGGACATCTACTGGGGCGCCTACATCGGCACCCCGGACGAGATCCTCGCCTCGGGCCCGATCGCCGAGGCCGCCCCGCGCATCGAACGGCTGCGGGCCGAGGCCCGCGAACGCAAGGGCTGGATCATGGACACGTATCTGCTGCGCCGCAATCCCGACGTGCGGTAGGCACCCGGCCGCCCGGCACTCGGGAGCCCCGGCACCCGGATACTCCGTACTCAGGTGCCCGGCACCCCGAAGTCCCCGGCCGCGGGCCGAAATCCGGGTGCCGGGTGCGGCGGCGGTCGCCACACTCGGGGCATGTCCCCAACCCCCGTCCGCTTCTACGATCCCGGTGTCACCGACGACCACTTCAGGTTGTCGGCGCTGGTGCGCTGCCCGCGCTGCGAGCGGGTCGCCCACTTCGAGTGGCGGACGGGCGCCGCCGCGGACGGGCAGGGCCGGTGCCGTGCGCCGCAGCGGGTGGTATGCCGGTCCTGCGGCCTGTCGCGGATCTCGGGCCCGGGACACTGCTGGACGAGGCCGCCCCTGTGGCTGGAGACCACCACCCGGCACGGCACGATCTGGGCGTACAACCTCGAACACCTCGACCTGCTGCGGCGGTTCGTGGCCGCGTCGCTGAGGGAGCGGGCGCCCTGGTACGAGCACGGGCGGAAAATGACGTACGTGGCCCGGCTGCCCGCCTGGATCAAGAGCGCCAAGAACCGGGACGAGGTGCTGCGCGCCATCGACCGGCTGCGGGCCTCGGTGGTCAGCGGGGACCCGGGTCTGGCCGATCGAGGCCCAGGCGGTCGAGGTCCAGCCGGTCGAGGACCCCGGCGGCATCGGGCACCGGTGTGACGCCCTCGGGCAGCGCAGGCCGTCGTACGACCACCACCGGCAGCCCCAGCTCACGGGCCGCCGTGAGTTTGGCCGCCGTCGCCGCTCCCCCGCTGTCCTTCGTCACCAGCACGTCGATCCGGTGCGCGCGCAGCAGCCGGGACTCGTCGGCCAGGGTGAACGGTCCGCGCGCCGCGACCACCACGGTGTCCGGTGGCATCGGCGGCTCGGGCGGCTCCACCGACCGTACGACGAAGTGGAGTTCCGTCAGCCGCGCGAAGGCCGCGAGGCCGAGCCGTCCGGTGGTCAGCAGGACCCGTCGGCCGATTTCCGGCAGCAGTGCGGCGGCCGCCTCCAGGGAGTCGACGGAGTGCCACCGGTCCCCCGGGCCGGGCCGCCAGCCCGGGCGGCGCAGCACGACCAGCGGTAGTCCGGTGGCCGCCGTGGCGCGGGCCGCGTGAGCGGTGATGCCCGCGGCGAAGGGGTGCGTGGCGTCGGCCACGGCGTCCACCCGGTGCTCGCGCAGCCAGTCGGCGAGCCCCTCCGCACCGCCGAACCCCCCGATCCGCACGTCCCCTTCGAGAGCCGCCGGCCGGGACACGCGTCCGGCGAGGGAGGTGGTCACCCGCACCCCGGGGCGAGCCGCGAGGTCGGCGGCGAGGAGGCGGGCCTCGGTGGTGCCGCCGAGGACCAGGATGTGCGTGGACATGACGACGAGCCTACGGGGCCGCGGTCCGCCTTTCCGGCAGGCGGGTGTGCCGGTGAGCGGTCCGCCGGGTGGGTGGTGTCCGCGGGCCGGGGGCGGCCGCGGTCGCTATCGTCCCCCCATGGAGTCAGTGCGTGCCGTCCTGGTCGACATCGACGGTGTTCTCACCGTGTCGTGGCAGCCGCTGCCCGGCACGGTCGAGGCACTGCGCAGGATCCGCGACGCGGGGCTCGGGGTCGTGCTGGTGACCAACACGACGTCCCGGACCCGGGGGTCGATCGCGGCCGTCCTCGGGGACGCGGGGTTCCCGGTCACCGCCGAGGACGTGCTCACCGCGCCCGCCGCCACCGCCGCCCATCTCGCCGAACGGCGGCCGGGTGCCCGCTGCGCGCTGCTGAACTGCGGGGAGATCGCGGAGGACCTCACGGGCGTCACGGTGCTCGACGACGGTGACACCGGCACGGTGCCGGACGTCGTGATCGTCGGGGGTGCGGGTCCCGGGTTCGACTACGCCGCCCTGAACCGGGCGTTCGCCCATCTCCAGCAGGGGGCGCGGCTGGTCGCCATGCACCGCAATCTCTACTGGCGGACGGACCGGGGGCTGCAACTGGACTCCGGAGCGTTCCTGCTGGGACTGGAGGCTGCGGCACGCACGGAGGCCGAGGTCACCGGGAAGCCGTCGCGCGCGTTCTTCGAGGCCGCGCTGGCCCGGCTCGGCGCCGCTCCCGGCGAGGCGCTGATGGTGGGCGACGACATCGAGTCGGACGTACTGGCGGCCCAGCGCGCCGGTCTGACCGGGGTCCTGGTGCGGACCGGAAAGTACCTTCCCGAGACCCACCGGAACGCGAGCGGCACCCCGGACCATGTGATCGACTCGTTCGCGGACCTTCCCGGCCTGCTGGGGCTGTAGCCGCCGGACGGCGGGCCGGGGCCGGTGCCGCCTACCGCAGCAGGAGCTGTACGCCTCCCACGACGGTCGCGGCGATCACCAGCCGTTCGAACAGCCGCTGGTCGATCCTTTTCGCGGCCCAGGTGCCGAACACCGCGCCGGGCACGACGAACAGCGCGAGTGCCGCGTCGAGGAGCAGCGAGCGGCCGTCGATCAGGCCGAGGCCCACGCTGAAGGGCACCTTGCCGACGTTCACGATCAGGAAGAAGAAGGCCGAGGTGCCCAGGAAGCCCAGCTTCCGGAAGCCCGCCGACAGCAGGTACAGCGACATCACCGGGCCGCCCGCGTTGGCGACCATGGTCGTGAAGCCGCCGAGCACTCCGTACGAGCGGGCCTTGATCCGGCCCGCCCGGCCGGTGACGGCGTCCGGTTCGTCCCCGTCCTCCGCCGCGTCGGACCGGCGGCGCCGCCACACCGTCACCCCGGCCATCAGCAGCAGGATCGCGCCGATCGAGGTCCGTACCGCGCCGTCGTCGGCCCACTCCAGGAACAGGGTGCCGACGACCACGCCCGCCGCCACCGCCGGGAACAGCTTCAGCAGCGTGGGCCAGTGGGCGTGCCGCCGGTAGGTGCGGACCGCGAGCAGGTCGCCGGCGATCAGGACCGGCAGCAGCACACCGGTGGAGGCGCGGGCGGGCAGCACCGCCGCGAAGATCGCGAGGCTGACCGTGTTGGCCCCGCTGACGGCCGTCTTCGAGAAGCCGACCAGCAGCGCCGCGAAGGCGAGGGCGGCGAACTCCCAGCCGGATATGTGCCAGAGCGTCATCGTGTTCATGCGGAGGCCGATGCTATGCGCACGCAACCCGCGCCCGTGAGCGCCGTCCCACCCGGCGCCCCCTGCCGCCCGGCAGGCGGGAATTGTCAGACAGGGCCTAGGAGCGCTCGACCAGCACCGCGCTGCCCTGGCCGACCCCGACGCACATGGTGGCCAGGCCCCGCCGGCCCCCGGTCCGGCGCATCCGGTGGAGCAGGGTGGTGAGGATGCGGGCGCCGGAGCAGCCGAGCGGGTGGCCGAGGGCGATGGCGCCGCCGGTGGGGTTGACGAGCTCGGGGTCGATGCCGAGTTCGTCGACGCAGGCGAGGGCCTGGGCGGCGAACGCCTCGTTGAACTCGGCCTCCTGGAGGTCGCCGATCGCCCAGCCGGCCCGGGCGAGCACCTTGCGGGTGGCGGGGACCGGCCCGATGCCCATCACGTCGGGGTGGACCCCCGCCGAGCCGCCCGCCACATAGCGGCCCAGCGACTCCAGGCCCAGTTCCTCCAGTACCTCCTCGCTGACCAGGAGCAGGCCCGCGGCGCCGTCGTTCATGGGCGAGGCGTTGCCCGCGGTGACCGTGCCGCCCTTGCGGAAGACGGGCTTGAGGCCCGCCAGCCGCTCGTAGGAGGTGTCCTCGCGGATGCATTCGTCGGCGTCGACGACCACGCCGTCCGCCCGCCGCACCGGCAGGAGTTCGGCGTCGAAGTGGCCGTTCTTGCGGGCCTCCGCGGCGAGCCGGTGGCTGCGCAGGGCGAACTCGTCCTGCCGTTCACGCGGGACGCCGTACCGTTCGGCCACCTCCTCCGCCGTCTCGCCCATCGCCAGCAGTCCGTGCAGGTCCTTCATCGCGGGGTTGACCAGGCGCCAGCCGAGCCGGGTGTCGACGGTCTCGATGCGGTGGGGCAGGGCCTCGTCGGGGCGCGGCAGCACGAAGGGGGCCCGGCTCATCGACTCGGAGCCGCCCGCGAGGACGATCTCGGCCTCGCCCGCGGCGATGGTGCGGGCCGCGGTGGTGACGGCCTCCAGGCCGGAGGCGCACAGCCGGTTCACGGTGGCGCCCGGCACGGACTCGGGCAGGCCGGCGAGCAGGGCGGCCATCCGGGCGACGTTGCGGTTGTCCTCGCCGGCCTGGTTGGCGGCGCCCCAGTAGACGTCGTCGATGCGGGCCGGGTCGAGCGCGGGCACGTCCGCGACCAGCCCGCGGATCACAGTCGCGGCGAGGTCGTCGGGCCGTACGGCGGACAGGGAGCCGCGCAGCTTGCCGATGGGGGTGCGGCGGGCGGCCGCGAAGTGGACGGGGCGCACGACAGGACTCCTGACCGTCATCGCCGGGCCGGCGGCCGGACCGCGGGGCGTCCGGCCGCCGGGCACCGGACCTGACACCGGGCATCGAATTAATTAGCACTGCTAGTTTTCGATGATAGACCGTCCCCCGGTCACCTGGGAAGATCCTCCCGAGATCCTCGCCGACCCGACCGGAGGAGTCATGGCCGACACTCGCGAGCACGTGTTCAGCGGCACCCGGGGCAGGGTCGTCGCCCGCGAGTGGCCGCACGAGCGGCCGCGGTACCTCGCGCTCCTGGTGCACGGCTACGGCGAGCACATCGGCCGGTACGAGGGCGTGGCCGCGGCGCTCGGGGCGCACGGCGCGGCCGTCTTCGGGCCCGACCACCAGGGGCACGGCAGGTCGGCGGGCGAGCGCGTGCTGATCGAGGACTTCGAGGACGTCGTCGACGACGTACGGGCGGTGGCCGAACGGGCCGCCGCCGCGCACCCGGACCTGCCGCTGGTCGTGGTGGGGCACTCCATGGGCGGTCTGGTCGCCGCGCGGTACGCGCAGCGCCACGGGGACACGGTCGCCGCGCTGGTGCTGTCCGGGCCGGTGATCGGGGCGTGGGAGACGCCCGGCCTGCTGCTCGCCCACGACGAGATCCCGGACGTCCCCGTCAGCCCGGCCGCGCTCTCCCGCGACCCGGCGGTCGGCGCCGCCTACGCGGCGGATCCCCTGGTCTGGCACGGCCCGATGAAACGGCCGACGCTGGAGGCGTTCGTACGGACCCTGGAGACCGTCGCGAAGAGCGGCGACGTCGGCCGGCTGCCGCTGCTGTGGCTGCACGGCACCGACGACCGGCTCGTCCCGCTGCCCGGCAGCCGGATCGGGGTCGAGCGGCTGAGCGGCGGAAACCTGGTCGAGCGGACCTACCCCGGCGCCCGGCACGAGGTGTTCAACGAGACGAACCGGGCCGAGGTGCTCGCGGACCTCGTCCGCTTCCTGGACGGCGTACCGACGGGCTGAGAAGGGCCCGGAGCATGGCCGAAGATCGCCTCCGGTCCGTGCCGACGACCATGCCAGACTGCTCGCACACATGACCGAGAACGTCGGGCGGAAGGGCATCGGGTGACCGAGAGCGGGGCGGGGGCCGCCATGCAGAGGATCGACACGACCAGGCCGCATCCGGCGCGGGTGTACGACTGGTTCCTCGGTGGGAAGGACAACTACCCGGTCGACGAGGAGCTCGGCCGCCGGATCATGGCGATCGACGCGGGCACCCGGCAGGCCGCGCAGAGCAACCGCCGGTTCATGGAGCGGGCCACCCGGATGCTGGTGCACGAGCTGGGCATCCGCCAGTTCCTCGACATCGGCTCCGGCATACCCACCGAGCCCAACCTGCACCAGATCGCCCAGTCGACCGCGCCCGAAACGCGCGTGGTGTACGTCGACAACGACCCGATCGTCCTGGCGCACGCCGACGCGCTGCTGCGCGGCACCCCGGAGGGGGTGACGAAGTACGTCCAGGCCGACGCGCGCGAGCCGGGCACGATCATCGAGCAGGCCGCGCGCTTCCTCGACCTCGACCGGCCCGTCGCCCTGTCGGTGATCGCGCTGGTGCACTTCATCGCCGACGACGACGGAGCGTACGACCTCGTCGACACGCTGGTCGGGGCGCTGGCGCCGGGAAGCTGCCTGGTGCTGTCCACGCTGACGGCCGACTTCGAGCCGGAGAACGTACAGCGCGGTATCGCGGCCTACGCGGCGGGCGGCGTGACGCTGGTGGCCCGCTCACGGCACGAGACGGCCCGCTTCTTCCAGGGCCTCGACATCGTCCAGCCGGGGGTCGTGTCCGTGACGGACTGGCGGCCGGAGCCCGCCGTGGAAGAGCCGGACTCCGGCCGCGAGCCAGTCGCGATCTACGGCGCGGTCGGCGTCAAGCGCTGAGCCGGCTCAGCGCGGCCGACACCAGCGTCCGTACGCCCGGTACCAGCACCGAAGGGTCGGGGGCGAACAGCGGGCTGTGGTTGCCCGGCACCGCCGCGACCTTCTCGGCGAGTTCCGTGCCGGGCGCCGCCTCCCACACGTCGGCCGGGGTCGAGGTCACGTACCAGTAGTCGTAGGGCACACCGGGCGGCGCCAGCAGGGAGAAGTCCTCGCTGCCCATCGCCGGTCCGAAGTCGAACACCGTGTCCGCGCCGAACAGTTCACGGTGCACGGCGGCGATCTCCGCGTCGAGCGCGGCGTCGTTGACCGTGTTCGGATAGCCGGAGCGGACCGTGATCGCGGGCGGCCGCGGGCAGCCCGCCGCCGCGCACTCGCCCTCGGTGATGCGCCGCACTGCGGCGAGGATCCGCTCGCGCACCACCGGGTCCTGGGTACGCAGGTTCAGCGCGAGCCGGGCCTCGGCGGGGATGATGTTGCGCTTCGTACCGGCGTGGAACATGCCGACCGTCAGGACCGCCGAGTCCTTCGCGGCGATCTCCCGGGAGACGACCGTCTGGAGCCGGGTGACGACGTACGCGGCGGTCACCACCGGGTCGACCGTGGACTCGGGGCGCGAGCCGTGCCCGCCGACCCCGTGCACGACGATGTCGACGTCGTCGGAGGCTGACATGGTCAGGCCCGGGGTGTGCGGGTAGAAACCGGCGAGGCCCGGCGCGACGTGCTGCCCGAACAGGACGTCGGGGCGCGGGAAGCGCTCGTGCACCCCGTCGGCCACCATCGCGCCCGCCCCGCCGCCGGACTCCTCGGCGGGCTGCCCCACCACGACCAGCGTGCCCAACCAGGTCTCCCGGGCGGCCGCGAGCGCCTCGGCGGCGCCCACCAGCCAGGTGACGTGCAGATCGTGGCCGCAGGCGTGCATCACGCCGTCGACGGTGGAGGCGTAGTCCAGACCGGTGGCCTCCTGCACG
Source organism: Streptomyces adustus (assembly GCF_009377175.1). Classification (GTDB taxonomy): domain Bacteria; phylum Actinomycetota; class Actinomycetes; order Streptomycetales; family Streptomycetaceae; genus Streptomyces; species Streptomyces adustus. The sequence continues at coordinate 24,173 of NZ_VJZD01000108.1, forward strand.
GGCAGCGCATCCATGTCGCCGCGCAGCCACACCACCGGACCGTCGCCGTTGACCAGGACGCCGACGACACCGGTGCCCGCGACGCCTTCCGTCACCGTGTACCCGGCGGCCCGCAGCCGCCGGGCGAGCCGGTCGGCGGTGCGGTGCTCCTTGAAGGACAGTTCGGGGTGCCGGTGCAGGTCCCGGTAGAAGTCCTCCAGTTCACCGGACTTCAGCCCGGAGGTCAGGTCCAGGGCGAGGCGGGCGACGGCGGCCGGTTCGGTCATGCGGCTCTGCTCCCTCGGGTCGCGGGTCGAGGAGCTCACCTTGGCACAGGACCGGTCCCCGGCGGCTACCGATCCGCCCCGCCCACCGGGAGGTCCAGCATCCGTACGACGGTGCGCAGGACGCCGTTGTCGTTGTTGGAGGGGGCCAGGTGCCGGGCCCGGCGCACCACCTCGGGGTGGGCGTTGGACATGGCGAACGACCACTCGGCGGTGTCCAGCATCTCCAGGTCGTTGAGGTAGTCCCCGAACACCATGGTCTGCGCGGGCGTGATGCCCAGGTCGCGCTGGAGGCGGCGGACGGCGGCGCCCTTGTCGGCGGTGCGGTTCATCACGTCGACCCAGTGCTCGCCGGAGACCACGACCTGGTGGGAGCGGGCGAACGGCTCCAGGGCCGGGGCGACGGTGTGCTCGGCCGACCCGAAGGCGAACAGGGCCACCTTGATGATGTCGTCGTCGACGGCGGTGACGTCCTCGACGATCCGGTGCTCCAGGTAGTACCGGCGCACCTCGGCCAGGAAGGCCTCGTCGGTGCGCTCGACGTAGGCGGCCTTCTTGCCGCACAGGATGGCGCCCATGTCGACGCCGTCGGCCACGAGCCGGCGCGCGGTGTGCGCGATCCCGTGGGCGACGGCGGGGTCCAGCGGGTCGGAGCTGAGCTCCACGCCGTCCCGGACGACGTACGTGCCGTTCTCCGCTATGAACACCATGCCCTCGGCCACCTCGGCGAACTCCCGTGCCAGGGTGGCGTACTGGCGGCCGCTGGCCGGGCTGAACAGCACGCCCCGCTCGCGCAGCAGCGCCAGCACCTCCCACAGCCCGTCCGGCACGCGCTTGTCGTCGTCCAGGAGCGTGCCGTCCATGTCCGTGACGACGAGCCGGATGTCCGCACGGGCCTCGGCGGCCGGGTGCTCGGTGGGCGTGTCGAGGGGCGCGCGGGAGTAGGGCATGTCCTGGCTTTCCACTGTGGGGGGAATTGTCCCCCATCCTACCGGGGGTACCCGCCGCGGCCGTCCCGGCCCCTGGTCAGGGCGCCGCCCGATCTCGTGTCCGGGCACCGTCCGGACTCTGACCGGAGCGCCGCGCGGCCCTCGGTCGGAGCACCGCCCGGCCGATTCCCGGGACAGGCCGATCACCGGGCGGCACAATGGCGGGGGCGTCCACCGACGCGCCTGTTCCCGGTGATCCACTAGGCCCTGTCGTCAAATTCCCGTCGTCGCCCGGAGGGCGGCCCGCGGCGTCTGGTGCGTGCTCTCGGCGTGCCGGGCGGAAGTCCTCGTACTGGACGTACTCGGGCTTTCGCCCGGTGCGGCGAGAGTGCGTGCCAGGCGTCGTGGGACAGACGGGAATTTGACGACAGGGCCTGGGTGGCCCGCGCGGACCGCGGCCCTCCGGGGCGGGCCCGACCCGCCGGACCGGCTCCGCCGCCCCGCTCGCGGTGGGCACGCGGGGCCCGACTCCCCCGACGCGGTACCGCAGTTCCGCGCGGTGGCCGTGAAACCCTGACGCGAGACCCTGACGCCAGATTCCGACGCGAGATCCTGACGCGAGACACCGAACCGACCGAGTCCGTCGAGGAGGACGTCCATGACCACCCTTGCCGATCCCGTCCCCGGCGGGCGTCCCGGTGACGTCGAGCGGGCCACCGCGCTCGCGGCCGAGCTGACCGGGCGGGGCGTGCACGGTGTCGTGCTGGCCTACGTCGACACCGCGGGCATCACCCGGGTGAAGACGGTCCCGACCGCGAAGCTGGCCGCCGCCGCGGCCTGGGGCGTCGGCATGTCACCGGTGTTCGACACCTTCCTGGCCGACGACCGCATCGTCAGCACCGACGTCCTCGGCTCCCCGGACGGCGATCTGCGCCTCTACCCCGACCTCGACCGGCTGGTCGTGCTGGCCGCGCAGCCCGGCTGGGCGTGGGCCCCGGTGGACCGGATCACGCAGGACGGCGAACGGCATCCGGGGTGCAGCCGCACGCTGCTGCGCCGTACCGTCGCCCGCGCCGAGCAGGAGAGCGGGATCTCCTTCCGGGCGGCCGTCGAGATCGAGTGGGCGGTCGGCCTCGGCGCGGCGCCCGACGGGGAGTTCCGGCCCGCGGTGTCGGGCCCGGCCTACGGCGCCGTCCGGCAGGTGGAGCTCAGCGACTTCACCGCCGAGCTGCTGGCGGCGTTCGCGGCGCAGGGCGTCGAGGTCGACCAGCTCCATCCCGAGTACGCGGCCGGGCAGTTCGAGGTCTCGGTGGGCGCGCTCGACCCGGTGGCGGCCGCCGACCGCAGCGTGCTGGTGCGGCAGACGATCCGGGCGGTGGCCCAACGGCACGCGCTGCGCGTCTCCTTCGCCCCGGCGGTCCTCGCCGAGGGCGTCGGCAACGGCGGCCATGTCCATCTGTCCGCCTGGCGCGACGGAGTGAACCTGCACTCCGGCGGCGACCGCAGACACGGCATGACGGCCGACGCGGAAGGCTTCGCGGCCGGGCTGCTCGCCCGCCTCCCGGCGCTCACCGCGGTGACCGCGCCGAGTCCGGTGAGCTATCTGCGCCTCAAACCGTCCCAGTGGGCGGGGGTGTTCACCGCCTGGGGCCTGGAGACGCGGGAGGCGGCGCTGCGCGTCATCAGGGGTACGGCGGGACAGCGCGCGCAGAGCGCCAACCTGGAGGTCAAGCCCGTGGACCTGGCCGCCAACCCCTATCTCGCCCTCGCCGCCCTGATCGCCGCCGGACTGGACGGTACGGCGTCGGGGGCGGAGCTGCCCGAGGAGATCACCGGGGACCCGGCCGGGCTCGGCGCCGAGGAGGCGGCCGCGCGGGGCGTGCGCCGGCTGCCGGTGTCGCTGGCGGAGGCGGTCGCCGAGTTCCGCAAGGACGAGGTGCTGCGCACGGCCCTGGGCCCGGTCCTGGCCGACGCGGTGATCGCGGTGCGCGAGGGGGAGATCGCGGCCGCCGAGGGGCTGGACGACGCAGGGCTGGCCGCCGCCTACCGCTGGAAGTACTGACGTGGACGGCCGCACCGGCCCGGTGCACGAGGCGCTCGCCACCCTGGCCCTGACGGACCATCACTGCCACGGGGTGCTCACCGACACTCCCGGCGACGGGGACTTCGAGTCGCTGCTCACCGAGGGCGAGGCCTGGCCCGGCAGCGGGATCTCGCCCTTCGACGCGCCGGCCGGTGTCGCCGTACGCCGCCACTGCGCGCCCCTGCTGGACCTGCCCCGGCACGTCGGCCCCGAGGAGTACCTGCGCCGCCGTGGCGAACTCGGCGCGGCGGAGGTGAACCGCCGCTTCCTGACCGCCGCCCGTACGGACGTGTTCTGCGTGGACACCGGCTTCGCCCCGTACCCCCTCACCGCCCCGGCCGCTCTCGCCGCGGCGGCCGGGGCGGGCGGGGCGGGCGCGGTGGCGTACGAGGTCGTCCGGCTGGAGAGCGTCGCCGAGGCCGTGGTGGCCGGCGGCGTGGAGCCGGACGGGTACGCGGAGGCGTTCCGGTCGGCGGCGGAGGCGGCCGTGCGGCGGCCGGGCGTGGTCGCGGTGAAGTCGGTGGCCGCCTACCGCACGGGCTTCGACCTGGACCCGGCGCGGCCCACGGCGGCGGAAGTCACCGCCGCGGCCCGGCGCTTCACGGCGGACGGCGGCCGGCTGGCCGATCCCGTCCTGGTGCGCCACCTGCTGTGGACCGCAGTCGACCTCGGTCTCCCGCTCCAACTGCACACCGGTTTCGGCGACAACGACATCCGCCTGCACCGGGTGGATCCCACCCTGCTCACCGACTGGCTCCACCTGGTGGCAGGCACGATCCCGGTGCTGCTGCACTGCTGGCCCTACCAGCGCCAGGCCGGCTATCTGGCGGCCGTGTTCGAGCAGGTGTACCTGGACGTGGGGCTCACGCTCCATCACGTCGGCCCGGTCCGAGCGCGGGCGGTCCTGGAGGAGGCACTGGAGCTCACGCCGCCGCGCAAACTGCTGTACAGCTCGGACGCCTATGGTGTGGCCGAGTTCTACTGGCTGGGCGCGCTGGCGTTCCGCCGGGGGCTGGCCGAACTGCTCCAGGCCCGGGTGGACGCCGACGAGCTGGGCCTGCCCGACGCGCTGCGGTTCGCGCGATGGGCGGGAGCCGACAACGCCCGCCGGGTCTACCGGTTTTCCGACAGCCACTGAAAGTATGATCAAGCAATGTCTGACATGACAGAGACCACGCCCGGTTGGCTGAGTTCCGACGACCTCGAACAGGCGCGTGCCCGCATGCCGATCCTGTACGTCGAGGCCGTACCCGTCCGTGTCGACGACAACGGAGAGGTCGTCAGTATCGGACTGCTCCTGGGCATCGGCCCGGACGGCACGGTCAGCCGGACCCTGGTGTCCGGCCGGGTACTGCACCACGAGCGCCTGCGGGACGCCCTGCTGCGTCACCTGGAGAAGGACCTGGGCCCGGTGGCCCTGCCCCGGGTCCCGGTGTCGATGCAGCCGTTCACCGTCGCGGAGTACTTCCCGACGCACGGCGTCACGCCGTACCACGACCCGCGCCAGCACGCGGTGTCCCTCGCCTACATCGTCCCGGTGACCGGCGACTGCCGGCCTCGCCAGGACGCCCTGGACCTGGTCTGGTTCAGCCCCCAGGAGGCGGCGTCGCCCGCGGTGCAGAGCGAGATGCCGGGCGGCCACGGCTTCCTGCTGCGGCAGGCGCTCGCACACGTGGGCCTGTCGGCGTCCTGACCGCGACGCCGCCCGTCCCGGCCCGCCGGGACGGGCGAGGACCCTGCCCTGGGCGGCCGGGATGGGTGCGCGCGGTGTCCCGGGCGGCCGGGGTAGGAGCGAGCGGTGCCCTGGGCGGCCGGGGTCGGTGCGCGCAGTGGCCCGGGCGGCCGGGGTCGGGGC
>NZ_VJZD01000109.1 GCF_009377175.1 Streptomyces adustus
CCTGGCATGCGGAGGCACCGTGACCCCTGGGGGGCCGTGGTGCCTGGCGACGTCCTCAAGACAACCAGCCCCGACCGATGTCCGCAATGACCCCTTTTACTAGTTGTGGCCGCATTGGGGTGTTTGCCGGTTCGTGTGAGCTGGCTCTCAATCCGCAGGTCAAGGCATGGATGCGTGTCCAAACATGCCCGTTTTCGTCCACTATCGCGGGTAGTGAGTGACGTGCGTCATGTGGGGTGCTTCACCGGTTCCGCGACACTGCGCGCACGCGGGTTCACGGTGCGGTGGGGTGAATGTGACCGCGGTCTCGCCGGAATGTATTTGTACAACCGCCCGTCGGCACCGCACTGTTGGCGCGGCATTCGTTCATACGGTCAGGAGTTTCGGCTTGTCCTCCCACATCCCCGCTCCCGCTCACGTCGTCGACCCAGCCGGTGGCTGCCCGCACGCCCTGAACGCCGAGCTGCGGGCCTCGGGGCCCGTCGCGGACGTCGTGCTGCCCGGCGGGGTGCCCGCGGCGGTCGTCGTCGGGCACGACGCGCTCAAGGAGTTCCTCTCCCACCCCGATGTGGCCAAGGACGCCCGCCACTGCCCGGCGCTGAACGACGGCACTATCCCGGCGGACTGGCCGCTGCGGGTCTTCGCCAACGCCCAGGGCATGCACACCGCCGACGGTGCCGACCACCGCCGACTGCGCTCGCTCGTCGGCAACGCGTTCACCGTCCGCCAGGTCGAACGGCTGCGACCGCGCATCGAGGAGCTCACCGCCGCCCTCCTCGACGACCTCGGACAGGCCGCCGCCGAGGACCCGGAGGGCATCGCGGACCTGCGTACGCACTTCGCGCTGCCGCTCCCGCTGAGTGTCATCTGCGAGCTGCTCGGTGTGGACGCCGAGTATCGCGCTCGGCTGCACGACCTCACGTACACCGTGATCATCGCCACCGACACCACCCCGGCGGAGGTGATGGCCGCCGTACGCGAGCTCGTCGAACTGCTCGGCACGATCGCGGCCGCCCGCAGGACCGCTCCCGGCGACGACCTGACCAGCGCCCTGATAGCCGCTCGCGAGGACGGCGGCGACCGGCTCAGCGAGGCCGAGCTCATCGGCACGATGCGCCTGATGCTGGTCGCCGGCCACGAGACCACGCTCAACCTGATCAGCAATGCCGTACGGGCCCTGTGCACGCACCGGGACCAGCTGGCGCTGGTCCTGGAGGGCAGGGTCACCTGGTCGGACGTGGTGGACGAGACGCTGCGCTGGGACGGTCCGGTCAGCTGGTTCCCCTTCCGCTACCCCACCCGCGACCTGGCCCTCGGCGGCACCGTCATCCCCCAGGGCACCCCGGTCCTCGCCGGTTACACGGCCGCCGGGCGGGACGAGGCGTTCCACGGCCCGGACGCCGACCGCTTCGACGTCACCCGGCCCGGCGCGGCCCGGCACCTCTCCTTCGGCCAGGGCGTGCACTACTGCATGGGCGCCCCGCTCGCCCGCCTGGAGGCGACCATCGCCCTGGAACGGCTCTTCACCCGTTTCCCGGACCTCGACCTCGCCGTCCCCGAGGCCGAACTGCCCCACCAGCGCAGCTTCATCGGCAACAGCGTCCAAGCGCTCCCGGTCCGCCCGGTCCGACGCTGAAGCCCGTCTCCCGCCCGCCCGACGAACAGCGGCAAGCGGATGCGGAGGGCGGCGGGACGCACGTACGCTGGGCCGGCCCCGCGTCGGACTCCGGCAGGTCGGTGCCCGGGGCACGGCTCGGCACACTGATCGCGGACGGCCGGAACATCAAGGACGTGTACGCGGCCGGGTGGCCGACGGGGAGAGGCGGGCGAACGCGGTGGACTCCTGGAAACGGGCGCGAGGCATCCTCGACGGTGCGGGGATCCCGCCCGAGCGCCTGGCCCGGGTGCGCCCGCTGAGCGGCGGCACGTACAACACCGTCGAGGAGCTCGTGCTCACCGACGGCAGCCGCTGCGTACTGAAGACCGCGCCGGACGCTCCGGGGCTGCGCTACGAGAGCCGACTCCTCGTCTCCGAGGCGGAGTTCTACCGTCGTGCCGAGGAGGCGGGGGTGCCGGCGCCCCGCCTTCTCGCCCTGGACGACGACAACACCACGCTGTTGATGACGGCGTGCCCCGGCACCCCCTGGGACGGCTCGCTCACCGAGGCCGAACAGGCAGGCCTGCGAACCGAGTTGGGTGGTCAGGTGGCCGCCCTGCACCGGGTCACCGGACCGGCCTTCGGATACCCGTCCGGTGCGCTCGGCCCGCTCGCGGCCGACTGGCGGACCGCCTTCACCGGAATGCTCGACGCGGTCCTCGACGACGCGCGCCGCTTCGAGGCCAGGCTGCCCAGGCCGACTGCCGAGATCGACCGCGGGCTCCGTGCCGCGTACGACGCGCTCGACGAGGTCACCGTGCCCGCCCTCGTCCACTTCGACCTGTGGAGAGGCAACGTCCTCGTGGAGCGCCCGGCCGAGCGGGAACGGTCGGCCGAGTCGGTACGCCCGGCGGACCCGGTGCGCATCGGCGGACTCATCGACGGCGAGCGCATGCTCTGGGGCGACCCCCTGGCCGACTTCGTCTCCCTGGCCCTCCTGGGGAACATCAGGAACGACGAGGCCTTTCTGGCCGGCTACCGGGAGGCAGGCGGTCGCACCGGGTTCGACCCACCGGCCCTTCTCCGCCTCGCCCTCTACCGTGCCTACCTCTACCTGATCATGCTGGTCGAGACGGTCCCCCGGAAGATGGGGGAGGACGCCCTCCGGTGGCGGGAGGAGGAGGTCGCCCCACAACTCGTCGGGGCCCTGGACGAGATCCGGGAAGCGACCTCCTGACCCACGGACCGCGGTCAGTCGTCGCCGACCCGGGGCTTCGCGTCGGCCACGACCGTCGGCGCGGGCGGGTCGGACGGCTTCGACGAGCTGATGGACACCCGGCGGGATGTGTCCGGGCTCATGCCGGTCAGGGCCCGGGCGACGGCTGCACGGCAGTTGCGGGTGAACCGGAGCCAGGGACGGGACAGTTCCCGCGGCCAGAGGGCCGCGACGGCGGCCGGCACGCCCCACAGCCCTATCCAGGCAGTGGTCCACCAGCCCGGGTCGCGCCGTCCCGCTCATCGCACACGACACCGGGCGATCCCCCTCGCAGTCCCCTGCTCCACTCTGACCGGAGACCAACAGCCTTCCATGGCGGCGTACTTGGCGGAATCTCCCGTCACGCGTGTCCGTCGCTTCGTCAACACGCCGATATCCACAAGGGAGATGAGCAACCGGACCCCTGCTATGGTGCGCCGGTGTCATCGATCAAACAGTTCCAAGTCACCTTCGACTGCGCCGAACCCGAACGTCTCGCCCGCTTCTGGTGCGAGGTCCTGGGGTACGTGGTGCCCCCGCCGCCGGGGGGATTCGCCACGTGGGACGCGTACAACAGCTCCCAGTCCCCGGAGGATCGGGATTCATGGTTCGCGTGCGGTGATCCCTCGGGTGTCGGCCCGCGGCTGTACTTCCAGCGTGTCCCCGAAGGGAAGGTCGTCAAGAACCGGGTGCATCTCGACGTGCGGGTCGGCACCGGTCTCATGGGTGAGGAGCGCCTGGCCGTACTCGAAGCCGAGTGCGCACGACTGGTCCCGCTCGGCGCCGTACGCGTACGACTCCTCTACGACGGCAACGACTCCTGCATCGTCATGCAGGACATCGAGGGCAACGAGTTCTGCATCGACTGACCGCCCCGTGAATCGACGGGGTGGAGACAGCCAACAGATGTCCCGGGACCCGGACAGCGACGCCTGACCGGGTCATCGGAGGTTCCGCCGCCCGAGCAGGGGACCCGCACCGGTCTTCCTCGGGCGTCGCGGCGCCGAGGAGTGGCGTCCTGCACCACCGCGGGGGCTCCGAGCCGTCGGCGCGCATGGCAGGATTCCGTCATGCGCTGCGACGTCTGTGATCACGAGATGACGAGGTGGGGGAGCGCACCGTCGCGATGGTGTCGCGAGCGCTGGGTCTGCACGTGGTGCTACGCGGTGACCGAGTTCGGGACCCCGGACGCCGAGATCAGCCGCCCCGGGCACTGTCCCTGGGACATCCGGTGGGAGGCGGCGTGGACGGACATGCTGCCGGACGCCCACCGCCACGCGTACGGCTACTTCCACCGGACGCTCTGCGGGATCGAGAAACCGGACATGACCGGCTCCCAGTTCGGCATGTGGGGCGGCTACCCCGACGAATGCCCCGACTGCAAGGTCGCGGCCCTCGCCATCGACGCGCGGTGGCCCGAGGAGCGACGTGACGGCTTCCGGGTGAGCGTCCCGGCCGTACCCCGGCCCCGGCCCGAGGACCAGCCCGGATACGTCCGGCCGGCGGACGAACTCGGTCGGCCGGACATCCGGCTGCCGCGGACCCCGGCGCGCTCGACGACCCGCGTCCTCGCGACCCGTCCTCCCGCGCACGCGCACCCCGAGGACGGATTCCGCCGGATCGGCGACGGCCCCGCCGCGGTGCGCCTTCCGGCGTTGTGGGCCGGGTACGGCATCGAGCCCTACCGGCCGTACGACGGACAGGGGCGCGCCTTCGCGTGGTTCCGGACCTATCCGCTGGACACGATTCCGCCGTTGGACGAGGAGTCCTTCGTCGGCGACTTCGCCTGGTTCGGCGACATCGGTGATCCGCTCGACCACCGGACGGCCGTCACGGATCCGATCGAGGCCGCTCTGGCGAAAGACGGTCTCGCGCTTCCCGCGGACTTCACGGCGCTGATCACGCGGGCCAACCTGCACCGCTGCCTCGACCGCGAGGGCGGCGGTGCCTGGACCGACGTGTCCGGCCCGCTGTCCAGTCCTGCCGACCCGGCCGACCGCATGGTGCTCTTCTTCCGCGATCAGCAGAGCTGCGTCATGTGGTACCTCTACCTGCACCACGACGGACAGTCCGCCGTGGTCTGCTCGGACCGGGACTTCACCAGGGAACGCGCGGCCGGATACGGGCCCGACGGCGAGATCTTCTGGACCGCGCCGAGCGTGGAGAGCTTTGCCTACCGGTTCCTGGTCGAGGCGCGACTCTCGTCCGCCGTGTACGACAAGGAGCGGGCCGGAGATCTCGATCCGGAACTCCTCGCCTACCTCGCGCACTACGTGCCCGGTCCGGGCCGGCCGTAGCGTCGCCCCGGGTTCAGCGCGTCCGCTGCCCGGAACCGGGCGCGGTGCGCACACGGTCCGTGGGTTTCGGGGCGGCCCGGGTCGTCGACCGCTCGCCCAGCCAGGCCAGGCAGGTGAGGACGAACAATCCCTCGGCCATCAGGGACAGGGGGCCGTACGGCGGTTCCCAGCCGGGTTCGTAGTAGCCGCCGGGCAGGCCGACGGTGCGTGACAGCAGGAAGCCGGCGATCATGCCGAGGCTGACGGTCGCCCCCGTCAGCCAGGCACCCAAGGCGCGTTTCGAGGTCGCCAGCGCCGCCGCCACGAGCAGCATGACGGCACTGCCCACGGCGAACAGGACACCGATGTAGAACTTCTCCTCAAGATGATCGGGGATGAGGAGACCGTGCAGCACCACATTGCCCAGGGCGCAGCAGACTCCCAGTCCGCGAAGGGTGACGTCGGTGACAGAGGCCGAGGTCATGGTGGCTCCCGTTGTTCCTGAGTACGGAGAAGACCGGCCCGGGCACGAGCGAAACCGTCAAGATCCCATTGCGCGTGAGGCGTCGCCTCCTCTGAGGTGATACGCGAGCGAGGCTCGAAGGGATTGCGCCACGGGAGGCGACCCGGCGCGAGCAGCAGGGCAGCGCTCCGGTCACAGCGCCGCGGGCCGGGGCCGGTCGGCCCCCTCCCGGTCGGTCCGTACGGCCCCTCCACCTGGTGCGGGTGGGCCCGTCCGGGCCGGTCCGGGTGGCCGGAAACAGGGGCCCACCAGCTCATCTGCGCGATCGGGTGGGCGATGCCACGCTGGTAGTACACCCGAGCCGCTAGAGCCCGGCTGTTTCGGCACACCGCTGACGAAAGGTGATCCGATGACCAGCCGCCGTAAGAAGGACGGCCAGCACACCTCCGAAACGGGCCCGACCGCGCCGACGGCCGCGGCTCCAGTCGCCAAGAACGATCCGAACGAGGTCGACCGGGCCGTGGACGAGCTCGTCGCGCGTGGTCTGGAGGCGTTGGAGGAGTACGCCGACTACACGCAGGAACAGATCGACCACATAGTGAAGAAGGCGAGCCTGGCCGCACTCGCCGAGCACACCGGACTCGCCATGATGGCGGTCGAGGAGACCGGGCGCGGTGTCTTCGAGGACAAGGCCGTCAAGAACATCTTCGCCTGCGAGAACATCACCAACTCGATGAAGGGCGTGAAGACGGTCGGAGTGATCCGCCGTGACGACATCGACGGGATCGTGGAGATCGCCGAACCCGTCGGGGTGCTGGCGGGCGTCACCCCCGTCACCAATCCCACGTCCACCACCATTTTCAAGGCGCTGATGGCGCTGAAGACCCGCAACCCGATCATCTTCGGCTTCCACCCGGCCGCTCAGAAGTGTTCCTCCGAGGCCGCCCGGATCGTCCGGGACGCGGCCGTGAAGGCGGGCGCCCCCGAACACTGCGTGCAGTGGATCGAGCATCCCTCCAAGGAAGCCACCAGCGCCCTGATGAACCATCCCGGGGTGTCGTCGATCCTGGCCACCGGCGGCAACGCGATGGTCCGGGCCGCCTACAGCTGCGGCAAGCCGGCGCTGGGCGTCGGGGCCGGCAACGTGCCCGCGTACATCGAGAAGAGCGCCGACATCCAGCGCGCGATCAACGACGTGGTGCTGTCGAAGACCTACGACTACGGAATGGTGTGCGCCTCGGAACAGGCGGTGATCCTGGACCGGGAGATCCGCGACGCGGCCATCGAGGAGTTCCGCAAGCTCAAGGCGTACCAGACGAACGAGCACGAGAAGGCGCTGCTGGAGCAGTACCTGTTCGGTGTCGCCGAGGGTGCCGGACGGGACTGCGCGGGCGCCCAGCTGAACGCCGCCATCGTCGGCCAGAGCGCGGTCGCCATCGCGAAGGGCGCGGGCTTCGAGGTACCCGAGGACACTTCGGTACTGCTGGCCGAGGTCTCGGAGGTCGGTATCGACGAGCCGCTGACCAGGGAGAAGCTCTGCCCGGTGCTGGCCGTCCTGACGGTGGACAGCCGGGACGACGGCGTGCGGCTGGCCACGCAGATGGTGGAGTTCAACGGTCTGGGCCACTCGGCCGCCGTGCACACCGAGGACGCGGCCTTCGCCGAGGAGTACGGGCACGCCGTGAAGGCCTGCCGGGTGATCTGGAACGCGCCCACCTCGCAGGGCGGCATCGGTGACGTCTACAACGCGTTCATGCCGTCGCTGACCCTGGGCTGCGGCTCGTACGGCAGCAACTCGGTCTCCGGCAACGTCACCGCGCTCAACCTGATCCAGATCAAGCGCATCGGGCGGCGGAACAACAACATGCAGTGGTTCAAGATCCCCCCGAAGATCTACTTCGAGCGCGACTGCATCAAGTACCTCGCCGATGTGCGCGGCTCCCGCAAGTTCGTCATCGTCACCGACAAGACGATGGTGGAGATCGGGCACCTGGAGCGGATCCGTGACGTCCTGGGCCGTCGCAGCGAGATCCCGGAGATCCGGGTGATCGACAACGTCGAGCCCAATCCGAGCCTGCGTACCGTGCAGAAGGGCGCCGAGATGATGCGCCACTTCGAGCCGGACACCATCATCGCGCTCGGCGGCGGCTCGCCGATGGACGCCGCCAAGGTGATGTGGCTGATGTACGAGCACCCGGAGCTCGAGTTCGCGGACCTGAAGGAGAAGTTCTTCGACATCCGCAAGCGCGCCTTCACCTTCCCCGACCTGGGGGAGAAGGCCAGGCTGGTGTGCATCCCGACCACCTCGGGCACCGGCAGCGAGGTGACCCCCTTCGCGGTGATCACCGACACCGAGACCGGCCAGAAGTACCCGCTGGCCGACTACGCGCTGACCCCGAGCGTGGCGATCTGCGACCCGGCGCTGACCATGAGCATGCCCAGGGCCGTCACCGCCGACTCGGGCTTCGACGCGCTGACCCACTGCCTGGAGACCTATGTCTCCGTGTACGCCAACGACTTCACCGACGGACTGGCGCTCCAGGGCATCAGGCTGATCTTCGACAACCTGGAGAAGGCCGTCAACGAGGGCCCGACCAACCCGGTGGCCCGGGAGAAGATGCACAACGCGGGCACCATCGCGGGCATGGCCTTCGGCTCCGCCTTCCTCGGCGTGGTCCACGCCATGGCGCACACCCTGGGCGCCACCTTCCACGTTGCCCACGGCCGCACCAACGCGCTGCTGCTGCCGCACGTGATCCGCTACAACGGCGGCAACCCCACCAAGGTCACCGGCTGGCCCAGGTACCGCAGTTACATCGCGCCCGAGCGCTACCAGGACGTCGCCCGGATGCTGGGCCTGCCCGCCGCCACCCCGGAGGACGGGGTGGAGTCCCTGGCCCTGGCGGTGGAGGAACTGCGCGACAAGGTCGGTATCCCGCGGTCGTTCAAGGACGCCGGAGTCGACGAGGCGGCCTTCCTGGACGCCCTGCCCGAGCAGGCGATGAACGCCTACGAGGACCAGTGCGCGCCCGCCAACCCGAGGCTGCCGATGCTGGCCGACATGCAGGAGCTGATGCGTACCGCCTACTACGGCGATCCGGTCTGAGCCGACCGGCCAACTCCGAACTCCGAACTCCGAACCTCGACACCGAACTTCGAAGGAGTCGTGCATCGATGACCACGCAACAGCAGCGGCCGACCCGCAGCGCCTGGGACGGCTTCCGGGGCGGTCTGTGGCGGGACGAGATCAACGTACGGGACTTCATCCAGCAGAACTACACCCCGTACGAGGGGGACAGCTCCTTCCTGGCCGGTCCCACCGAGCGCACCACGGCGGTCTGGAAGAAGATCACCGACCGCTTCCCCGAGGAGCGCGCCAAGGGCGTCTACGACGTCTCGTACGACATCCCGTCCACCATCACCGCCCACCCGCCGGGTTACATCGACAAGGACCGGGACCTGATCGTCGGGCTCCAGACCGACGCCCCGCTGAAGCGGGCGATCATGCCCTACGGCGGCTGGCGGATGGTGGCCGGGGCGCTGGAGACGTACGGCTATCCCGTCCTGCCCGAGCTGGAGCGGGTGTTCACCCAGTACCGCAAGACCCACAACGCCGGGGTGTTCGACGCGTACACCCCGGACATCCGGGCCGCCCGGAAGGCCGGCATCGTCACCGGTCTGCCCGACGCCTACGGCCGCGGCCGCATCATCGGCGACTACCGCCGGGTCGCGCTGTACGGCGTGGACCGGCTGATCAAGGCCAAGCAGGAGGAGAAGGCCGACCTCGACGCCATGCCCCACGACGCGTCCCGGCTGGAGGAGGTCATCCGCGAACGCGAGGAGATCGCCGAGCAGATCCGGGCGCTGGGCGAGCTGAAGGAGATGGCGGCCTCCTACGGGTACGACATCTCCGGGCCTGCGGCCGGCGGCCGGGAGGCGATCCAGTGGCTGTACTTCGCCTACCTCGCGGCGGTGAAGGAACAGAACGGCGCGGCGATGTCGCTCGGCCGCACCTCCACGTTCGTCGACGTCTATCTCCAGCGGGACATCGACGCAGGGGTGTTGGACGAGAGCGAAGCCCAGGAACTGGTCGACGACTTCATCATCAAGCTCCGGATCGTACGCTTCCTGCGCACCCCGGAGTACGACGAGCTGTTCTCCGGCGACCCGACCTGGGTGACGGAGTCGATCGGCGGCATCGGCGCGGACGGCCGCACCCTGGTCACCCGCACCTCCTTCCGCTATCTCCAGACCCTGTACAACCTGGGTCCGGCGCCCGAGCCCAACATGACCGTGTTCTGGTCGCCGGCGCTGCCGCAGGGCTTCAAGGACTTCTGCGCGCAGGTCTCCATCGACACCTCCAGCCTCCAGTACGAGTCGGACGAGCTGATGCGCCCGCGCTTCGGTGACGACACCGCCATCGCCTGCTGTGTCTCCGCGATGGAGGTAGGCAAGCAGATGCAGTTCTTCGGTGCCCGGGTCAACCTCGCCAAGACCCTGCTGTACGCCATCAACGGCGGCCGGGACGAGAAGTCCGGCGCCCAGATCGGCCCGGCCACCGGGGCGATCACCTCCGAGGTGCTGGACTACGACGAGGTGCTGGCCCGCCTCGACCAGCAGATGGAGTGGCTGGCCGAGACCTACGTCCACGCCCTCAACGTCATCCACTACATGCACGACAAGTACGCCTACGAGCGGCTGGAGATGGCGCTGCACGACCGTCACATCCGGCGCACCATGGCGTGCGGCATCGCCGGGCTCTCGGTCGCCACGGACTCCCTGTCGGCGATCAAGTACGCCCGGGTGATGCCCGTGCGCGACGAGAGCGGGCTGGTCGTGGACTACCGCACCGAGGGCGAGTACCCGGCGTACGGCAACAACGACGAGCGGCCCGACGCCATCGCGGTGTGGCTGGTCGAGGAGTTCATGCGCAAGGTGCGCAAGCACCCCACCTACCGGGGCTCCGAGCACACCCAGTCGGTGCTGACCATCACCTCCAACGTGGTCTACGGCAAGAAGACCGGCAACACCCCCGACGGCCGCCGCGCCGGCGAGCCGTTCTCCCCGGGCGCCAACCCGATGAACGGCCGCGACACCCACGGCTACGTCGCCAGCGCGCTGTCGGTCGCCAAACTCCCCTACGAGCAGGCCGAGGACGGGGTCTCGCTCACCAACACCATCACCCCCGACGCACTGGGACGCACTCCCGAGGACCGTGTCCGCAACCTCGCGGGTGTCCTGGACGGCTTCGTCACCTCCCAGGGCTTCCACATGAACGTCAACGTGCTCAACCGCGACACGCTGCTGGACGCGATGGAGCACCCGGAGAACTACCCGCAGCTGACCGTCCGGGTCAGCGGCTACGCGGTCAACTTCGTGCGGCTGACGCGAGAGCAGCAGCTGGACGTGCTGAGCCGCACCTTCCACGGCTCGCTGTAGCCACCCCCTCCCGGGGAACGCGCCCAGCGCGTTCCCCGGGAGAGCCATCCGTCCATCCGGACACGGGACGCCAGGAGGCTTCGTGATGAATCTGATCCAGCCGGGCGCCCTGCTGCCCCTCATCCCCGTCAGCACCGACAACCCCGCCGAACAGGCCGCCGTACTGCGCGGCACCGGGCCGGTCAGCGGCTCGGTGCACTCCTGGGACCTGTCCACCGGTGTGGACGGCCCCGGTACCCGCTTCGTCGTCTTCCTCGCCGGCTGCCCGCTGGCCTGCCTGTACTGCCACAACCCCGACACCATGCGGATGCGCAACGGCAAGCGCACCACGGCCGACGCGATGGTCGAGGAGGTGAAGAAATACGTCACGTTCATCCGGGCCGCGGGCGGCGGATTCACCATCAGCGGTGGCGAGCCGCTGCTCCAACCGGATTTCACCGGCGAGATCCTGCGCCGCTGCCACGACGAACTGGGCCTGCACACCGCCCTGGACACGTCCGGCTTCCTCGGCGCCCGCGCCTCCGACACGCTGCTGGAGAGCGTCGACCTGGTGCTGCTGGACATCAAGTCCTGGGACCGGGAGCTGTATCTGCGCCTGACCGGACGCCAGTTGGAGCCGACCCTGGCCTTCGCCCGCCGACTGGCCGACCTCGGCAAGGAGGTCTGGGTGCGCTTCGTCCTGGTCCCGGGCCTGACCGACCCGCGGGAGAACGTGGACGGGGTCGCCTCCTTCGCCGCGTCCCTGGGCAATGTCAGCCGCGTGGACGTCCTGCCCTTCCACAAGCTCGGCGCCGCCAAGTGGGAGGAACTGGGCATGGAGTTCACCCTCGCCGACACCCCCGTCCCCACCGCCGCCCAGGTCTCCGAGGCCCGCTCCGTCTTCACCTCGTACGGCCTGTACGCGGTCTGATCGCCCGGCCGGTGCGCTCGTCAGGGGGTGGGTCCGGGCCGGTCAAGTGCCGTGTGCGGAGCGCCCGTTGTGGTGCCTGTTCGTCGGGTCGGACGCTTCTTTGTCCTCTCAGTGGAAAAAGACTGCGGTAAAGCGTGCACAGCTTCTTCCCAGGTTCGGCTGTCGCTGATACGTTCCCTGTCGAAAGCCCGACACTGGTGGCCGAAACTGGCGGGGAGGGGCACGTGAGACGCATGACTGCTCGACCGGCGAACACGCATCAGGCTCGTCTGCTGAAGCTGCTGCGTGACGGTGGCCCCAACTCCCGTGCCCAACTGGGCGACCGGATGGACCTCTCACGGTCCAAGCTGGCCGTCGAGGTGGACCGGCTGCTGGAGACGGGGCTCGTGGCGGCCGACGGACTCGCCGCCTCGCGCGGCGGCCGCCGCTCCCACAACATCCGACTCAACCCGGACCTCAGGTTCCTCGGCGTCGACATCGGCGCGACCTCGGTCGACGTCGCCGTCACCACACCCGAACTGGACATCCTCGGCCATCTCAACCAGCCGATGGACGTCCGCGAGGGTCCGGTCGCGGTCTTCGAGCAAGTCCTCGACATGGCAGGGAAGTTGAAGGCCGCGGGGCTGGCCGGAGGGTTCGACGGCGCAGGCATCGGCGTCCCCGGACCGGTCCGCTTCCCCGACGGTGTACCGGTCGCCCCGCCGATCATGCCGGGCTGGGACGGCTTCCCCGTGCGGGAGGCGCTCAGCCAGGAGCTCGGCTGCCCGGTCATGGTCGACAACGACGTGAACCTCATGGCCATGGGGGAGCAGCACGCCGGAGTCGCCCGCACCACGGCCGACTTCCTCTGCGTCAAGATCGGCACCGGCATCGGCTGCGGCATCGTCGCGGGCGGCCAGGTCCACCGGGGCACGACCGGCAGTGCCGGCGACATCGGCCACATCCAGGCCGTGCCCGACGGTCGGCCCTGCGCCTGCGGCAACCGGGGTTGTCTGGAGGCCCACTTCAGCGGGGCGGCACTGGCCCGCGACGCGATGCAGGCGGCCCAACAGGGCCTCTCCGTCGAACTCGCGGGCCGGTTCGAGACGAACGGCACCCTCACCGCCGCCGACGTCGCCGCGGCGGCCGCGGCGGGGGACGCCACCGCGCTCGAACTGATCCGTGAGGGCGGCACCCATGTCGGCCAGATCATCGCCGGACTCGTGTCCTTCTTGAACCCCGGCCTGGTGGTGATCGGCGGCGGGGTGACCGGCCTCGGCCACAACCTGCTCGCCGCCATCCGCACCCAGGTCTACCGCCAGTCACTCCCGCTCGCCACCCGCAACCTGCCCATCGTCCTGGGGGAGTTGGGCCCCAGCGCCGGCGTCATCGGCGCGGCCCGACTCATCAGCGACCACCTCTTCTCACCCGCGTAAGGCCCACAACAGCTCCGTACCGCGCCGACCTCCGTCAGCGCGAGCGACCTTCGTCCACCACGCCCACTGACTCGTGTAACAGTTCACTGACTCGTGTAACGACGTAACGACGCCTTTCGTCCGTACGGCACCCAGCCCTGCCCTCCGAGCCGCAGCACGCCTGTCCGGCCGCAGGCGCGGCACGCCCTGACACCGGCCCGCACGTTTGCCGAGGGGAACCCACATGGCACAAGAACCACCGCTGCTCAGCATGTCCGGGATCGCCAAGTCGTTCCCCGGTGTCCGCGCCCTGGACGGTGTCGACCTCGACGTCCAGGCGGGGGAAGTGCACTGTCTGCTCGGCCAGAACGGCGCCGGCAAGTCCACACTCATCAAGGTCCTGGCCGGCGCCCACCAGCCGGACGAGGGCACCATCAGCTGGCGCGGCGAGCCGGTCACCCTGCGCTCGCCCATCGCCGCCATGCGCCTGGGCATCGCCACCATCTACCAGGAACTCGACCTGGTGGAGCACCTGTCGGTGGCGGAGAACGTCCACCTCGGGCACGAGCCGACCACCGCCGGCTTCGTCGTCCGCGGCAGGACGGCACGAACGTCGACGGCCGCGCTGCTCAAGCGACTCGGCCATCCGGAGATCGACCCCGCCCGCCTGGTCGGGGAGTTGTCCGCGGCCCAGCAGCAGATCGTGTCCATGGCCCGGGCCCTCTCCCACGACGTACGGCTCATCGTCATGGACGAGCCCTCCGCCGCCCTCGACCCCGACGAGGTGGACAACCTCTTCCGGATCGTCGCCGACCTCACCGCCGACGGCGTCGCCGTCGTCTACATCTCGCACCGCCTGGAGGAGATCCGGCGCATCGGCGACCGGGTGACCGTGCTCAAGGACGGGCGGGCGGTGGCGGGCGGGCTGCCCGCCAAGACCACCCCGACCCGGGACGTGGTCGCCCTGATGACCGGCCGCAACGTCGAGTACGTCTTCCCGGAGCGGCCGGAGCGGGAACCCGACGCCGAACCCGTGCTGCGGGTGCGGGGCCTGGCCCGCGACGGCGAGTTCGACCCGCTCGACCTCGACCTGCGGCCCGGCGAGATCGTCGGACTGGCCGGACTGGTCGGCTCGGGCCGCTCGGAGATCCTGGAGACGATCTACGGCGCCCGCAGGCCCACGGCGGGCAGCGTGTCCGTCGACGGGCGCACCCTGCGCCCCGGGAGCGTCCGCTCGGCCGTGGGCGCCGGACTCGGACTGGCGCCGGAGGAGCGCAAGGCGCAGGCCCTGCTGATGCTGGAGTCCGTCACCCGCAACGTCTCGGTCTCCTCCCTGTCCCGCTTCTCGTGGGCCGGCTGGGTCGACCGGCGCGCCGAACGCGGCGCCGCACGGGCCGCCGTGCGGGAGTTGTCCCTGCGGCCCGACAACCCGGAGGTGCCGGTCCGTACCCTGTCCGGCGGCAACCAGCAGAAGGCCGTCCTGGCCCGCTGGCTGCTGCGCGGCTGCCGGGTGCTGCTGCTGGACGAGCCCACCCGCGGCGTCGACGTCGGAGCCCGCGCCGAACTGTACGCGGTGGTACGCCGCCTGGCCGACGACGGGCTCGCCGTCCTGCTGGTCTCCAGCGAGGTGCCCGAGGTGCTGGGCCTCGCCGATCGCGTACTGGTGCTGCGCGAGGGCCGGGTCGTGCATACGGCGCCCGCCCGTGAACTGGATGAACACCGTGTCCTCGACCTCGTCATGGAAGGAACCCCGGCGTCATGACGCAGCCCGTCTCCCCGCCTAGGGACACCGCCGGCAAGATACCGCCGGTCGGCCGACTCACCCCCTGGCGCGCCCTGCCGGCCCGCGCCGACGTCCGCACCCTCTCCCTGCTCGGGGTGCTCGCCGCGCTGGTCGTCATCGGCGGCATCACCAAACCCGACGAGTTCCTCGACACCCGCAATCTGCAACTCGTCCTCACCCAGGCCTCCGTGATCGGCGTGGTCACGGTCGGCATGACCTTCGTCATCACCTCCGGCGGCATCGACCTCTCCGTCGGCGCCATCGTCGCCCTAGCCTCCGTCTGGGCGACCACGGTCGCCACCCAGGAGTACGGTTTCGCCGGCATCCTCTTCACCGCGATGCTCGTCGGCCTCGGCTGCGGACTGGTCAACGGACTGCTGATCGCCTACGGCGGGATGGTCCCCTTCATCGCCACCCTCGCCATGCTGGCCTCGGCGCGCGGACTCGCCCTCCAGATCACGGACGGCAGGACGCAGATCGTCAGCATCGACAGCGTCCTCAAGCTCGGCGAGCGCGACTCCTACGTGCTGGGCATCCCGCCGCTGGTCCTGGTCTTCGCACTCGTGACGATCGCCGGCTGGCTCGCGCTCAACCGCACCACCTTCGGCCGCCGCTCCGTCGCGGTCGGCGGCAACGCGGAGGCCGCCCGGCTCGCCGGTATCGACGTCCGCCGCCAGCGGCTCTACCTCTACCTGCTGTCCGGGCTGTGCTGCGGCATCGCCGCCTTCCTGCTGATCGTGCTCTCCGGCTCCGGCCAGAACACCAACGGCAACCTCTACGAACTCGACGCCATCGCGGCCGCGATCATCGGCGGCACCCTGCTCAGCGGGGGTCGCGGCACCATCACCGGCTCCGTGCTCGGCGTCCTGATCTTCACCACCATCACCAACATCTTCGCCCTGAACAACCTCCAGAGCGACGTCCAGCAGATCGCCAAGGGCGCCATCATCGTCGCCGCCGTCCTGGTGCAGCGCCGCACCGCGAGCACGAACTGAGGAAAGGGTTCACCGCCATGTCACACACCACCAGTCGCAGAGGACTGCTCTTCGGAACCGCGGCGGTCTCCGCGGGAGCCCTGCTCACGGCTTGCACGAGCAACGACACCAAGGACGACAAGACCGCGGCGAACAACCAGCCGGCCGCCGACGACAAGCCCGGCAAGCACGTCACCATCGGCTTCGCCGGACCCCAGGCCGACCACGGCTGGCTGAACGCCATCAACGACAACGCCAAGAACCGCGCCAAGAAGTACTCGGACGTCTCCCTGGAGGTCACCGAGGGCTCCAACGACACCGCCCAGCAGATCGGCCAGATCGAGACCCTCATCAACAAGAAGGTCGACGTCCTGGTCGTACTGCCCGCCGACGGCAAGGCGCTCACCCAGGTCGGCCTCAAGGCGATGCGCGCCGGCATCCCGGTCATCAACCTCGACCGCATCTTCAACTCGGCCCAGGCCTACCGCTGTTACATCGGCGGCGACAACTACGGCATGGGCCTCAACGCCGGCCGCTACATCGGCGAGAAGCTCAAGGACAAGCCGAACGCCCGGGTCGTCGAGCTCGCCGGACTGGACAACCTGGAGCTGACCAAGCAGCGCACCCAGGGCTTCGACGACGCCCTGAAGAACTACCCCAACATCCAGAAGGTCGCTCGCCAGGCCGCCGAGTTCACCGTCGAGTCCGGCCAGGCGAAGATGGCGCAACTCCTCCAGGCGCAGTCGAAGTTCGACGCCCTGTGGAACCACGACGACGACCAGGGCGTGGGCGCGCTGCGGGCCATCCAGCAGGCCGGACGCGACGACTTCCTGATGGTCGGCGGCGCCGGCGCGCTCTCCGCCTTCCAGGCGATCAAGCAGGACGACGGGGTGCTGAAGGCGACCGTCCTGTACCCGCCCACGATGGCCGCCTCCGCCATCGACCTCGCCCGCGCCCTCGGCCAGGCCAAGGGGGTCGGAGGCCTCGCCGAGTTCGAGATCCCCGCCTCGATCACGCTCTACTCGGCCGTCGTCGACAAGACCAACGTCGACCAGTACATGTCCACCGGCTTCCGGTGATCGGACCCGCCCGCACCCCCCACCGCGCTGGGGGCGCAAGCCCCCCAGCGCGCCACGACCGACAGGAGGACGAGCGCATGGAACAGCCGCAGCCGTCAGCGGAACCACAGTCGCCACCGGGCACCGGGAAGCCGCCGCTGCGCGTCGGCATGGTCGGCTACGCCTTCATGGGCGCCGCCCACTCACAGGGGTGGCGCACCGCGGGCCGCGTCTTCGACCTGCCCCGGCAACCGGTCCTGGCCGTACTGTGCGGACGGGACGGCGCGGCGGCGCGTACGGCGGCCGACCGGCTCGGCTGGGCGGCCGTGGAGACCGACTGGCGGGCGCTGATCGCCCGCGACGACGTCGACCTCGTGGACATCTGCACCCCCGGTGACAGCCACGCCGAGATCGCCCTGGCCGCGCTGGCCGCCGGCAAGCACGTCCTGTGCGAGAAGCCCCTCGCGAACACCGTCGACGAGGCCGTGACGATGACACGGGCCGCCGATGAGGCGTACGGTCGGGGACGGCTGGCGATGGTCGGCTTCAACTACCGCCGGGTGCCGGCCACCGCGCTCGCCCGCCGGATGGTCGCCGACGGCCGGCTCGGCACCCTGCGGCACGTGCGGGTGGCGTACCTCCAGGACTGGCTGACCGACCCGGGCTTCCCGCTGACCTGGCGGCTGCGCAAGGAACTCGCGGGCTCCGGCGCGCTCGGCGACCTCGGTGCCCACATCGTCGACCTCGCCCAGTACCTGGCGGGGGAGCGGCTGGCCGGGGTGTCGGCGCTGACCGAGACGTTCGTACGGGAGCGGCCGCTGCCCGGTGGCGCCGGCAGCGGCCTGACCGCGATGCCCGCGGCCGGCACCGGCACGGTCACGGTGGACGACGCCGCCCTGTTCACCGGCCGGTTCGCCTCCGGCGCCCTCGCCTCCTTCGAGGCCACCCGGTACGCCACCGGCCGCAAGAACGCGCTGCGCATCGAGCTGAACGGCGAACGTGGCTCCCTCTGCTTCGACCTGGAGCGGCTGAACGAGCTGTGGTTCCACGACGCCACCGACCCCGGCGCCGAGGCGGGCTTCCGCCGCATCCTCGTCACCGAACCCGACCACCCCTACATCGACGCCTGGTGGCCGCCGGGCCACGGCCTCGGCTACGAGCACACCTTCGTCCACCAGGTACGCGATCTCGTCCACGCCATCGACGAAGGCCGCCGCCCCGACCCCTCCTTCGCCGACGGACTCCAGGTGCAGCGCGTCCTGGCGGCGGTGGAGGAGAGCGCCGGGAAGAACTCCGTCTACACGCCCGTCGCGGACTGAAAGGCCCGTCACATGCCGCGCCCGTTCACCCTGTTCACCGGCCAGTGGGCCGACCTGCCGCTGGAAGAGGTGTGCCGTCTCGCCCGCGACTTCGGCTACGACGGCCTCGAACTCGCCTGCTGGGGAGACCACTTCGAGGTCGACAAGGCGCTCGCCGACCCCGGCTACATCGCCTCGCGTCATCAACTCCTGGACAAGTACGGCCTGAAGTGCTGGGCGATCTCCAACCACCTCACCGGGCAGGCCGTCTGCGACGCCATCATCGACGAACGCCACCGGGGCATCCTCCCGGGCGACGTCTGGGCCGACGGCGACCCCGAGGGCGTACGGCGGCGCGCCGCGGAGCGGATCAAGGACACCGCCCGGGCGGCCGCGGCCTTCGGCGTCGACACGGTCATCGGCTTCACCGGCTCCGCGATCTGGCATCTGGTCGCCATGTTCCCGCCGGCTCCCGAGTCGATGATCGAGCGCGGCTACGAGGACTTCGCGGAGCGCTGGAACCCGATCCTCGACGTCTTCGACACCGAGGGCGTACGCTTCGCCCACGAGGTCCACCCCGGCGAGATCGCCTACGACTACTGGACCACCCACCGCGCCCTGGAAGCGGTCGGCCACCGCCCGGCGTTCGGCCTGAACTTCGATCCCTCCCACTTCGTGTGGCAGGACCTCGACCCGGTCGGCTTCCTGTACGACTTCCGCGACCGCGTCTACCACGTCGACTGCAAGGAAGCCCGCAAGCGCCTCGACGGCCGCAACGGCCGCCTCGGCTCCCACCTGCCCTGGGGCGACCCGCGCCGCGGCTGGGACTTCGTCTCGGCCGGACACGGCGACGTGCCCTGGGAGGACGTCTTCCGCATGCTGCGCTCGATCGACTACCGCGGACCCGTCTCCGTGGAGTGGGAGGACGCCGGCATGGACCGGCTCCAGGGCGCCCCCGAGGCTCTCACCCGCCTGCGGGCCTACGACTTCGAACCGCCGTCGGCCTCGTTCGACGCGGCCTTCTCCAGCTGACGCACAGGGCCCGTGGTCCGGACCGGTCCGACCCCGGTCCGGACGACGGACCCCCGCGTCCGCTCGTCACGGCTCCGGGATGACGGCGCATCCCGGCGTACGCACCCGCCCGTACAACCAGCCCCGATCTGGAGGCCATTCGTGCACGGGAACGACCCCACCACCCGCAACGCGAACCGCAGTACACGCCTGCGAAAGTCGCTCGCCCTGCTCAGCGGGGCGCTGCTCGCCGGCGCCACCCTCACCCTGACCACCCCCCAGGCCGGCGCTGCCGTCGCCGGTCAGTCGGCGGCGGAGGACTTCCAGCAGGTCACCCTCGCCAAGGGCGAGGCGGAGGTCGGCGAGCCCATGTCGCTCGCCGTCCTGCCGGACCGCTCGGTCCTGCACACCTCCCGCGACGGCGAACTGCGGCTGACGGACGCCGCGGGCAACACCAAGCTGGCCGGCAAGCTCGACGTCTACTCCCACGACGAGGAGGGCCTCCAAGGCGTCGGCATCGACCCGGACTTCGCCCACAACCGCGCCATCTACCTTTACTACGCACCGCCGTTGAACACCCCGGCGGGCGACGCGCCCGAGACGGGCACCGCCGCCGACTTCGCGCCGTTCGACGGCGTCAACCGGCTCTCCCGCTTCGTGCTGAACGCCGACGGCACCCTCGACAAGGCCAGCGAGAAGAAGGTCCTCGACGTCTCCACCACGCGCGGCCTGTGCTGCCACGTCGGCGGTGACATCGACTTCGACGCGGCCGGCAACCTGTACCTGTCGACGGGCGACGACTCCAACCCCTTCCAGTCCGACGGCTACAGCCCGCTGGACGAGCGCCCCGACCGCAACCCCGGCTTCGACGCCCAGCGCACCTCGGGCAACACCAACGACCTGCGCGGCAAGATCCTGCGCATCAAGGTGAACGCCGACGGCTCCTACTCCATCCCCGACGGCAACCTCTTCCCGCCCGGCACGGACAAGACGCGGCCCGAGATCTACGCCATGGGCTTCCGCAACCCGTTCCGGTTCAGCGTCGACAAGAAGACCGGCATCGTCTACGTCGGCGACTACGGCCCCGACGCGGGCGCGGCCAACCCCGACCGCGGCCCGGCCGGCCAGGTCGAGTTCGCCCGGGTGACCAAGGCAGGCAACTTCGGCTGGCCGTACTGCACCGGCGCCAACGACGCCTACGTCGACTACGACTTCGCGACGAAGACCTCCGGCGCCAAGTTCGACTGCTCCGCGCCGAAGAACGACTCGCCGCACAACACCGGTCTGACGGACCTGCCCCCGGCACAGCCGGCCTGGATCCCCTACGACGGCCCGTCCGTGCCGGAGTTCGGCACCGGCTCGGAGTCCCCGATGGGCGGCCCGGTCTACCACTACGACGCCACGCTCGACTCGCCCGTGAAGTTCCCCGCGGTCTACGACGGCGACTTCTTCGCCGGTGAGTTCGGCCGCCGCTGGATCAAGCGCATCACCAGCGACGCGGACGGCAAGGTCCAGTCGATCAACGACATCCCCTGGAGCGGCACCCAGGTGATGGACATGGCCTTCGGCCCCGACGGCGCCCTCTACGTGCTCGACTACGGCACCTCCTGGTTCGGCGGCGACGACCACTCGGGCCTGTACCGCATAGAGAACGCCACCGACGGGCACTCCCCGGTGGCCCAGGCGGCGGCGGACCGCACCTCCGGACAGGCCCCACTGAAGGTGGCCTTCTCCGCGGCCGGCTCCAGCGACCAGGACGGCGACGCGCTCACCTACAGCTGGGACTTCGGCGACGGGGCGACCGCGACCGGTGCCAACCCCACGTACAAGTACAAGAAGAACGGCACCTACACGGCCACGGTGACCGCCAAGGACACCACCGGCCGGACCGGCAGCGCCAGCGTCCAGGTGGTCGTCGGCAACACCGCCCCCACCGTCTCCCTGCAACTCCCCCAGGACGGCAAGCTGTTCAGCTTCGGTGACGCGATCCCGTTCAACGTGAAGGTGACCGACCCCGAGGACGGCAAGGCGGTCGACTGCTCCAAGGTCACCGTCAACTTCATCCTCGGCCACGACACCCACGGCCACCCGCTGACCTCCGCCCAGGGCTGCTCCGGCACCATCCAGACCAGCGCCGACGGCGGACACGACCAGGACGCCAACATCTTCGGTGTCCTCGACGCCCAGTACACCGACAACGGAGGCGGCGGCCAGGAGGCGCTCACCACGCACGCCCGCAGCGTCCTTCAGCCCCGGCACCGTCAGGCCGAGCACTTCAACACCTCCTCCGGTGTCACGGTGACCGCCCGCACCGGCGCCCACGGCGCCAAGACCGTCGGCGACATCGACAACGGCGACTGGATCGCCTTCACCCCGTACAGCCTGTCCGACGCCAAGAAGATCACCGCGCGCATCGCCTCCGGCGGCGCCGGCGGCACCCTGGAGGTCCGCGCCGGGTCCGCGACCGGCACTCTGCTGGGCAAGGCCACCGTGCCGGTGACCGGCGGCTGGGACACCTACCAGGACGTCTCCACCGCCCTGTCGAAGGCACCGCGCGGCACCACCGCCCTCTACCTGGTCTTCAAGGGCGGCAGCGGATCCCTGTACGAGCTCGACGACTTCAACTTCACCACCGGCTGAGAGGAGGCGACACCATGAGAGCGACGGCCAGAACCACCACCGCGGCGCTCGGTGCCGCACTGCTCCTCGGCTGCATGACCGCACCCGCCCAGTCGGACCCGGCCCACGGCGCCAAGCGCGTCCTGGTCTTCTCCAAGACCGCGGGCTTCCGGCACGACTCGATCCCCCAGGGCATCGAGGCCGTGCAGCAGCTCGGCCGGGCGAACGGCTTCACCGTCGACACCACCGAGGACGCGGCCGCCTTCACCGGCAAGAACCTCAGCCGCTACGACGCCGTGGTGTTCATGTCGACCACCGGTGACGTCCTCGACGCCGCCCAGCAGGACGCGTTCGAGGGGTACGTCCGGCACGGCGGAGGCTATGTCGGCGTCCACTCGGCCGCCGACACCGAGTACGACTGGGCGTTCTACGGCGGCCTGGCGGGCGCGTACTTCCAGAACCACCCGGCGATCCAGCCGGCCACGGTGAACGTGGAGGACCGCGCCCACGCGGCGACCTCGCACCTGGGACGGACCTGGGAGCGCACGGACGAGTGGTACAACTACCGCTCCAACCCGCGCGAGCACGCCCACGTCCTGGCCTCCCTGGACGAGACGTCGTACACCGGCGGCACCATGGAAGGCGACCATCCCATCGCCTGGTGCCAGGACTACCAGGGCGGCCGCGCCTTCTACACCGGCGGCGGCCACACCAAGGAGTCCTACGCCGACCCCGCCTTCCGGCAGCACCTGCTGGGCGGCATCCGGTGGGCCATCGGCGACGTCCAGGCCGACTGCCGACCCGAGACCGGCTACCGGCCGCTCTTCGACGGCACCTCCCTGGACGGCTGGCGACAGGCGGGCCCGGGCGGCTTCACCCGCTCCGACGACGGCACGCTCACGTCGACGGGCGGCCTGGGGCTGCTCTGGTACACCCCGACCGGCTTCGGCTCGTACTCGCTGAAGCTCGACTGGAAGGCGGCCGGCGACGACAACTCGGGTGTGTTCGTGGGCTTCCCGCCCTCGGACGACCCCTGGTCGGCGGTCGACAACGGTTACGAGATCCAGATCGACGCCACCGACGTGCCCGAGAAGACCACGGGCTCCGTCTACGGCTTCCGGTCCGCCGACGTGAAGAAGCGCGACCGTGCGCTGAACCCGCCGGGGGAGTGGAACACGTACGAGATCCGCGTGCAGGGCGAACGACTGCGCGTCTGGCTCAACGGCGTGAAGATCAACGATTTCACCAACACCGATCCGGCCCGGAGCCTGCGCGACGGACACATCGGCATCCAGAACCACGGAGCCGGTGACGACGTGTCCTTCCGCAACATCCGGATCAAGGAACTGCCCGTCAAGGGCAGGTGAGCGGCGGCGGGCGGGGGACGCCGGACCCCCGCCCGCCGTCTCAGTCCCTCACCTCACCCACGCGCGGTTCGCGCCCGCCAAGGAGGCTGCCCATGTCCGCGTCCCTTCCCCGCCCCCGCGTGGGAGTGTGGCTGATCGGTGCCCGCGGCTCCGTCGCCACCACCGCCGTGGCCGGCTGCGCCGCCATGGCGGCGGGCCTGCACCCGCCCACCGGTATGGTCACCGAGACGCCGCCGTTCGCCGACAGCGGTCTGCCGGACCTCGCGTCCCTCGTCTTCGGCGGTCACGACACGACGGACTGCCCGCTGCCCAAACGGGCGGAGGAACTGGCCGCCGACGGTGTCCTGCCGCACGGCCTCCCGGCCGCCGTGGCGGCCGAACTCGCCGCGGCCGACGCGGAGATACGCCCCGGCGGCCCGGCCCGCGGTGACAGCCGGAGTACCGAGGAGCTGATCGCCGCCTTCACCGCCGACATCCAGGACTTCGTCCGGCGCGGACAGCTGGCGCGGGCCGTCGTGGTCAACGTCGCCTCGACCGAGCCGGCCGCCGACGGCGCGGCGCTGCCGCCGAGCTCGCTGTACGCGGCGGCCGCCCTGCGCGCCGGCTGCGGCTACGTCAACTTCACCCCGTCCACCGGACTGCACCACCCGGCGCTGGCCGCGGTGGCCGCGACCGCCGGTGCGCCGTACGCCGGCCGGGACGGCAAGACCGGCCAGACCCTGCTGCGCTCGGTCCTCGGGCCGATGTTCGCGCAGCGGGCGCTGGACGTGCGCGCCTGGTCCGGCACCAACCTGCTCGGCGGCGGCGACGGCGCGGCCCTGGCCGACCCGGCGGCTGCCGCCGCCAAGAACGCCGGCAAGGAACGCGTCCTGGCCGACACCCTCGGCGGCAGCCCGCAGGGCGAGGTGCACATCGACGACGTACCGGCGCTCGGCGACTGGAAGACCGCCTGGGACCACATCGCCTTCGACGGCTTCCTCGGCACCCGCATGGTCCTCCAGACCATCTGGCAGGGCTGCGACTCGGCCCTGGCGGCGCCCCTGGTCCTGGACCTGGCCCGACTGACCCTGCGCGCCCACGAGTCGGGCATCCGGGGCGCGCTGTCCGACCTCGGCTTCTACTTCAAGGACCCGGTGGGGCAGGCGCCTTCGGCGCTCGGCGAGCAGTACGCGGCGCTCGTACGGTTCGGGCAGCGGCTGCGGGAGACCGCGTGAGCGCCCGGGCCTGGGCCGAACTGCTGCGCCTGCCCGCGCTGTTCACCGTTCCCGGCGATGTGCTGGCCGGGGCGGCGGCCGCGCCGGGACGGCCCGGACGGCGCACCCTGCTGGCGGCCGGCTGCTCGCTGTGCCTCTACGAGGCCGGGATGGCGCTCAACGACTGGGCCGACCGGGAGGAGGACGCCGTCGAGCGCCCGCACCGCCCCCTGCCCTCCGGCCGCATCCGGCCCGCGGCCGCCCTCGCCGCGGCCGGTGCGCTCACCGCGGCCGGTCTGGCCCTGGCCGCCCGTGCCGGCCGCCCCGCCCTCGCCGTCGCGACCTCGCTGGCGGCCACCGTATGGGCGTACGACCTGGTCCTCAAGCGCACCGCGGCCGGGCCCGCGGCGATGGCGGCGGCCCGCGGGCTGGACCTGCTGCTCGGCGCGGCCGCCACCGGCCCGCAGCCCGGCACGGTGCGCCGGGCCCTGCCCTCCGCCGCCCTGCTGAGCACCCACACCCTGGCCCTCACCACCGTCTCCCGCCACGAGACCACCGGAGGAGCGGTACTGCCCCCGCTCGCGGCGCTGACCACGGCGGGCGCACTCGGACTCCTGCTCGCCAGGAAACTCCCGGCGGGCCGGGGTGCCGCACCCACCCCCGGCCTGCCGGGCAGCACCGCCGAGGCCCCGGCCCCGCGGGCGCTGGGCACCGCGCTCACCGCCGCCTACACCGCCCTGGCCGCCCGCCCCTACCTGCACGCCGCCCTCAACCCCTCACCCCAGCTCACCCAGAAGGCCGTCGGCGGCGGCATCCGCGCCACCATCCCCCTCCAGGCCGCCCTCTGCGCCCGCGCCGGCGCCCCCGTCGCCGCGCTGTGCACCGCCGCCCTCGCCCCGCTGGCGGCCCGGCTGTCGAGAAAGGTGAGCGTGACATGACCCTCCGCTTCGGCTACGGCACCAACGGCCTCACCGACCTGCGGCTCGACGACGCCCTCGCGCTGCTCGCCGACCTCGGCTACGACGGCGTCGGCCTGACCCTCGACCACATGCACCTCGACCCGCTGGCCCCCCACCTCGCCGAGCGCACCCGCAAGGTCGCCAAGCGGCTGGCCGAACTCGGGCTGGACGTCACCGTGGAGACCGGCGCCCGCTACGTCCTCGACCCGCGCCGCAAGCACGGGCCCTCCCTGCTCGGCCCGGACCCGCAGGACCGCGCCCGCCGCACGGACCTGCTCCTGCGGGCGGTACGGGTGGCGGCGGACCTCGGGGCACAGGCCGTGCACTGCTTCAGCGGAATCGTTCCGCCATCGGTGGACGAGCCCGGTACGGCCTGGCAGCGGCTCGCCGTCTCCCTCACTCCCGTGCTGGAGGCCGCCGACGCCGCCGGCGTGCCCCTCGCCGTCGAACCCGAACCCGGCCACCTCCTCGCCACCCTCGCCGACTTCCACCACCTGCGCGGCCTCCTCGGGGACCCGCCCGCCCTGGGCCTCACCCTCGACATCGGCCACTGCCAGTGCCTGGAGCCCCTGCCGCCCCAGGACTGCGTACGCGCCGCCGCGCCCTGGCTGCGGCACGTCCAGATCGAGGACATGCGGCGCGGCGTCCACGACCATCTCCCGTTCGGCGAGGGCGAGATCGACTTCCCGTCCGTCCTCGCGGCCCTCGACACCAGCGGCTACCAGGGCCTGACGGTCGTGGAACTGCCCCGCCACTCCCACGCCGGCCCCCACCACGCCACGACCTCGCTGCCGTTCCTGCGCCGCGCCGCCGACACCCCTCCCGCGACCGCGCCGAAGAGGAGCGCGCCGTGACCTCACTCCACCGGGACCGGGCGGCGCACCCACCGGCCCGCGCCGCAAAGGAGCACACCGTGACCCACTCCGCCGTCGCAGCGGCGCCCTCCCTCGACGCCCTGCGCGAACACCTCGACACCCACCTCGACCCGGCCGCCCGGCAGTGGTACCGGCAGGCCCTGGCCGAAGCCGCCGACCATCCGGGCGGACACGGACCGATCAGCGCCTGGGAACTGCGGCTCGCGGAGGCCGGACGACGCTGCGGCAGCCGGCACGCCGACGCCGCCCGCGTCCTGATCCTGCACGCCGCCCGCGCCGACGCCGTCGCCCTCACCCGCGTCTACCGGCAGGGCACCGCCGACGAACGCCGGGCCGTGCTGCTCGCCCTGCCCCACCTCGTGCCGGGCCCGGACGCGCTCCCCCTGGCCGAGGACGCCCTGCGCACCAACGACACCAGGCTGATCGCCGCCGCCGTCGGCCCCTACGCGGCCCGCCACCTGGACACCCACGGCTGGCGGCACGCCGTCCTCAAATGCCTGTTCACCGGCGTTCCCGTCGACGAGGTGGCCGCGCTCGACGAGCGCGCCCACGGCGACGCCGAACTCGCCCGGATGCTCGCCGACTTCGCCGCCGAGCGCACCGCGGCCGACCGCCCCGTCCCCGGCGGTCTGCACCGGGTGCTGGCCCTGGCCACCGCACCGAGTCGCAAGGAGTCCTGATGCGCCTGTTCGACCCCCACATCCACATGACCTCCCGGACCACCGACGACTACGAGGCCATGCGGGCCGCCGGCATCCGCGCGCTGGTGGAACCCGCCTTCTGGCTCGGCCAGCCCCGCACCTCACCCGCCTCCTTCCTCGACTACTTCGACTCCCTGCTCGGCTGGGAGCCGTTCCGCGCCGCCCAGTACGGCATCGCCCACCACTGCACCCTCGCCCTCAACCCCAAGGAGGCCAACGACCCGCGCTGCACGCCCGTCCTGGACGAACTGCCCCGCTACCTCGTCAAGGACCAGGTCGTCGCGGTCGGCGAGATCGGCTACGACTCCATGACCCCCGCCGAGGACAAAGCCCTCGCCACACAGCTCCAGCTCGCAGCCGACCACGGCCTGCCCGCCCTGGTCCACACCCCGCACCGCGACAAGCTCGCGGGCCTGTGCCGCACCCTCGACGTGGTGCGCGAGTCCGCGCTGCCCCTGGACCGGGTCCTGGTCGACCATCTCAACGAGACGACCGTCAAGGAGGCCAAGGACAGCGGCTGTTGGCTGGGCTTCTCCGTCTACCCCGACACCAAGATGGACGAGCGGCGCATGGTGGAGATCCTGCGCGCCCACGGCCCCGAGAAGGTGCTCGTCAACTCCGCCGCCGACTGGGGCCGCAGCGACCCGCTGAAGACCCGCGCGGTGGCCGACCTGATGCTCGCCGAGGGCTTCACCGAGGACGACGTCGACCAGGTGCTGTGGCGCAACCCCGTCGCCTTCTACGGGCTCAGCGGCCGACTGAACCTGGACATCGCGCAGCCCGAGGCCACCCACGAGGGCAACTCGCTCGCCCGCGGCGGGGAGTGAGCGATGCGCTTCGCCCACCCCGACGGTACGACCGTCCACCTCGCCTACTGCACCAACGTGCACCCCGCCGAGACCCTCGACGGCGTCCTCGCCCAACTGCGCGACCACTGCGAACCGGTGCGCCGCCGGCTCGGTCGCGACCGCCTCGGGATCGGCCTGTGGCTCGCCCGGGACGCCGCCCGCGCCCTGGACACCGACCCGGCCGCGCTGAGCACCCTGCGCGGCGAACTCGACCGGCGCGGCCTGGAGGTCGTCACCCTCAACGGCTTCCCGTACGAGGGATTCGGCGCCGAAGAGGTCAAGTACCGCGTGTACAAGCCCGACTGGGCCGACCCCGAGCGTCTCGAACACACCACCGCGCTGGCCCGGATC
This sequence comes from Streptomyces adustus, assembly GCF_009377175.1. Classification (GTDB taxonomy): domain Bacteria; phylum Actinomycetota; class Actinomycetes; order Streptomycetales; family Streptomycetaceae; genus Streptomyces; species Streptomyces adustus. Next base: position 28,372 of record NZ_VJZD01000109.1, read on the forward strand.
CTCGGCGCGCTGCTGCCCGACGACGTCACCGAGGGCAGCATCTCCACCCTGCCGCTCGGCTGGCGCACCGGCTGGAGCGCCGACCGCGCCCGCACCGGACACGAAGCCCTGCGCACCCTCGGCGCCCGGCTGGACGCGCTGGTGGAACTCACCGGCCGCTCCATCCGCGTAGGCCTGGAGCCCGAGCCCGGCTGCACCGTGGAGACCACCCACGACGCCCTGGTCCCGCTCACCGCCGTCGCCCACCCCCGCGTCGGCGTCTGCGTCGACACCTGCCACCTCGCCACCTCCTTCGAGGACCCGCGCACCGCGCTGGACGCCCTCGCCGCCGCGCACATCCCCGTCGTCAAGGCGCAACTGTCCGCCGCCCTGCACGCCGCACACCCCGACCGTCCCGAAGTCCGGGACGCGCTGGCCGAGTTCGCCGAACCCCGCTTCCTGCACCAGACCCGCACCCGCACCCCCGCCGGGCTGCACGGCACGGACGACCTCCCGCAGGCCCTCACCGGGCCCGCCCTGCCCGCGACAACACCGTGGCGCGCCCACTTCCACGTCCCGCTGCACGCCGACCCCGACGGCCCCCTCACCGCCACCCTCCCGGAAC